>JAICLL010000007.1 GCA_025927475.1 Pirellulales bacterium
CTACAGCTTTTTGGATGATGCCCGAGAGCTGGGCATCAAAGGCCTGAGCGTGACCATTCCGCACAAGGAGGCGGTGCTGAAGCGGGTGAACAAGGTCGATGGAGCGGTGCGCGGCGTGGCGGCGGCCAACACGCTGATCTTCGAAGCGGAGCAACTCGCCGGCTATAACACCGACTACCGTGCGGCGATGGACTGCCTGACGTCGGCGCTGGAGGCCGACCTGGGCGAAACCGATCTGAACTCGAAAGTCGCCCTGGTGCTGGGCGCGGGCGGCGCGGCCAAGGCTATTGCCTTTGGCTTGCAGCGCCGCGGGGCCGAAGTCGTGATTGCCAGCCGCACGCGGCAACGGGCAGACAAGCTGGCCGAAGCCCTGGGCGGCAAGGCGGTCGACTGGGGCACGCGGCATAATTTCTGGGTCGATCTGCTCATCAATTGCACTCCGGTGGGCATGCACCCTCACGTCGACGAAACCCCCTACGACAAGCACTACCTCAAGCCGTCGATGCTGGTGTTCGACACGGTGTATAATCCGGAGAGCACGTTGCTGGTCAAAGACGCCCGAGCGCGAAGCTGCACGGTGGTGACGGGCGTCGACATGTTCATTCGCCAGGCGGCGTTGCAGTTCAAGCTGTTTACCGACCAGGAAGCGCCGGCCGAGGCGATGCGCGAGGTTCTGAAGCGCGCCATCGGACCCGCCAAGTATTAGCACGCGAGCGCAATGGTTTCCATAGATGCAGTGGTTTCCATGAATATCGTGCTGATCGGTTATCGCGGGGCCGGCAAGAGCACCGTGGCCCGCCTGCTGGCATTGAAGCTGGGCTGGCCCTGGGTCGATGCCGACGTCGAGATTGAGTTGAAAGCCGGCAAGTCGATTGCCGCCATCTTTGCCGACGAGGGAGAAGCGGCGTTTCGTGATTTGGAGACCATGGTCCTGGCGGAATTGCTCGATCGCAATGGGCTGATCATCGCGGCCGGAGGCGGGGCCGTGTTGCGCGAGACCAACCGCCGCCAGTTGCGCGAGCGCGGGCGTGTGGTTTGGCTGCGAGCCGAGCCGGCCGCCCTGCTGGCCCGCACGGCCGCCGATGCCACGACCGCTCAGCGACGGCCCAACCTGACCACCGCCGGGGGCGCGATCGAAGTCGAGACCATCTTGCGCGAGCGCATTCCGTTGTACGAACAATGCGCCGAACTTTCGCTCGACACCGATCGTAAACCTGCCGTGGAAATCGCCGCGGAAATCGCGCGTCACTTCAACCTCTCACCCACGGAAAATCTGTGAACGTTTTGCTCCAGCAGCCTCTGGGCTACCGTCTGGCCGGCGTGTTTGTGATCGGCGTGCTGCTGGGCCATCTGGCCAATGTGGTGGCGTATGCTTTGAGTGACAACCGCCGCCGAAATCCCTGGTCGCGCGAGCATCCGCGCGACGGCAAAAGCCGCTGGCTCGACCGCCTGCCGCTGGTCGGCTGGTTCCGGCTGCGCCGCAAGGCCACCGAACTTGGAACCACTTTCTGGCTGCGGGCGATGGCGGTCGAACTGGCGATGGGTGGTTTGTGCGCCGCGCTCTATTGGTGGGAAATCGACCAATGGGCGCTCTTGCCGCCCGGCAGATTGGGTCTGGAGGGAAGACCGGGCGCCGAAGGCCTCAGCCCCATCACTCGGAACATCTTACACGCGGTCTACGCCAGCAACCTTCTGCTGATCGCCTTTATGTTGGCCGCAACCCTGATCGACATCGACGAGCGGATCATTCCCGACGAAATCACCGTGCCGGGCACGCTACTGGGTCTCTGCACGGCCGCGGCCTACCCTTGGACGCTGATGCCGGTGTGGATTGCCACCCGCCCGCCGAGCATTCACATCCGCCCACCGGGCATCCAATTTGTCGAATTCATCACCCTGGCCTATCCGTTCTGCGCCTATCCGCACAATTGGCCTGCCTATCTGGAGGGCCGCGATCAGTTGCTGCCGCTACTCATTGCCCTGGCTGTCTTTGGCTTTTGGTGCGTTTCCCTGCTCCCGTGGCTCTGGCGACCGCGGCGCGGCTTCGATCACGCCACGCGGCTGCTCATTGCCTACGCCATCCGCTCGCCCAACGCGTTCAGCGTGCTGCTGGTGGCCTTGTGCGGCTCTGCGGGCATCGGCGTCGTCTGGCGGCTGGGCGGACCCAATTGGGCCGCGCTGCTGACCTCCTTGGCAGGGCTGGCCATCGGCGGTGGGATGATCTGGATGGTGCGGCTCATCGGCGCCCTGATCTTCCGACGCGAGGCCATGGGCTTTGGCGATGTCACGCTGATGGCCATGATCGGAACGTTCTTGGGCTGGCAAGCATGTGTGATTATCTTCTTCGTCGCGCCTTGTTTCGGGTTGGTGATCGGGCTGACCCAGCTTGCATTGGGCCGGGGTCGCGAAATACCCTACGGGCCGTTCCTGTGCCTCGCCACCGTCGTGGTGATTGCCGGTTGGCGCTGGTTCTTACACAAGGCCATCAACCCCTATCTGCGCCTGTTTTATGAACAGCCCAAGCTGCTGATGATGCTAGCGGCCTGCATACTAATCCTGCTGGCGGTCGTGCAATTCGCCGTCAGCCTCAGGCGCCGCAAGGCGATGCGGGCGGAGAACCATTAACCCCGCCCCGCCGGTCGATGGAAGTCGCGCTCGATCGGGTCGTTCACATCGACTGACACAGGGTGATCGCGCCATAGCCAGCGCATCATGTCTGGAAAGATGGCGCCGCCTTGCTTCTGACCGTGCAGCCCGATGCCCCAGGCATAGTTCACGTCGTAGCCCTTCGAGGTCAGGGCCTCGACGAGGCGAACGTTTTGCAAAAACCAGTCGCGTCGCGGGTCGTACTCGCCGCCCCGGCGCGTGCCGCGGTTGTCGTTGCGGCCGTCTTGCAAGAAAATGCGGATGGGCTTCTTCTCGCTTTGCAGTAC
Organism: Pirellulales bacterium; assembly: GCA_025927475.1. Taxonomy (GTDB): domain Bacteria; phylum Planctomycetota; class Planctomycetia; order Pirellulales; family JAICIG01; genus JAICLL01. The sequence goes on from JAICLL010000007.1 coordinate 2,934, forward strand.
GCGCTCGCGGTAAACATCGCCGCCGCGCAGGTTGACAAAGCTGCCCACCATGCTGAGCACCTTGCGGAATTGATCGGGCCGTTCCCAGGCCACCGAAAACGCCGCGATGGCCCCCGAGCTGGCCCCGCCGATGCCGCGCTGCTCGGGGTCGGCGGAGAGGTTGTACTCCTTGCCGAGGGCCGGCAGCAGCTCGTCGCAGATCACCCGCGCGTATTTGTCGTCGGGCGTGTTGTATTCCGTCGGGCGATTGGTCGAGCGGTCGCCCCAGTCTTTCGGCGACGGCTCCGGCTGATCGGGCCTTCGGCCCGGATTGATGAACACCGCGATCATCACCGGAATCTCGCGGCGGAAGATCAAGTTGTCCAGAACGTTTTGCGCTCGCACGTCGCCTTTTTCATTCTTGAAGGCCTGCCCATCGTTGAACACCATCAGGCTGGCGGGCTTTGACGCATCGTACTGAGCGGGCACATAGACCCAATAGGTGTGCGTGGTGCCCGGATAAACCTCGCAGGGCAGCGTGTGCGGCCCGACGATCTTGCCATGCGGCACGCCTTCTTGTTCCAACGAATCGGGACCGAGTTGGTAGAACTGATCGAGACCCTGCCCCCGCGCGGTCGCCGCGGTGAGCGAGAGAGCCAAAGTGAGCAGCATGGTGTGTTTCATGGATCATTCCTCGGGGTTGTCAATGCAGCTTGATTCTGATCGGTTGGGTTGGGCGGCCGAGGTTGGACTTGTTTAGCCGCGAGGAAATCAAATCAGCATGCGCCGACGCTCTGATTTGATTCGCGCTACTTCGGTCATTAACGCGGCCCGCCGTTCGTCGGCAGGGAGCTGTTTCACTTCCTTCATTGGGTACCATCCTACGGGCTGCGTACCCCCAAAAGAAAGCTGAAAAAGCATCCGCAACGCTTTTGCATCGGAGAATGAGACAGGAACCCCAAGGTTGAGCCTGGCATAGAGCCAGGACGAAAGTACGGAAACCAACGGCCTATAGACTACCAGAGTGGTGATGATACTTGCGGCGATGATAGGAATCACGACATCAGCATTTACGCCGAAGATCTGATCATGCACGATGAGCGGGATCAAGCTCGTCGAGACTATCGTCAGACACTTCAAGAGCAGATCCCAAATGTGCGAATAGAATAACACTGAGTTCGGATCCCGTTAGTGCCGCACGGTTCGGATCGCCGGCCGGGGCGGCGGCGACATGCCGTCGCCCAGGTAAAAGCCCACCTGCGTCGGCTGATTGTAGCCCACGTTTTGCCAAGCCACGCTGAGCCGGTACAGCGGATCGTGCATCAGCGTCACCATTCGCCGCTCGGTCGGCGCGGTGGTGCTGAAGATCCGCAGCTCGCGGTTGTCGCGGCTCCGCCAGATCACCTCTTCACGCCAGTCGCCGAACAGGTCGGCCACCAGGCAGGGGTTGGCCTTGCTGCCGTTGTTCGCGGCGCAGTCGTCATCGGCGGCGTTCAAGAGCAGCCTTGCTTGGCCCCGCTCATAATCCCATTTCTCGATCCGCTCGCCGTCGAGCAACTCGCGCAGCAGGTCGCCGTCCCACCAGACGCCCATGTTGCAGGCCCGCGGTTTGGCAGAGATTTCTCGCCCGCGGCAGTCGTAAAGGCGATCGAGCCCCGGCCCCGCGGCCCAGCACTCGCAACCCGGGTGCCGCGGGTCGATGTCCATTGCCACGCCGCGCCCCACGTCGGCCGACGGCTTGCTCCACAAGGTCTCGCCCGTCCGCGCATCGCGAAACTCGATGCCGTGTTCGTGCCGTGGATGCTCGTGAATGTCGAATACTTCCAAGCCTGGCCGGTCGGGATCGAGGTCCGATAGATGCAGCGCGTCGCCATGCCCGAGCCGCGTCGTGTAGAGGCCGCGCCCGTCATCGTCGATGGCGCACGCGCCGTAAATGATTTCATCCTTGCCGTCGCCGTCGACATCGCCGACGCTCAGGTTGTGGTTGCCCTGCCCCGCATACTCGCGGTTGCCGGGCGTGCCGTCGTGGCTGTCGAAGGTCCAGGCCTTCGTCAAGCGGCCGTCGCGCCAGTTCCAGGCGGCCAGCACCGTGCGCGTGTAATAGCCGCGGCACATGACCAGGCTCGGGCGTTGGCCGTCGAGATAGGCGATGCAGGCCAAAAACCGATCGACGCGGTTGCCATAATCGTCGCCCCAGTCAGCCACCTTGCCGCGCGGCGGAACATAGGGCGCCGTGGCCAGCGCGGCGCCCGACCGCCCGTCAAAGATGGTCAGAAACTCAGGACCATCGAGCACATAGCCCCGCGGGTTGCGGTAGTCGGCGTCGGCGTCGCCGATGGTCGTGCCTAGTCCGTCTACGGCGCCATCGGCGGTTTTGCAAGCCACCTCGGCCCGGCCATCTCCATCGAGATCGTAAACCATGAACTGGGTGTAGTGGGCGCCTTCGCGAATGTTGCGGCCCAGGTTGATTCGCCACAGCCGCCGGCCGGCCAACGTATAGGCTTCGAGCAGCGGCGGTTCGGTCGCGCCGGCCTGCGAATTGTCGCGCCCCCGCGACGCCTGGTGCAGCACGATCTCATACTCGCCGTCGCCATCGAGATCGCCCACCGAAGCGTCGTTCGGCGTGTAGCCTTCGGGCGTTTCCAGCGGAATCGACAGCCACGCTCGCTGGGGCGGATTGGCCGGCAGCAACGCCGCGCGGCTGGGCTGCTGCTCGCCGCCATGCACCACCACCCGCACGAAGTAGCTGTTCGATTGCGCCAAATCCGCATTGCGATCCGTAAAGCACGTCGCGCCGCCGACGGGCTGTTCGTTCAATTTGACGGCCTCGCCTTTGCCCGCGGCGCGATAGACGTTGAATGCGATCTCGTCGGGATCGGTGGCCAGCAGCCGCCAACTCACGAACACTTCGCCCGCTCGCTGATGAACGGCCGCGACGCCCCGGCCCAAGAATTCCATCTGCCGCTGCGCCGCCGCCGGGCAGGCCACCGCCGCCGTAAGTAGGATGGCCATCCCAGCAATCCCGCTCCCTCGGGAAAAGCTCAGGTGAGGGCCAGCCAAGTTTTTCGTGCACTCGGCTGGGGGCAAAATTCGACTTTCATCGTTCACAACATCGTCCCATCACGTGGTCGAAGATTTTCACGACGATTTAACCGGCGTGCGGATGGAACCGCGGGCTGTAGGGCAGCCCGAACGATGCCGCCACCGCCTCGTTGGTGATTTCGTGGTCGATGATATTGATTGCCCGTGCGATCGGCCGCAATGTCTGCGCGGCCGGCAGAATGCCGCGATTGGCGATCTGTAACGCCCAGGGCAAGGTCACGTTGCAGAGGGCATACGTGCTGGTGCGGCCCACGGCGCCGGGCATGTTCGTGACGCAATAGTGCACCACCTGGTCGATGATGAACGTCGGCTCGCTGTGCGTGGTCGGGCGGCTGGTGGCCACGCAGCCGCCCTGGTCGATGGCCACGTCGATAATCACGCTGCCCGGCTGCATCAGCCGCAGGTCGTCGGCTTCGATCAACCGCGGCGCCTTGGCCCCCGGAATCAGCACGGCGCCAATCACCAGGTCGGCCCGCTTGAGTTGCTCGCGGACCGTGTGGCGGTCGCTGAACAGGCAATCGACGTTGGGCGGCATGATGTCGTCGAGATAGCGCAGGCGGTCCATGTTGACGTCAAGCAGGCCGATATCGGCGCCGAAGCCGGCGGCCACCTTGGCGGCGTTCGCCCCGACCACGCCGCCGCCAAGAATGGTAATGTTGGCCGGCGCCACGCCCGGCACGCCGCCCAGCAAGATGCCGCGGCCCATTTGCGGGCGCTCCAGGTATTTCGCGCCTTCTTGAATGCTCATGCGGCCGGCGACCTCGCTCATGGGCGTGAGCAGCGGCAGCCGGCCCTGGTCGTCGCGCAGCGTCTCGTAGGCGACCGCGGTGACGCCGGAGGCCAGCACCGCCTCGGTCAGTTTGCGGTCGGCGGCGAAATGGAAGTAGGTGAACACAATCTGCCCGGGCCGCAGCAGCGGCCATTCTTGCGGGAGCGGCTCTTTGACTTTGATGACCAACTCGGCCTGGCCGAAAATCTCTGCGGCGGTATCGACCAGCTTGGCGCCGTGCTCGGCATAGTGCTCGTCGAGAATGCCCGAGCCGAGTCCCGCATCGCGCTGCACCAGCACGGTATGCCCCGCGCGCGTCAGTTCTTCGACGCCCACGGGCAGCAGGGCCACACGGTATTCGTCGCGCTTGATTTCCTTGGGAACGCCGACCAGCATGGAAACGAGGAGGCAAAGTGAAAAAAGTCAAGCTTCTGCCGGACTAATCGTGATGGTATGGTTGGCCGCGTGCTGATCGTTGCATCGCAGCTCAACGATCATTTCCCCCGGCTCCTCAATAACCACCCCGCGGATCTCCAGCACAAATCCAATGCTTAAAGGAAGCTGCGGCAACGCGCGGCGCGAGATCGAATTCGGCGATGTGTTTTAGCCGTGCCAGGTCGAGCAAATATTCCTCGGAAAATGCGGTGCCGCGCTTTTCGAGCACAACCGCTACGGCGGCCAATGCCGGCTCGTGAGAGAATTGGACGCCCGGCCGGAATTCGCGCATGAGCCGCGACACGAAGATTCGCATACCATGCTCCGTGACTTCACCCGTCATCAGCGATTCACGAAGCTCTTTGACGAACAGCGAGCGCCGTAAAGCTCGGCGCAGGCCCGACGCCGTGGCCGAAACGCCAAGCGATAATAAGAACTCATCGGAAGTCAGGACATCCAGCTTGGCGCTCATGCTGATTTCAACTCAGAGACGATCCGTCCAATACTCCACTTCGAAGTCTTCGCCGCCATTCAGATAGACGTCGCGGATGGCGTGATAGTCTTCGCCAGATTTCGCATCCCATTTACTTAATCCCCAAGGGCTCGGACGCGTGGCGTTGAGCGGCCTACCATCCGGACCTTCCAGCGATTTCGACCCACAGATTCTGTTGCCTGAAAGTCGTTCGGCGGTGCAATGTAATGGGCGATCGATCTGCCGGTTCTCGTTTGCACCTCGATTCGGCGTCGAGGTGTACCGAAGAATCGGGGTTCTTCAAGCATAAATCAAGTCCCGCCGCCATCAAAGACCGTTACCAGTTATACGGGTGAAGCGCGGTGATTACAATGGGCAGGTCCACGCACATGATACCGAGTGAAATCCTGCGATGAACCAACTGATCTTCATCCTGCCGCTGATCCTTTGCGGCGGCGAGATGCTGCGCGCCGAAGTTGTTTCGATCGACATCGCCAGCCGACAACCTTATGCCGAAGGTCGGGTGTTTGGCGAGCGAGGCGCCTATGAGCAATGGCGCGGCAGGGTGCGATTCGCCGTCGATCCGAATCTCGAGGCCAACCAGCAGATTGTCGATCTGGAGCTGGCGCCGCGAAACGCCGACGGCAAAGTCGAGTTCTCGGCCGATCTGGAAATTCTCGCACCGGTCGACTTGAGCAAAGCACGCGGATCGCTGCTTTACGACGTCAACAACCGCGGCAACCGCCTGGCGCTGGGGCAGTTCAACGGCGGGGCCGATGAATTCCTGATGCGCGAAGGTTGGATCGTGGTGTTCAGCGGCTGGATCGCCGAAACCCTGCCCGGCGGCAACCGGTTGCGGCTGACCGCGCCGCTGGCCCGCGACGGAAGCCGGCCAATTCGCGGGCTGGTGTGCGCCGAGATGACGCCCGATCAACCGGCCGAGCGTTGGAACATCGCTCAGTGGGCCAACCAAGGCAGCTATCCGCCGACCACCAACGGCCCGGACAAAGCCACGCTCACCTGGCGGCTGCGGCAGCAAGACGCCCGGGTGCCAATTCCCCGCTCGCAATGGCGGCTGGAGCAAAAACAGGTCGAAGCCGACGGCCAGCACGGCCAGTTGCCGTTGATCGAAATGGTGCTCGCCGGCGGCTTTCAGCCCGGCTACATCTATGAGCTGATCTACGAAGCCGAGGGACCGTTGGTGCAGGGCGCCGGGCTGGCCGGCATCCGCGATCTGGTTTCTTGCCTGAAGTACGACGCCACCGAGCGGAATCCGTTGCGGTTGCCCGACGGCACGCCGGCCGCGCGGCGTGCGCATGGCTTCGGCACTTCGCAGAGCGGGCGGTGCCTGCGGATGTTTCTCTACGATGGCTTCAACGCCGACGAGCAAGGCCGGCAGGTGTTCGACGGCGTCATGCCTCATGTTTCGGGCGCGGGCTTGGGATTTTTCAATCATCGCTTCGCCTCGCCCACGCGGCACAACAGCCAGCACGACAATCATCTTTATCCCGCCGACGTGTTTCCCTTCACCTATGGAGAAGAGAAAGATCCGTTCACCGGGCGGACCGACGGCATTTTGCGACGCGCACTGGCCAGCGGCACAGCGCCCAAGCTGATGCACACACAGTCGTCGTCGGAGTATTGGCACCGCAGCGGCTCGCTGGTTCACACCGATCCGCTGGGAACGCGCGACGCCGAGCTTCCCTCGCAGGTGCGCATCTACACCTTCGGCGGCTGCCAGCACGGGCCGGGCAACGGCGTCGCGGGGCCACGCGGCAACGGGCAACTGCCGAACTGCCCCAGCGACTATCGCCCGTTCTTACGCGCCTTGCTGACCGCCCTCGACGCTTGGGTGTGCGAGGGCCGCCAACCTCCGCCCAGCCTTTATCCGAAGATTTCCGATGGGACGTTGGCCGACTGGCACGAGGCGGCCAGCGGCTGGCACGCGCTGCCAGGCGTGCGATATCCCGAAGTGATTCAACAGCCCGAACTTCTCGATCGCGGGCCGGAGTTCCTCACTCACCGCCGCACATCGGTCCAGCCGCCCATCAGCCGCGCGAGTTATGTCGTGCGCGTACCGGCCTATGGCGGCGACGACAATGAGCGGGGCACATTGCTGCTGCCGTCGGTGGCCGTGCCAGTGGCAAGCTTCACAAGCTGGAATTTGCGGCACCGCTCAATCGGCGCGGAAACCGAGCTGCTGAGCCTGGCGGGCGGATACCTTCCGTTCTGCAAGACCGAGGCCGAGCGGCAAGCCGCGGGCGATCCGCGGCCTGCGCTGTTGGAGCGCTACCGCGATTTCGATGAGTACCTTGGGCAGTTCACCGCCGCCGCCGCTCGCCTGGCGGAGCTCGGTTACCTGCTGCCCGAAGACCTGCCCCGGCTCGCTGCCATCGCGAAAGCCAATCAAGCCTTGTTTGCGCGGTAGCCGGGCGAATGGTGCAAGGGCCACCCTACATGCCTTGGCCTTCCGCGGAAAGGCGGGATGACGCCGGTTCGCCGTTCACGGAACGCCACGGAGGGCGTTCCCTACAGACGCTTCGCGGCGAAATAGAAACCAACTAGACACCACGGTTTTGATCGTGAAATGCGATCACGCCGCGCGCGATCTGGCCGGCAGCGATCCTGCCGGCGGCAAGCGCCGCCCGCGATATTTCCGCAAGGAAGGCAGCTCGCCAAAGGCCCGTGCAATGACCTTCAGACGGGCGCCGGTCGCCGCGCCGGTGTGGCGAGGATAATGCGAAACCGGCACTTCGTTAAACGGCAGGCCGCTGTGTACGCACTGCGTCATGATCTCCGCATTGATGCAGGCGCCGGTCGACGTCGTTTGCAGGCGGCCGACTAGCTCGCGGCGGAACAGCTTGAAGGCGCAGTCAAGATCGCGCATCCGCACGCCCAACACGCCGCCCACCAATCGTCCCCAGGCCCAGGCGTTCAGTTTGCGGGGCCAACGATCGGCGCGGCTGCGGCGGAATCCGACCACCAAATCATTACCACCCAAGTACACCAACAAGTGCGCCACGTCGAGAAAGTTAAACTGCCCGTCGCTGTCGGCAAACATCACCAGCTCGCCGGTGGCGGCCCGCAAAGCCGTGGTCACCGCCGCGCCGTAGCCGCGATTGACCTCGTGGCGAATCAATCGTACCCGCGAATCGTTTTGGGCGACGGCGGTCACGCGTTTGGCCGTTTCGTCGCGCGAGCCATCATCGACGACGACAATTTCAAAGCCGGCGACATAATGTGGCAAAATCGCCCGGGCCGAGCGCAGCGTGGCCGTAATATTGTCTTGCTCGTTGAAGGCGGGCAGACAAAGCGAAAGCGTCTCGGGCCGCGGAAAGCCCGGTCCGTCGAATTCCGCTCGCAACGACCGCGCCACCCATTGCGCTTGTCGCGCGACGATCTCGTCGGCATCGGCGGGGCTGAGCAATCCGCGGCGGATGAGCAGCTCGCCCAGCAGTCCGCCGCCGGTGTGTTGCTCTGCCAGACAGTCTTCGAGATCGGCCACGCGCACTTTGCCGACTTGCCGGGCGAACTCGCCAAAACGCGGCCAGCGAACGCTCAGTCGCTCGGCGTGTCGCAGGGAGAGGGTTGCTGTCATGAGGGGCGCCCCGTTAATCCACTTCAGTTCGCATGCGTCGCGTGGTTCGAGCGCGCCGAAAGGCGCGGTCCGTCACGGCCCAGCAACAAGATTTCACGCGATCGCAGAAACCATGGCCGGCGATCAAGCACCGCCACGTCGGTGGGCAAGAGGTCAGCCAGCCGCGCGTAATCTTTATCATTGGTAAACACGAAGGCGTCGTTCGGATGCTCACGGAAGAAGGCGCCGACATCTTCCGGCGCGAAGACCTGCCGCACCGGCTGTCGGGCGTAATACACCAGGCTTGGCCGGTAATATCCAAAAGCGCGAATCGCCGGCGCGGTTCCGGCCGCGGCTTGATGAATGACCCCGGCAAAGGAAGCACTCGTCTGATGGCGATCGACGCGCGGCCCCGCCCAGGCGAACAACGTCAGGCTCCAGACCGCGGCGGCGGCGGCCAACGACCAAGCGGCGCCCAACGGCTCGGTCCGCCGGCTGAACCGCCAGGCCATCGCCGCGCCGGCGATGAGCGGCACTCCGCAGAGCAACAGAATCGGATCGCCATGCAAGTATTTGGCCGCCACGATCGGCGCCGCAATCATCATCGCCAGTCCGACCAGCCCGAGTGTCAGCCACGCGGCGGTCAAGTCGCTTCGGGCAGCCAGTTGCGGTCGCCGCAGCCAGGCCTCGATCCAACTGCCTACCAGCAACGCCAACGCGGGATAGATGGGCAAGATATAGTTGGGCAGCTTGGTTCTGGCGGAGGAAAGCACCACCAGATAGACACCGATCCAACAGGCCAAGAACAAATAGCTCGGTTGCCATCTTCGCTCGAGGCGCATTTGCTGAGCCGCCCGGCGCAAAGCAGGACCAAGAAACACCGACCAGGGGAATAGTCCGATCAGCACCGCGATGACGTAGTAAAAGAACGGCCCGCTGTGGTGCTCCATCGGCCGCAAGAACCGGCCCAGGTTGTGGACTCCAAAAAAGCCGGCGGGCCAGGCGCCGTCGGTGCGCACGCCCACCCACACATACCAAGGTCCCGCCACCGCCAGGATCGCCACGATGGCCGTCAGCGGTCGCATACTCCAGGTCGTCCGCAGCACGTGCCCGGGGTGAAACACCGCCGCGATGAATCGGACCAAACGGCCCATCCGCGCGGTCCATGTCGCGCGCCCGTCGTCGGCCGGCGGTTTTTCAGATCGGTTTAATCGGGCGATGAGCAGATACATGCCGAGAGTGGCTGTCGGCAGCACCACGCCCACGGGACCTTTGGCCAGGGCCGCGACGCCCATCGCCGCGTAGACGGCAAGGTAATCTCGCCACCGCAGATTGGCGCTCAGCGGCAACGTGGCCTCGTTGGCCACGGGTAGCTCGCTCTTACGGGGCCGCCGCGCGGCGCCCGCCACAAAGGCATACAGAGCGATCGCCGAAAAGAACACCAAGAGCGAATCGGGCGTTGCCGCCCGCATCACCACATCAAAGTTCAAGCTCGTGGCCAATACGACGCCGGCCCAAAAGCCGACCTGCGCTGAGAAGAGTTTGCGCCCCAATTGCCACGTGAGCAGCACGCTGGCCACGCCGAACAGCGCCGAACCGCAACGGGCGGCAAACTCGGTGGCCCCGAACATCAGATACCCGCCGATCATCACCCAATACATCAACACCGGCTTGTCGGGCAAAACCTGGCCGTTGAAGTAAGGGACGACCCAATCACCGCGGTCGAGCATTTCAAGCGCGGCGCCGGCGAAGATCGGCTCGTCTTCGTCCCAAAGCTGAGCGGTGCCCAGCCGGGTGAAAAGCACCACCGCCGCCAGGGTCAACAAAACAACAAACTGCTTGGCGGGATGTGCCATCTGTGGCGTGAAATGCAAAGTAAGAGCGCGGCACGAGCGCGAGGGGCGTGACCGGCGGTTTCCGCCTGAATGTGCGGCGATGCTACCTTCGCACTCCACCCGCGGCAAGCCCGGTTTTCAGAGAACCGAGCACCGGAAACCGTATCCCGATCGTGACACAGAAAAGCGAGCATTGGCATTCTTGCTTGGCCGATTCTCGGGCCGCGTATTGCGATCGGGCGAACATCTAGTCCCCGAAGGGGCGGTTGAATGATTATTATCTATCGGTAATCGGAACGATCGCTCAGGGCTGACTTACCAAAACTCTGCCCACCAGGCCCGCGTCGGGAAAGTTGGCCAACAGATAGGTGTTCCGGCCGTCGCTGATCGTAATTTCCTGATTAGCCGCGGCGCCGGCCAGGCCATACGCGGTGAGCGGCGAAAGCCCGACCTGGTGGCGGCCCGCCGGCAACTCTAGCCGCAAGACCTGAATCTTGTCGGGTAGCAGCCCCCAGCAACGTGTGTCGGCGGCCTCGGTGGCTTCCCAGGCAATGCCCGCCACGTCCAGGGCCACACTGGTCAGTGTCGCCTGATTGGCGCCCATCGCTTCCTTCGTGCCAAACACCACGCCTTTTTTGACCACGCGCCGCACGACCGCACGCGCGAGGATCGAGGGATAGACCGCCGCATGCTGTTCGACAGCCATCCGCCCCACGTCGGTAATGGTGTCGGCGGCGCCCGCCGGCTGGCCATCGATCGCCACGCCGATCCGAGCAATCGCATTCGGCGGCGCCACCATCCGCGGCACTTTCACCGGCGCGATGGTGGGCGGCAGACTGTAGCGATTGGTGGCGCTCAGGATGCGGTCGGCAATCAAGAGCGACACCGTGGTGGGCATCTCAAGCACTTCTTGTTTGTAAGGACCGCGGCCCACCAGCGCGAACACATAGAGCACGCCATGGCCCGGCGCCGAGTGCCGCCCGTGCCTTGCCCGCTCCAGATCGCCGCGGCCATAAGCAAAGCCCGGCTGCCAGCTCACCACCAGGGCACTGGCCCGGGCGACATCGTCGTAGTTCGCATGAGTCGCCTCACGGATCATGCCGTGCAGATAGGGACCCAACGCCACTTGCTTGTAAGCCAGCTTGGGATTTTGCCCGTCTGTCTCGGTCGTTTCGGTGGCGGCCTGCACGATCTGCCGTTGCTTATCGGCAATTTGCAGGGCATAGGCCGCGGCGTCCTGGCCATCGCTCAGGAGATTGGCCAGCGCCAGCATCGCACGGATGAGCACCTTTTCATGGTCTTCGCCGGCGTACGACTTGCGCGTGTCGTCGGTGAGCATGGCCAGGGCCGATTCGCCCAGGCTGGCTTGCTCGAGGTAGTCGAAGCGGTCGCGGACCGCGCGCAGCGCCTGTTCGCAGGCTTTGGGGTTGCCGCCGGCCAGGTCGACCATCGCGCGCTCCAACAGCAGCACTTCGCGGTCGCGGTGGCCGCGCTTCAGCCCGGCATCGAGGGTCTCGGCGGCGCTGGTCAGATCGCCGACGTAAAAGCTGTCGCGCACCGCGAGCAGACGGCGTTCATGCGTCGCGCAGCCGGCGCACACAGCCAGCGATACAAGCACGGCGAGCCGGCACGCAATGGATTCGGCAACGGAATGCGGCATTCGGTAGGGTGGGCCGAGCGGAGCGAGTCCCACCACAGGGCGCAAAAAGCCATTCATCGCGGCGCCATCCATAAGCGGTGGGACTCGCAAGCTCGTCCCACCCTACGGGCTGTTTGTCAAAACCGACCAGGCCGTCGCGAGGCGTCACCCTCGGAACGGATTCATGCTCCGCAGGCGCCCCAGGCGAGAATGATAATAGCCTTTGCTCAGCGTGGCCGATTGCTTGTCGTACTGCCCGGTGTGTACGTTCACCAGGTCCAGCGTCAGCAGGTAATCGCGTTGATAGTTGCGGTTGTCGCGTGTGGTGCCCGATGTCACCGTGGCATACAGCAAATAATCGAACGGCTGGCCTTGCTGCTCCAGCGTGGCGGCGAAGGCCCGCATGTTTTCGGGCACCATCAGCGAATCGGGCCGCAAGCGGGTTTGCATCAGTCCCGCATCGACAAACCGTTTGCTGACGGGCTGAAACACATGGCTCTCTAAAATCCGCGCATCGATCTGCTGATAAATCTGATCTTTGAAGTCGCCCATTTCTTCGGCGCTGAGGTTCTCGACCGCCACGAAGCAGATGCGCGCGGGCCGCGGTCGGCCGTCGGGGCCGGGTTGCTGGACAACGGCCTGCCGCCCGAGCAATTTAGCGACCGCTTCATCGATCAGCGGTCGATAGGTTTCCTCGCCGGCTTGATGGCTGCCGACCATGCCCGGCTCGCCGGGGTGCATGACCTTGGCGTACTGATTGCCACGACAACCAAGGCAAGCAGCCGCGATCGCCAACAGGCCGAGCTCGATCAAATCGCGTCGTCGCATGAACTCGCTTCCAGCAAATGACAGAGTTTCTGGCGGCGGAGAGCATAGCGAAACACGGCGATTGGGGCTATGTTAAAATGGAGAGATTCGGAGGGAGGCACTTCTGTATTTTGTAAGGTAGTTGGGATGACTGACCAGGGATCCGTCCTGTACGAAATCGAAAATCTACCGGAGAATCTTCTGCCTGAAGTCCTTGAGCATGTCAGACAGTTAAAGCTGTCAGGGGCGTTAGACCGAAGCCCAACTGCAATTGCGGGCGAACAGGTGCTAGCGAAGGACTGGATGCTGAAAGAGGAGGACGACGCGTGGCGCGATTTATGAAAGTTAATATCTTTACGCGTTGACCCGCCGGCGTAGCGGAGGCCGCTCGACAGGCAAAGCGTATCGAAATACACTGGCGTCGTTTTAATGATTGCTTTGTTTCGAGCTTGCCCCGATGGTTGAAGCCGAGAGGTTGAACCGCGCCTACCAACTCGCTTGCCGCGAGCTGCTTGCGCGCCGGACGCCCGCCGGTCATTGGGAAGGATGCCTGGCTAGTTCGGCTTTGGCGACGGCGACAGCGGTGAGCGCGCTGAGCCTCGTTCAGAAGGAACGCGGTGGTGAGCCGCCTACGGCTGGTCTGTCTCGCCCGGCGTATGAGCGATGCAAGCCTGATGAATTGATTTCCCGCGGCCTCGCCTGGCTGGCGCGGGCGCAGAACGCCGATGGCGGTTGGGGAGATACCGATAAGAGCCTCTCGAACATCGCCACCACCATGCTGGTGCGGGCCGCCTTTGAATTGGCGGGCGCCGCGCAAGACCATGCCCGTCTGCTCATCCGCGCCGAAGAGTACATCGCTTCGCAAGGCGGCGTGGCTGGCTTGCGACGACGCTATGGCCGCGACAAAACGTTCGCGGCGCCAATTCTGACGAATTGCGCATTGGCGGGCCTTGCCTCGTGGCGAGAAGTTTCGGCGCTGCCCTTCGAGTTGGCGTGTTTGCCGCAGTCGTGGTATCGCTTCTTGCGATTGCCCGTGGTGAGTTACGCCATTCCGGCCTTAGTCGCCATCGGACAAGCTCGCTATTTCCACCGCCGGCCGCTGAATCCGTTGGTGCGGCTATGGCGTTCGGCGGCGGTGAGGCGCAGCCGGCGGGTGTTGGAACAAATGCAACCGGCCAGCGGCGGATTCTTAGAAGCGACGCCGCTGACGAGTTTTGTGGTGATGAGTCTGGCCAGCGTCGGCCACCTCGGGCATCCCGTGACGCAGCGCGGACGGGAGTTCCTCGTTCGATCTGCTCGCCCCGATGGCTCATGGCCGATCGATACGAACCTGGCCACCTGGGTGACGACGTTGTCGATCAATGCGCTCGCCGATGATTCTGCTTCGCTCGCGCAATGCGCGCCATCGCTCGATTGGCTGCTCGATTGCCAATGCCAACAGACGCATCCCTATACGGGCGCGGCGCCGGGCGGGTGGGGCTGGAGCGATCTGAGCGGGTCGGTACCCGACGCCGATGATACGCCTGGCGCGCTGTTGGCGTTGGCAAAGCTCGACGAGCTAGATCGTTCGCGTTCGGACGGCCGGCCCCAAGGGCCGGGGCAAGCAAACCGGCCACAAGGGGCGGGGCTACCGGAAGACGTGCGCCGCGATGGCATCGTCCAGGCGGCCCGGCGCGGCATGGTTTGGTTGCTCGATTTGCAAAACTCCGATGGCGGCTGGCCCACGTTCTGTCGCGGTTGGGGCAAGCTGCCGTTCGACCGCAGCGGCGCCGACCTGACGGCGCATGTCGTAAGGGCGTTGGCGGTCTGGCGAAATAAGCCGTCGCTGTGGGCTGGCGAACAACAAAAGCACGCGCGACGCATCGACCGGGCCATCGAGCGGGGCTTCGCGTTTTTATCGCGGCGGCAGCAACCCGACGGCTCTTGGCTGCCACTCTGGTTCGGGAACCAATACCATCCGCAGGAGGAAAACCCGATTTACGGCACCGCTCGTGTACTTCTGGCCTACCACGAACTGGGGCGGTCTGGGTCGCCCGCCGCCCAGCGAGGCCGGGCGTGGCTGGTCTCGCAACAACGCCGCGACGGCAGTTGGGGCCTTGCCCTTTCTGCCGCCCACACAAGCGTTTGCGGCGAGGCGTCGAGCGTGGAAGAGACAGCCCTGGCCGTCGAAGCCCTCGTGCGAGAAGCCGCCAGCCCGCAAGAGCGGCAGGCGATCGAGCGTGGGGTGGCTTGGCTGGTCGAAGCCGTCGAATCGGGCCGGTGGCAGGAAAGCTCGCCCATCGGTTTCTACTTCGCCAAGTTATGGTATTATGAGACCCTCTATCCGCTGATCTTTACGGTCGCGGCCCTCGGGCGGGCCGTGGCTCGACCGGCGGACAGCCAGCCCCAAGCCCACCACCTGAACGAACTCTGCGCCTGACCGACCTCTTGAGGCCCCACCTTGGCGACCGCCCCCGTCGAATCTCAACCTGTTTCGCACTCCGCCGCGGCGCCGAAAAAGCCGCGGCGCCGCAACACCAGTCACCTGAAGCTCGTGCCCGAAACTCGCGCCTTGCGCGAGCAGGTGCGGGCCGCTTGCGCCCAAACGGCTGAGCGGCTCGATAAATCGCGCCCCTTGAGCAAAGACGAGCTGGAAGCCATTGCCCGCGGCGTGCTGGCCGCGCACGACTGGCCCGAGGGCTTTTTGGGCTGGGCCATGGTCGAGGTGGCCAGCCATTTCTGGTCGTCGCAGGTGGCGGCGGTTCCCTTTGAACGGCGGCTCTTCTTGTTGCCGCACTGCCTGAAACATGCTGAAGGCTGCCCGGCAGACTATGACGATTTCGGGCTCGATTGCCGGAAGTGCGGCGCCTGCCGCATTGCCGACTTCCGCACGCAAGCCGAAGAGCTGGGCTATAAAGTGTTGGTGGCCGAGGGCTCGCCGATCGTGCTAAAAATCATCGTCGGCGGTTATGTCGATGCGATCGTCGGCGTGGCCTGCCTGAACGTGTTGGAGAAAGCGATCGACAAGATTCTCTTGGCCGGCATTCCCTGTCTGGCGGTGCCGTTGCTCTCAAGCGATTGCCGCAATACTTCGGTCGATGAAGACTGGGTGTTCGAGGCGATTCATCGCCGGGAAGAGGCGCCCCAAACGCAGACCAAGACTTATCTGCACCTGATGCGCGCCGCGACCAGCCTGTTCGAGCCAGACAAGCTCGAACGCCTGGCCCCGCGGCTGCGCGGCGGTCCGTCGCTGGCTGAGCGCAACGGGCAGGGCCTGCTGGGCATCGACCCGGTTGCCGGTACCGAGCTAATCGCCTACGACTTTCTGGCCAAGGGGGGCAAGCACTCGCGGCCCTTTATCACGCTGGCCATCTACGACGCGCTGACCGGCGGCCAAGGCGCCGCGGCCGGCGGCGCCGAGCATCTGGCCACGCTGCCCGACTGGGTCAAACGGGCGGCCCTTTCCATCGAAACCTTTCACAAAGCCTCGCTCGTCCATGACGACATCGAAGACAACGACCCTTATCGCTATGGCGACGCCACCTTGCACCGGAAATTTGGCATCGCCACGGCGATCAATGTGGGCGACTATCTGATTGGGCTGGGCTACCGGCTCATCAGCCGCGATGCCGCCCACATGGGAGCCGAAGCCGCCGCCGACATCGTCGACCGCCTGGCCGACGCTCATTTGAAGCTGGCCGAGGGACAAGGCGCCGAGCTGCTGTGGCGCGACTCGCTCGAAAAGAAGCTCACGCCGCTCGACGCTTTGAAGATTTACGCGCTCAAAACCGCCCCGGCTTTCGAGGCCGCCATTTATTCCGGGCTGCGGCTGGCCGGGCCGCCAGCCGACGCCGCCTGGGTGAGCCAATTTGCGCGAAACCTGGGCGTCGCCTTTCAGATTCTCAACGATCTGAACGATTGGCAATCCGACGAGCACAACAAGCTGGTCGCCGCGGGCGATGTGCTGGGCGGCCGACCGACCGTGCTGTGGGCGTTGGCGCTCGAAGGGCTGGATGCCGAAAACCGCGCCGAGTTGGAATCGCTCGTCACGGCCGATACGGTGAGCGACGCCACGCTACAACGAGTTCGCCAACTCTATGCTTCGGCCGGCGTATTCGATAACGCGGCACGGCTGGTCGATAAATATCAGCAGCGCTGCGAGCAGGTAGCCGACGCGGTCGAGCCAGAAGAGCTGCGGCGGCTGCTCTATTACTTGGTAGATACCGTATTGGAACGTCCCGCCGCCGAAGAGCCGCAAGTGTTGGCGCTGACGCTGCCATGAGTTGTTGTGGGGCGGCCTGCCGGGGTTCCCCACGACCGGACGACTCGCCACGATGATTGATCATTCCCACTCGAACCCGAAGCGCAAGCGAGGAACGACAATGAACTTGCCTCGCTTACGCTTTGCCTTGGTGTAAAACCAACGCGGAAAGAGGCATGTCGACGCCCGCGCATCCCGTCATTCCCGACCTGCAAACGCTGGCGCGGTTGTTTTATCCATCGCCCGACGCGCTGGGCGAAATCACCGAGGTGGCGGTCGGCGACCTGCCGCCCGACTATCGGCAACTGCTGGCCCATAACGACCACATGACGGTGACGGTCGAAGCATTTCACGGCTCGCTGGTCGATGTGCGGATTCTCGATCGCCAGGTCACGCCTACGCACTACGCGCGCAAGATTTTATTGACCAGGCAATCGGACGGCGGCGTCGTGCAGTTCGGCATCATGCGCGTGAACTTTGCCTATTTGCCGCCTGAAGTGCGCCAGCAAATCGAGCGCGAGCAAACGCCGCTGGGCCGCATCCTGATCGAACACAACGTTCATCGCCGCGTGCAGTTGTTTTCGCTCCGCAGAATTGCGATGGCTGAAGAGCTGCGCCGGCTGTTTGGCCACCCGTCGTCGGGCGTCACCTATGGCCGCACGGCGGTCATCGACTGCAACGACGCGCCGGCGGTTGAGCTGTTGGAGATTGTCGCGCCCGTGCCTGGCTGAGACCCTGTGTTGCTGAATCGCCCAAGCCACGAGAGGTGAATGTGCCATGGCCGCTTATCGCACCACCCGCCGCGTTGAGTTCCGCGACACCGATGCCGCCGGCATTGTCCATTTCTCGGCCTTCTTCAACTATATGGAAGAAGTGGAGCACGAGTTCTTACGATCGCTCGGGCTGAGCGTCTTGATGCGCGACGCCGAGGGCGTGCTCAGTTGGCCGCGCGTGGCCGTCAGTTGCCAATTTCAATCGGCCGTGAAGTTTGAAGACGTGCTCGACATTGAACTGCGGCTGGTGCGCGTGGGCGAGAAGAGTGTGACCTACGGCTTTTCGTTCGCGCACCAAGGCCGGCCGGTGGCCGCCGGAGAGCTGACAGCGGTTTGTTGCCGCATGCAGTCGGGCGCCGCGCCGCGGTCGGTGGTCATTCCCGAAGCGATGGCCCAAAAACTCGCCGCGAGCGGTGACAGCGGATCATAAGAACGGCCCCTTCGTCTGAACCGACCTTTCCGCAGGACCTTGAGAATTGACTTTCGCTGCGATGAACACGGTAACGTGCCCGACGGACATAACGCCTATCGATCGATCCCGATGCGCCGCGGCGCGTGATCCGCGGCTTATCCGAGGCGGAAAAACGAGCCTTCGTCTTCGCCTTGAACATGGCCCGGCGCAATCTTGTCACCGGTCCCAAAGGCAGGCGGCGCTGACGGCCATGAAGTCCGTCGCCTATGCAGCCCTGAAACTTCAGCCCCGAAACTTCAGTCCCTAGCCCCCAGTCCTTCTGCCATGTACGCTAGGCGGCATGAATTACCTGGAAGCACTCATGCTGCGGTTGGCGAACGGGACGGCCCAATTTGCCGAGGCGTTTCGGACGCGGCACGCCGATTATCTGCGGCGAGCGCAGCAAGCAGACGGCGGCTTCGCCGGACGCGAAGGACTCAGCGATCTGTATTACACCGGCTTCGCCTTGCGCGGATTGGCGCTGCTGGGCGAGTTGCAGGACGACGTCGCGCGGCGGGCCGGCGATTACCTGCGCAGCCGTCTGCGCGGTCAGACGCCGATGATCGATTTCTTGTCGTTGATTCAAAGCGCCATGCTACTGGAAGCAACCGCGGGAATTGATGTCTTCGCCGCCGCGCCACACGGCTGGCGCGAGGCCGCCGGCGAGATGTTCGAGCAGTTCCGCCGCCCCGATGGCGGCTACGCCAAAACCGACGAGGGCCATGCCAGCAGCACCTATCACACGTTTCTGATTGTCGTCACGCGGCAGATGATTGGTCAGGCGCCGGTCGAGCCACACCGCCTCATTGATTTTGCCCGAGCGCGCCAGCGCGACGACGGAGGATTTGTCGAGATCGGTCCGATGCGAAAAAGCGGCGCCAACCCCACCGCCGCCGCCATCGGCCTGCTCAAGACGCTGGAATCGCTGGATGACGACGTGCGGCAGGCCGCCGTCGATTTTCTCGCCGACATGCAAAGCGACGAGGGAGGCATCAAGGCCAACACTCGCATCCCCATCGCTGATTTGCTCAGCACCTTCACCGGCCTGCACACGCTGATCGACCTGGGCGCGATCGACGCCATCGACCTGCCGGCCGCGCGGCACTATGCCGATTCGCTACAGCTTGAGCGCGGCGGTTTCCGCGGCGCCGCTTGGGACGAGGCGGCCGATGTCGAATATACGTTTTACGGTCTCGGCGCCCTGGCCCTTTGCGGCCGGGTCGATGGGCAGTAGGAATCCGCGGTATGGCCGACTTGAGCATTCAGCAAATCACCAAGGAATTTCCCACTCGCGGCCAGCCGCTGGTGGTCTTGCGCGGCTGCTCGTTGGAGCTCTCGCGGGGCGAGAGCCTGGCGATTCTCGGTCCCAGCGGTTCGGGCAAGAGCACGCTGTTGCAAATCGTCGGCACGCTCGATCGGCCCACCAGCGGCGAGGTTATGCTGGCCGGCCAGCAACCGTTCTCGTTGAGCGAACGGAAGCTAGCGGCCTTTCGCAATCAGCAGATCGGCTTTGTGTTTCAAGACCACCACTTGCTGCCGCAATGTTCGGTGTTGGAGAACGTGCTGCTGCCCACGCTGGCCGGCGGCGGCGCCACCGGCGAAGCTTTTGATCGTGCCCGAATGCTGTTGGATCGCGTGGGTCTGAGCGAGCGACTCGAGCATCGCCCGGCGGAGCTTTCGGGCGGCGAGCGGCAGCGGACGGCCATCGCTCGGGCGGTGATTTGCCAACCGGTGTTGCTGCTGGCCGACGAGCCGACCGGCAACCTCGACCGCTCGACGGCCTCGGTGATCGGCGATTTACTGCTGGAATTGCAGCGGCAGGAGCAAACCATGCTGATCGTGGTGACGCACAGTTTGGAGCTGGCCGGCCGTTTTCAGCGGCAGGTGGAGCTGGATGGCGGCCGGCTGGTCGGCTTGCCCGGCAGGAGCGCAAGTTTGACAGGCTGAAAACGGCCCCAGCGAGCTGCTGTCCTTTTGCCATCTACCCTGTGCCGGCTGCCACGCCGTCGTAGGCGGCGTGGCAGCCGGCACCGGGTTTCAGCCATCCACCGTTTGCTTTGCCGTGTGTGCCCGGCGACAATAACGACATGAACCCCAAGCTGCTTCTCGCGGTCGGTCTCGGATGCGGCGGCGCAATTGTGCTCTTCGTGGCCTGCGCCGGTTTCTTGGGTTTCGCGTTTTGTCGCAAGTGCGGCGGCAAATATGCCGCTTCGGCCCGCTTCTGCCCGCACTGCGGCGAGAAGGTGGCCGCCGAACAATAACACCATGACTCAAGATGAAGCCATGCACCGCCTCGACGCACTCGCCAGCCATGTCTGGATGGTGCGCACGTTCGTCAAACATTCCGAAGAAGCCGAGGACGACGAAGAACTGATGGAGATCGTCCGCACGTTGTACGATTTTTGCCTGTCGCTAGGACCGGCTTGGACGGCACAAGATGCGGCAGAGTATCTGAAGGTGGCGAATAAAAAGCTCCATCGGCTTCAGGCAGCGGCCGAGCAATTTGCCGAAGTGCAGCCCCAAGTGTCGGATCATACCAACTTTAAGATGGCGGTGCGGTCGCTCGCGGCCGCGGTGGCCGAGATCGCGCGTGTCTTGGAGACGACGACCTAATCCGCGGGCGAGGCATGTTTGGCCACAAAGTCCAGCAGCGCGCGCCCGCATGGATCGTCGACATCCGGGATTCTGGTGAGGATATTGATGTGATTGCGGCCTTCGATCTTGAGCGTCTCGGCCGCCACGTTTTGGTCGCGCAAGGCCTTGGCGAATGCTTCGCTGGCCCGATCGCAAGAAGGAAAATCCTTGGCGGCGTAAACAATCAAGAACGGCGGACAGCCGGCCCGCACGTGACGCAGCGGAGATGCATTGTCGCGCACCACGGGGTCTTCGCCAAACACCTTGCTGAAGAACTTGTCGGGAATCGAATAGACGCCGCTGATGGTGATCGCCCCGCGCACGTCATCGGACGAGCAACCCACCCCCTTTAAATAGCTTTCGTCGGCGGCCAACAGGGCAGTCAGATGCGCACCGGCCGAGTGGCCGCAGACAAAAAGCTGGTCGGGGCGCCCGCCGTGGTCGGCGATGTGAGCCTTGACCCAAGCGAACGCGCGGGCCACGTCTTGGACGTGTTCGGGGTGCTTGACGCTGGGCGAGAGGCGGTAACTTATGACGGCGGCGCCGATGCCATGCCGAGCGAACAGCCGACCCACCGCCTCGTACAGGCCAAAATTCTTCCGATCGCCAGTCGTCCAGGCGCCGCCGTGGACAAACAGCACGACCGGAAAGTCCTTTTTGCTCTGCGGCAGATAAAGATCGAGCTTGTGTTTTTTGGCGTCGGCCTCGGCGCCTTCGACATACGCCAAATCGCGCACCGCAACCACCTCGCATTCAGGGGCCGGCGCGATCGCCGCATCGTCTTGCGGCGCGGCGCGCACGACGCCGAGCGAGATGGTAAATACACCAGTCAGGAAGGCGCCGAGCAGTGCCAGCGGTGAGAAAGCGTTCATGTGGCCGTAGGCCGTTGCTGCAGAATAACAGGGCATCAGTTTAGGCCGGACGATCGGTGCGGGCAAGCGCACTGGCGAAGCAAACCAGGTTAGCCGGTGGCGCCCGCTCGGCGCAAGGCTGCGATTTGGTCGGCGCCATAGTCGAGCCAATCGAGCAGCACTTCATCGGTGTGCTGACCCAAATCGGGCGGGGCAACGGCGGTCCGCGGCGGTTGATCTTGCCAATGCACCGCGCCGCCCAGCAACCGATATCGCCGGCCCGAGACATCGGTGGTGTCCAGCACCATCTCGCGGGCAGCCACCTGCGGCGAAGCGATGACTTCATCCAGCGGCACGACCGGCGAATGGGGCACTTCGGCTGCGGTGAGCAACTGTTGCCAGGCGGCCGTCGTCTGTTGGCGAAACAAGGGTTGCAGGAGCGGAATCAATGCCTCGCGGTTTTCCACGCGGGCCGGATTGGTTTGAAAGCGGCGATCGGCGGCCCAATCGGCACGATCGACGGCTTTGCAAAACCGCTGCCACTGGCGATCGGCGCCGATGGCCAACACCAGATGGCCGTCACTGGTGGCGAAAGCTTCGTATGGCACAATTTGAGGATGTGCGTTGCCCCAGCGCGTGGGCCGCTGGCCCGTGAGCAAAGTGGCTTGGGCCACGTTGACCAGGCTGGCCAGAGTGCAATCGGCCAAGGCCAGGTCGAAAGCCGCGGCCGGCGCGCCGCGATCGCGGCCCACCAGTCCGGCCAGCACGCTGGTGGCGGCGTACAGCCCGGTGATGACATCGGTGATCGCCACGCCCACTTTCATGGGCATGCCCTCGGGCTCGCCCGTGATCGACATGATGCCCGCCGACGCCTGCATCATCAGGTCGTAGCCGGGCAAATTGGCCAATGGCCCCGAGCGGCCATAGCCAGAGATCGAGCAGGTCACCAGCCGCGGGTTCAACTGCCGCAGCCGCTGGGGCGCCAGACCCAATTTATCGAGCGAGTCGGGCAAGAAATTCTCGATCATGACGTCGGCCCGGCGAAGCAGGTCGTCGAGCACCGTGCGGCTGGCCCCGTGTTGCAAGTCGAGCGCCAGCGACCGTTTGCCGCGATTACACGAGAGGTAATATCCGCTCGGCCCGTCGGCTTCGAGAAACGGCGGTCCCCATTGGCGCGTATCGTCGCCGCCGCCCGGGCGTTCGACCTTCACGACATCGGCGCCCAGATCGGCCAAAAGCTGAGTGCAGACCGGCCCCGCCAAGACCCGCGACAGGTCGAGCACGCGAACGCCTGAGAGCGGCGGAGAAACGGTCATGGGGGCTTGGGATTGGGGATTGGAGACTGGGGATTGGGGATTCGTCGCCGTTTCGCAATGAGGATTGTGGCATTATACTGTCTCGCATTCACCAGCAATCGCAATGCGGTTCGCCCCGGCCCCCGACACCCAAACCCGACCCCAATCCCCAGCCCCTAATCCCAACCCCTGATGGCAAACGCATACGACCCCTACCGCGAAGCCCTGGTCGTCGAAGAAAACACGATCTGGCCCGACGAATACGACGCCTGGGACGAGGCCCAGCGCGACGATGTCGCGCGCCGCCTGCACGCACAGCCGCAGGCCGCCGCCAACCTCGACTATGTGCGCCTGCACACGGGCTTCTGCCGCCAGATTGTTGTCACGCCCGAAGACATCGAGCGGGTCCAGTGAGCGCCCCCTTGTTCGGCCCGCCGTCGGAGCAGCCCGCCGTTTTCGTTCCGCTGGGCGAGCGCAGCTATACGATCGAGATTGGCACGGGCAACCTGAACCGCACAGCGCGATTCCTGCTCGAGCGCCGCCGAGCCAGGCACGCGGTGATTTTCACCGACGAGCACGTCGAAGAACCGCACGCGGCGGAAGTCGTGGCCTCGCTGGTCGAGCAGAAGTTCGACGTCGATCTGGTGGTGATCGAGTCGGGCGAGCTTTCCAAATCGGTCGAAACCGCGCAGGAGCTGTGGCAAAAGCTGCTCGATCTGGGGGCCGATCGGCGGACGGTGGTGATTGCGGTTGGCGGCGGCGTGATCGGCGATCTGGCCGGCTTTGTGGCGGCAAGTTATGCCCGCGGCATTCCGTTTTTGCAGATTCCCACCACGCTGTTGGCCCAGGTCGACAGCTCGGTGGGCGGCAAAGTGGGCGTCAATCTGCCCGGCGCCAAAAACATGGTGGGAGCATTTTGGCAGCCGCTGGGCGTGCTCATCGACACCGACGTGCTGGGCACGTTGCCCGACCGCGAGTATCGCTCGGGTCTGGCCGAGGTCGTCAAATACGGCGTGATTCTCGATGCGGAGTTTTTTGAGTTTTTGGAAAGCCACCTTGGCGAGTTGAACCGCCGTGACGCCGCGACGCTGCGGCGCGTCGTCGCGCGGTCCTGCCAGCTTAAAGCATGGGTCGTGAGCCAAGACGAGCGCGAAGAGACCGGATTGCGGGCGGTGCTCAACTATGGTCACACGTTTGCCCACGCCCTGGAGGCGCTCGGCGGCTACAGCGGTCTATTGCACGGCGAAGCGGTGGCCATTGGCATGCTTTGCGCCTCGCGGTTGGCCGAGGGCCTCGGGCGGATCGATGCCGCGTTGACACTGCGGCAGCGGCAATTGCTCACGGCGCTGCGCCTGCCCGTCGCCGTGCCGCCGGAATTCGACGCCGGCGCGCTGGTGCGCGCCATGTCGCACGACAAAAAAGCGGAGCAAGGCCGATTGCGGTTTGTGCTTCCCACGCGGCTGGGCCACGTGGAGCTGGTCGGCAACGTGCCGGAAGCGGAGGTCTTCGCGGCGCTGGAAGCAGGCGATGAACAGGCAACCGCGTAAAAATCAAGAACCGCGGATCATTCGGAGGGGCAGTTTGTTGGTGGCGGAGCGGAGGAAATCTCGCGCAAACCGCGCGCCGGCGCGTCTCAAGGCAGCCGCCCCGCCGGTCGCGACTCGGCCAGTTCGTAGCGGCGGATTTTGCGGTCGAGCGTCGACCGCTCGATGCCCAAAAGCTGGGCGGTCTGGCTTTTGTTCCAGTTGGTGGCCTTGAGCGTGGCCAGAATGTGGCGGCGTTCCATTTCGGCCAGCGAGACGGGCTTGAACTCCTGCCCCGTTGGCAGCGATTCGCCGGTGTCGCCGGTCGTGGGCAACTTCGAGAGCATCAGGTCTTCCTGCGCGATGAAGTCGCCGGCGGCCAGCACAATCGCCCGCTCGACCACGTTTTTCAGCTCGCGCACAGTGCCCGGCCAACGGTAGCGCACCATTTGGTCCATGGCTTCCGGGGTGAAGCCCCGCAGCCGCCGGCCGGTTTCAAGATTGTATTTGTTGAAGAAGTAATGAGCCAGTTCGGGAATGTCGTCGGGCCGTTTGCGCAGAGGCGGCACATAGACCTCCAGCACGTGCAGCCGGAAATAAAGATCGCGGCGAAACCGGCCTTCAGCCACGTCCTTCTCGAGGTCGCGGTTGGTGGCGGCAATCACCCGCACGTCGACCTTCACCGGCTCGCTGCCGCCGACGCGCTCGAAAGGATGCCCCTCGAGCACGCGCAGAAACTTGGCCTGAATCGTGGGGCTCATCTCGCCGATTTCGTCGAGCATCAGGGTGCCCTGGTGGGCGGCTTCGAACTTGCCGATCTTGCGGTTGACGGCGCCGGTGAAGGCGCCTCGCTCGTGGCCGAACAACTCGCTTTCGAGCAGGCTTTCGGACAGCGCGGCGCAGTTGAGGCAGACGAACGCGCCTTTCCGCCGCGGGCTGGAAAAATGCACCGCCCGGGCAACCAACTCTTTGCCCACGCCGCTTTCGCCGCGGACCAGCACCGTGGCGCTGGTCGGGGCGGCGCGGCCCACCTCTTCGGTCACGCGGGCCATGGCCCGGCTCTTGCCGATGATCTCGCTCTGCACGCCCAGCCGCTCGCGCAACTGCACGTTTTCATCGCGTATCTGGTTCAGGTTTTCGGCCAGCTCCTGACGGCGATGCAGGTTTTGCAAGGCCACCGCCACCGTGTCGGCCACCGCCAGCGTAAACTCCAGGTCGTCGGGGTCGGGCACGCGGTTCGACACCGTGGCGTACAGATGAATCAGACCGAACACTTTTTTGCCGCGGCGAATCGGGGCACAGATGACACTATTAGCCGACATATCGCCTTTGCTGTCGCGGCTGCCGAGCTTGCTGTCGCCCATGATGTTGCGGGCCATGACGGCTTCGCTTTCGCGCAGCACGGTAGCGGCCAGAAAGGGCGAGACGCGGTGATAGGGCGCATCGGTGTCGGTGCGTGAAGCGACCAGGTCAAGATCGGCGGCGGTGGGTTCGCCCGCCAGCTCGCGCCGCAGCAGCAACAATCCGCCGGCGTCCATTTGCGTGCCTTCAAACAGTCCGGCCAACGCCAGCTTGGCCATGGCCACGGCATCGGGGGCCTTGGCCAACTCGAACGCCAGGCGACAGAGCTTGGCAGCCGAACGCCCGACCTTCGAGGCGCCGGCGTCGGTATCTTCGTCGTGTGGCTCTAAGTAACGCGTCTGGCCGCGGCGGTGGGTGATGGTGGCCGGCTCGGCGGCATCGAGCACATTCGGCTCGCTGGCGGCGGCTGCGGCGCCGGGCGCCCCGGCCGATTCGCCGTCGGCAGTACGCAAGGTGCTGGCGGCGTCGGGGAAGGCTTTGGTCAGATCGTGTACAAAAGCAAGCTGCGAGTTGCCGATGCGCACGATGTCTCCGGCGGTCAGCACTCGGTCTCCCTGAATCAGCATGCCGCTGACCGAAGTGCCGTTGCGGCTGTCGAGATCGCGCAGCGTCCACTGCCCGCCCGACATAAACAACTCGGCATGGCAGCGGCTGCAGCGTTCGTCCTTAACGACGATCTGATTGGTGGGGGCGCGCCCAATGGTCACCGACTGACCGGGAATGAGCCGGAAAACATCGGTCCACTTGGAACCTTCGCGGATGACCAGGTAAGCCAACATCCAATGATGTGCCAGCGTTGGGGAATCTTACCCATCCATCCTAATCGCCGGCCGGCGTTTGACCAAGGGATGGGGCGCAGCCACTGCCCGCCGGCATAGTCGCCGAAGCCGAGCTTCGAACCCGCACGTGGCATAGCACGGGAGCTGGAGCGGCGATATGCCGGCTAACCTAAGGCATATTCTGCAGACCGCCGATCGCGGCTGCCCAGCAACATGCTCGTCTTGCGTACCATCGCGGCCGGTGTACAATGCACGCCTCAGGGTAGTGTGAAGGAAGCCGACGTGGTGGAAACATTGACTTCCGCTATGCCGGTTTTTTTTGGTCCCAGGGTAATTCGCGATGATTGCGTCGGAGTCGGTGGGCTCGGTAGCGTGTGACGATGACGTGCGCGGGCTGGCCGAGCCCCTGCCCGTGGCGGCGCCGGGCACCTTGAAGTTCGCGCCGGGCGATCGGTTTCTGCCCGAGCTGCGGCGGCGCGTCGAGCAGTATTTTGCCAGCACCGGTCGGCGTCCGCGCGACTGCCCGGCGATGTATCTGAAGACCGTCGTGTTTTTCGGTTGGCTGGCGGTCTCATACGTCGGTCTGGCCTGCTGGACGGAAAGCGCGTGGACGTCGCTGCCGCTGGCCATTTCGCTGGGGCTGGCGATGGCGGCCGTCGGATTCAATGTGCAACACGACGGCGGGCACCAGGCCTTCTCGAACCGCCGCTGGGTCAACAAGCTGATGGCCCTGAGCCTCGATCTGCTCGGCGGCAGCTCGTACGTCTGGGACAAAAAGCACAACGCGGTCCATCACAGCTACACCAACGTCACCGGGCACGACGACGACATCAACATTGGATTCTTCGGCCGATTGTCGCCGCATCAGCCACGCTTGCGTTTTCATCGTTTGCAACATTTTTATCTCTGGGTGCTGTACGGCTTTCTACCGATCAAGTGGCAGCTTTACGACGATTTTCGCGATGTGTTGCTGGGCCGGGTCGGCGGACATCGAATGGCGCGGCCCAAAGGCTGGGACCTGCTGATGTTCATTGCCGGCAAGGCGGCGTTCGTGGGCTTGGCGTTCGGCGTGCCGTTGCTGTGGCACAGCGCGGGGCCGGTGTTGCTGGCCTATCTCGTGACTTCGTGGACCCAGGGGGTCGTGCTCAGTACGGTGTTTCAAGTGGCGCACTGCGAGGAAAATGCCTCGTTTCCACTGCCACGGTCTGCCGACGGCCGAATGGGTGCGGCCTGGGCGGTGCATCAGGTCGAGACGACGGTCGACTTTGCTCGCGGCAACCGGCTGCTGTCGTGGTTCGTCGGGGGCTTGAATTTTCAAATCGAGCACCATCTTTTCCCACGCGTTTGCCATATTCATTATTCGGCGCTGGCGCCCATCGTCGAATCGACGTGCCAGCAGTTTGGAGTGCGATATACCGCGCGCGAATCCTTCGGCACGAGCCTGGCGGCCCACTTCCGCTGGTTGCGGCGGATGGGCGCGGCGGCCGCCGAGCACGACTCCGCCTTTGAGCACCGCGTTCCTTAAACCAGCAACTCGGCCAGCGGCACACCGCCGTCGGTGATCGGCACCGGGCGGTCGTCGGGCGTGTAAAGCTCTTCGGCGGGGTCGATGGACAATGCGCAGTGGATCGTGGCGTGCAAGTCGGGCACGGAGACGGGCCGCTCGACAATATTCATGCCCAGCTCGTCGGTCACCCCGATCGTCTTGCCGTTTTGCAGTCCGCCGCCGGCCAGCGCGACGGTAAACGATTTGCCGTGATGGCCGCGGCCGCCGCCGCCATCAAAGCCGGCCGGCCGACCAAACTCACTGGCAACGACCACCAGCGTGCTGTCGAGCATTTTTTGCCGCTCCAGATCGAGCACCAAGGCAGACAGCGCCTCGTCGAGCTCGCGAATCAGCAAGTGCTGGTTGAGAATGCCCTCGTTGTGCGTGTCCCAGCCGGTGCCGTTGATGAAATTCAAATTGTGCGACACCTCGACAAACCGCACGCCGGCTTGCAGCAGACGCCGAGCCAGCAGGCAGCGTTGGCCGAATTCGCCGCCATACGCCGAGCGCAGAGCGGCCGACTCGCGATCGAGTTGAAACACGTTCAAAAACTGCGGGCCGGACAGCCGCAGCGCCGCGCCGATTGTGGCGTCGTAATCTTGCACGTCGTGGCTTGGATTCGCGGCGAGATAATCCGCGCGCGTTTGCCCGAGCAACCGTTCGCGCCGGCTTTGCCGCTCGGCTGCGACATCCGCCGGCGGCGTGAAGCCCGCCGGGCCGGAAGCCGTGTCGGTAAGATAAATATAGCCGGCCTTGGCGCCCAAAAATCCCGGCCCCCGTGTGACGTTCGGATAGCCGATCAACACATACGCCGGGGCCTGCGGGTTCACAGGCCCGCGCTGGTGCGCCACAATCGAACCGATCGACGGATAGACGACGGTGCCGTTGGTCAGCCGGCCGGTGTGCATGCGATTGGTGGCCGCGGCATGCTCGTCAATGACTTCATGGTGAACCGTCCGAACCAGATTAAAGCGATCGAGCACCGCCGCGCATTTCGGCAAATGTTCGCAAACCTGCGTGCCCGCGATGGCCGTGTCGATCGCTTCGTAATACGAGCCGGGCTGCTTGGTTTTTGGATCTCCCTTTCGTTTTGGATCCCACGTGTCGATCTGGCAAGCGCCGCCGCCCAACCAGATGAGAATGCAATGCTCGGCCCGCCCCCGCGGGGGCGCGGGCCCCGTGTCTTCCGCCAGCGCCGGCCGCGCCGAAAGCGCCGCCCCCGCGGAAATGGCCAAACCCGCCCGGGCCGTATCGGCCAGAAACGCACGCCGTGTGGTGAGTGGGGTCATGTTATTGTCGCATTCAAGTTACAGTGATTTTACGATCAAACGTCTGTAAGGAACTCGCGTCACCTTACCACTGGTGGCTGGGGCAGAGGCTTGCCGATGCCCCGGAAACCGATGAGCCGGGGCCTCGCTTAGGAGCGGACGAAAAATAACTTCGGCAAATGTCTTGGCCCTCACCTGACCTCTCCCGGAGGGAGAGGGATGTGTATGTCGAAGTTATTTTTCGTCCGCCCCTTAGGCTCTGCCCCAGCCACCGGGGCATTTGCCGAACCGCATGGCAAAAACACAAATTCCGGTGAGTTGACCAAAACCCAAAGCAGGTCTTCCAGGCGCTCGCGCCAGTCGGATTGCAAACGTCGCGTGGGCGGATCGCCCTCGCGCACGCGCTTTTCCAGCGCGGCCTTGAATTCGCTCGCCTCGGGCGCCAGGTGGTTCGACCACGAAACCAACTGCCGCACCGGTTCCGCCGTCACCAGCGGCGCGTCGATGCGGCGATCGTCGTAACCCGCCTCGAGCACGTCGCACCACGCCGATCGCTCGGCGTCGGACGGCAAGCGAGAAAGCAACCGCAGATAGACTTGCCGCACCAACTCATCCAGCGGCTGCTCGATCAATGCCAGGCGGGTGAAGGCGCTATCGTCCGAGAGCCGCACAATGCGGGCGGTGAGCGTGCCGTTGGCCATCATCGCCGGCTGCAAAACTTCCGCCGAGTCGGGACGCACGGTAAGCGGGTCTTGCCGCGAGCCGCGCCAGCCGAAAGCTTCCATCAAGGTGACAAACGGCTGAGCCTGCGGTAGGGCCAGGCTGGGCCGGTCGCGCTCGTTCGACAGCGACGTAAAGTGCCACGCCCGCGTCGCCAGGCCGAGATTGAGCGAACTCGATTGCGGACGCGCGCCGTCGATGTCGATGTTGATCGGCCCCGCGTCCAATGGCTTACCAGCCGCGGCAAACAGCGAATCGACAAGCTGCTCGGCCGACATCCGCCGCCTAGTCGGAGACAGGCCCTGGGCCACGCTATCGCCGGCCCCGCCGATTTCGCCCACGGCGCTTTGATAAACCCGCGAGTTGAGGATCAGCCGGGCAACATGCTTCAGATCGTAATCGTGCGCGATCAACTCGCGCGCCAGCAGTTCGAGCAGCTCGGGATGCGCAGGCTCAGCGCCGTCCCAATCGTCGACCGGTTCGACCAGGCCGCGGCCCAGGTAACGCCGCCAAAGTCGATTGACGATCATCTTGGCGAAGCGGTCGTTGCGCGGCGAGGTGACCAGCGCGGCCAACCGTTCGCGAGGGTCGTCTGGCGCCCGCAGCACCCTTTCGGGGAAGTCGCCGGCGCTGAGCTGCGCAAAAGGCCATTCGGGGGCGATTTCTTCGCCCGGCTTCAACGTCACCTTGATGATGAGCGATTGCAGCGCCGCTTCGTCGCCGGGCACGGTGCTGGTCTTGGGCACTTCCTGCGGGCCGCGCCGCAGCATCGCCGCCATGCTGAACCGATCGCGCTGCTTGAAGTCGTGCCGCGGATCGTCGTGGCATCGGGCACACTTCATATCGAGGCCGAGAAACGCCTGGCCGATCACGCGGGCCTTGACCGCCATCGGAGCGTCGTCCTGCGTCGAAAGCTCAAAACCGGCCGGCCCGCCGAAATACTTGCTCCCCTCCATCATGATCAACTCGGTGGCGAAACGGTCGAACGGCTTGTTGTCGCTGAACGACTCGTGAATCCACCAGCGAAATGGCCCCGTGTTGCTCAACGTCGGATTGACCAGGTTTGGGTTCTCGCCCAAGACGTCTTGCCAATAACCCATCCAATTGTCGGCCCAAGCGGCATCGTCGAGCAAGCGGTCGATCAGCTTCGCGCGGCGGTCGCCGCGGCCGGGTTCCGACGTCAACTCGGCAATCGCCGCGGGCGTGGGTATCGTGCCGATCACATCGAGCGTCACACGGCGAACGAAAGCGTAGTCGTCGATTGGCTTCAGCGGCGACAGGCCCGCCTCAACCAGCTTCTTGTCGACCAGCCAATCGATGAGGTTCTCGGTCGGCGGCGGCTCGTTCTGCGGACCAAAGTCGAGCGGCGGGCGCGCCGCCAGCTCTTGTCTCGCCCAATCGTGTCTCCGCCGCCAGTATTCCGTCTCCTCGCGGCTCGCGGCCTGGCGTGCCTCGCGGTTCAACACGGCCAGACGGGCCCGCTCGTCTGCCGCGAAAGTTTGCCAACCTTCGTCGGTCAATGGCACGCTCATTCTCGGCCCGAAAATCTCAAACTCGCCCCCCGGCTCGGCCAGGCTCAGCGAGCTTTCTCCGAGCTCGGGTCGATGTCCTTGCCCGCCGACGATCATTTCCCAAACGATTTCATGTTCGCGGCCATCGCCGGCGAGATCGACATACTGCTGGGCGTCGCCGCGCGGCAAGGGGCGAATCTGCGGGGCGAGGCTGGCATCGAGCGGCGTGACCTGCCCGTGGCCGCTGTTGGAAATGTGGTAAAATGGCGTCTCCGCGATCAGCTCGCCATCGAGATAAAGCCGCGCGGCGTTGCGGCTGCGCATCAAGAGGCGGCGTGGCCCTGGCGGCAGCGTCAGGCGCGTCATCGCCCGCAACAGAAACGGATCGCTGCGATCGACCTTCAGGCCGCGGGACGAATACTTGTTGGGCACATCGACCAGCGCGGCGGCGGCCGTGGTAAAACTGTCCGTCGGTTCGGACAGCGTGAACCGCCAAGACTTCTTGTCGGCGATGCCTTCGTAAATCTCGACCAGCATGCTGTCGGAGGGCACGCGGTCGGCCGCGAAGCGCGGCGCGGGCGACGTATAGCGATAGCGGGCCGCAATTCGCTCG
The DNA here is from genome assembly GCA_025927475.1 of Pirellulales bacterium. Lineage (GTDB taxonomy): Bacteria > Planctomycetota > Planctomycetia > Pirellulales > JAICIG01 > JAICLL01. The sequence continues at coordinate 35,115 of JAICLL010000007.1, forward strand.
GGCGGCAGGGCTTGACGATAGAGGGCCACTTCGTCGAGCAAGCCGTGGAACGTGCTGGCCGTCTGGCCGCCCAGCGACGAGCCGATCCACAAGTCATCGTCGTCCACGACGGGCGATCGGTCGCTCTCGCCCGCCATGTCCCACTTGCCACTGGTGCTCTCGCCGTCGATGTAGCCGCGCAGGCTCTTGGGCTCGCCAAAGCGATACGTCACGGCCACGTGGTGCCAACCATCGCCGCAGGCCAACGTCGCGCTGGAGGTCCAGCGGTGCCAAGCGCCGTCGTCGCCGGCGGAATGAAACAGAAAGCTGAGGGCGGCCTTCTCGCCGGCCAGCGCTTTCAAACGCAGCGCGTAGTTCTGGTTCTTGGCCAGTTCGCCCGCCGCTTCGGTGCGCCCCTTGCCGATGAGGTAATGAAACTCTCCGCCGGGCGAGGCCTGCGGACTGACCCAAGCCTCCAGCGTGATCGCGTCGCCATTGGCAAAATCGAGCGGGCTGTTGGCGCCGGGGTCGGCGATGCGAATCAATCCGCCGCCGGCAAACTCGACCGCCTGATTGTCGGGCTCGAACAGCGGGAACTCTCCGGCCCGCGGCCCGAACGACGCCAGCCGCACTTCGCCCGTGATCGTGCCGTCGAGCGAGACGGCCGAGTCGGGCAGCTCGACCTCATTCACCACGCGATCCGCTTCGGTCTGCTGCAAGCGCCAGTAAGCGACCGGCTGGTCGGCCAGCACGACTTCAGCATAATTCTCAGCGGCTCCGGCAACCGCGGGCAGGCAGGCGCTCGCCGCCAGCGCGGCCATCACGAACCGGCGGCCTAGTACGGTAAACAGCGCGTACTTGATCAATTCGAGTCCTCCGAGTGCCGGAGCGTGCAAAACAAAATCGCGTGCCCTAATTCTAGCCATCGGGCACCCCTTCCGTCGCCTGTTGTGACGGCGAAACACACCCGCAATGTTCTCGTTCCGGATTTTTGCCGTGCCCGGTCCCTTCTGCCCCCAACTTTTTGGCGCCAGCGCAAGCTGATTGCATCATATCGTCGATTTGCTTGCGAAGAACAAGGCTCGTATAGCTCGCTCGGTCGGCCCAATGCCTTGGTGCGCAGAACTTTGCAACCACGCTGTAAAACATCGACATTGGCTTATGCAAGCGCGGTCGGGGGTCAGGGGTGGCCTGCGCAAAATCTGTGCTATCCCATGGAGGATGTTCACCCTGCTTTTGTTCCGCCACGACGGAGCTTGCCTCCGTCGAGCGATGATTGACCGCTAGACGCATTGGCTCAACATTCCCTCCCGTTTCCGCGTGGCGTCCGCCGCCTTCGGCGGACGCCACGCGGAAACGGGGAAAAAAACGGGGGCGCGGTTTGCGTTTCTAGCGTTCAATCAGCGCTCCACCGGGGCAAGCCCGGATGGTGGCGGAGTGGAACTCGCCTTTTCGTCTTGTCGCTCGTTCGCCGCATTGCTCAGTTGCCGCGCCGCCTTTCGCTCCCTCTCTGGTCCTCCGTCCGTAGTCACTAGCCCCTGATCTCAGATCCCTGCCCTGATCCCCGAATCCCGCCCCCTGCTTCTTCCCCTCTCCGCATTGTCCCAACCAAGTGGCTTCATCGGTTTTTAGCGTCCGGCACCGACCGATCAAGCCCGCCATAACTCACATCGCTGCAAACAGTTATATCGCGGCAGCAGTGTGCGAAATCGGTTTGATTCAAAAAGCACCAAAAAGACGAATTGACTTGACGGCGCGCGTGCGTCGATCTCGCGGCGCCTGTCACAGCCTGGCATCCCAATACGTCGTGTTTCTTCGAGCCGCGCGCGGGTGTATAACCGCTGCACTATAACCGACAGCTCGCTGGCCAGGCCGGGCAAGCGGGGCGTCATTGGCTTGGCTCAATAGAAACGAAGTTATCGACCACAGATTACACGAATGGGCGCGGATAAGAAATAAAAAAATCCGTGCCCATCAGTGCTTTCCGTGGTCGTCTTCATCTCGTTTCGGGCACGGGAAACGATTCGCAAAGATTGCTCACCTCGCCGCGAATGCGCCGGCTGAGCGCCGCGTCGTCGGGCGATCGCAACACCGCCAAAATCCAGTCGCCGATACGGACCATTTCTGCCGTGCCCATGCCGCGGGTGGTCAAGGCCGGCGTGCCGATGCGAATGCCCGACGGGTCGAGCGGCTTGCGCTCGTCGTAGGGTATCATGTTCTTGTTGACGGTAATCTCGCAGCGGCCCAGCGCTTCTTCGGCCTGTTTGCCGGTGAGTCCCAGCGTGGTGACGTCGGCCAGCATCAGGTGGTTGTCGGTGCCGCCGCTCACCAGTCGCACGCCGCCAGAAAGCAGCCGCTCGGCCAACGCCCGAGCATTGTCGATGATCTGCCGGGCGTAGCGTTTGAATTCGGGACGCAGCGCTTCGGCGAAGCAAACGGCCTTCCCGGCCACGACGTGCATGAGCGGGCCGCCCTGCAAACCGGGAAACACGCTGCGATCGATGTCTTTGGCGTATTGCTCGCGGCACATGGTCAGCCCAGCCCGCGGCCCGCGCAGCGTCTTGTGGGTGGTGGTGGTCACAAAATCGGCCACCGGCACCGGGTTGTGGTGCAACCCCGCCGCCACCAGCCCGGCGTAGTGTGCCATATCGACAAACAGCTTTGCCCCGCAACTTTCGGCGATCTCGGCGAAGCGGTCGTGCGGAATTTCGCGTGGATAAGCGCTGGCGCCGGCCACAATCAGCTTAGGCTTGTGCTCTTTTGCAAACGCGGCCACCTGGTCGAAGTCGATGCGGTGGGCATCGCGCGTCACGCCATAGCTGATAAAGTGATAGAGCTTGCCCGAGAGGTTCAGCTTCATGCCGTGCGTCAGATGTCCGCCGTGGGCCAGGTCGAGCCCCAGCACGGTGTCGCCGGGTTCCAGAGCGGTCAGATAGACGGCCTGATTGGCCTGGCTGCCCGAGTGCGGCTGCACGTTGACGTGCTCGGCGCCGAACAGCGTTTTGGCTCGTTGGCGGGCCAGCTCTTCGACCTGATCGACAAACTCGCAACCGCCATAGTAGCGGCGGCCGGGGTAGCCTTCGGCATATTTATTGGTCAGCACGCTGCCCACCGCCTGCATCACGGCGGGGCTGACGTAATTCTCGCTGGCGATCATTTCCAGCCCGTCTTGTTGACGGCGAATTTCGTGGGCGATGGCGGACCAGACTTCCGGGTCTTCTTGTTCGATGAAATTCACGGGACGAAGGGTTCAGGGTTCAGAGTTCAGGGTTCCGTATTTATATCGGTGTGGCCCTGAATGGTCGAGTCTCGTAGAATTACTCCGAACGCTGTTTTGGTGGTGGCGCCGGCACGCCGTCCAGCATGCCGCGGGCACTAAGGTCCTCGTCGATATCTGGCCAGTGAACGCCTTCCCCGTTTCCAAGGATCTCGAAATTGTTGCGCTGCGCTTCCGTCGCGTTTGCCAAGCGCCAGGACCAGACCAACGGTACACTGATGGTCCGCCCGTCAACTAGCCGCGCGGTGATCAAGTCGTCCGTTACCTCGATTGACGCAATTCGCGCATCCTTATTCGCCGCAATGCTCATCCCAGGCCTCGATGATCGTAGTCAAATTGTCCGCAATGATCGCTCGAATTCGATTCAATTCTTTCGCCGAAAAGCCGTTGTTGTTCGCTAGCGCGATCGGTTCAAGCCAGAACTTGCAGAGATTGCGGTCGCGACGGGCATGCACGTGTTTGGGCTCACTACAGTCGAAACTGTAGAAGAAAAAACGATACGATCCGGCAATTCCCGGGATTGTCGGCATGCTTCGGCCCGTCGGGTAGCCCCACTTCGAGTATATCGTGTTGGGCGCGCGGCGTCATGTAAGGTCGCCGCCAAGTCGTCTTGCGGCCACGACACGCGTCCGGTTACCTTCAAAGATAGTGCCGTAAACCGGAGCATCTACGTGCCGCGATGGCAACTGGTAACCGTTACCAGTTGAATTTCCGAACCCGGATGATTCACCAGCCCGTGGAAGCCCGACCCGTAAGCGAGGTTCGTAGACCGGCTTTCCCTCGCTTAGGCGTCGGGCTTCCATGCCCCAGGCTGCCGTGCGCATAGAGACGCTGCTGGAGTAATCCGCGGTAAGCGAGTTAGCCGGCCACAAGGGCCGGGGCTACCACCAAGCCGGCCACAAGGGCCGGGGCTACCGATGTTGCAAACGCTGTTCTACATTCCGCGTGAAATCGCCGGCGTGCCGGTGTTCGGCGTGGGCTGGCTCTTGGCGGTCTGGGCGGTCGTCTCGGTTGGCTGGCTGGCGTGGCTCGCGCGCCGGCATGGCTTCGGGCCCGAGGTCACCGCCAACCTGCCCTTGTTGGTCACACTGGGCGCGGTGATCGGCTGGGTTTTGCCGCAATTGTGCGAGCCGCAAGGTCTGCCGATCCGCGGCTATGGCGTGATGCTGCTGCTGGGGCTGGCATCGGGCGTCGGATTGGCCGCCTATCGCGCCCGGCAAATCGGCCTGAATCCGGAGATGATTTATTCGCTGGCTTTCTGGATGTGCATTTCGGGCATTGTGGGCGCGCGGGTGTTTTATGTCATTGAGTATTGGCCCGAGTATCAACGCCCCACGCTCTTGCAAACCCTGCAGGCCATGGCCAACTTTACCAAAGGCGGTCTGGTGGTGTTCGGCTCGGCCATCGGGGCCGGGCTGGCCCTGTGGACTTTCGTGCGGAAGTATCGCCTGCCGGGGCTGGCGCTGGCCGACCTGATCGCGCCCAGCGTGATGGTTGGGCTGGCCTGTGGCCGCGTCGGCTGCTTTTTCAACGGCTGCTGCTTCGGCGGAGCGTGCGAGTTGCCTTGGGCGGTGCAGTTCCCCTGGAAAAGCCCGCCGCACGTGCGGCAAGTGGAGTTGGGCCTGACGGCTCTGCACGGGCTGACAATTACCGGCGAGCCAGACGATCCGGCCGTGATCCAATCGGTGCTGGCCGATTCGCCCGCGGCGCGGGCAGGGCTGAAGCCCGGTCAAACCATTCGCGACGTGCTCATCAACGGCCGCGGTATGGTGAGCGAGTCGAATGGTTCGGGGGGCTGCCGGCAGGCTGGCGAAGCGCCGAAATACCTGCCCGCCGACACGGTGCGCGAGGTGCAATTCTCGCTGCTCGAAGCGAGTCGCCGCGGCAGCCAAGTGACCGTTTATACGCGCGATCGCGCGCAGCCGGCCATCTTCACCGTGCGCTCGGCGCCCGCGCGAAGCTTGCCGGTCCATCCCGCCCAGATTTACAGCGCCGTCGATGCCCTGCTGCTTTGCTTGTTCCTTTTGGCCTACTACCCCTATCGCCAGCACGATGGCGAGGTCTTTGCGTGGATGATAACCATTCACCCCATCTCTCGGTTCCTGCAAGAGGTGATTCGCATTGACGAGTCGTCGGTGTTTGGCACCGGTCTGAGCATTTCGCAGAATATCAGCATTCTGATGTTGATTGCGGCGTTAGGGCTGTGGTGGCATTTGCTGGGAAGGCCGCGGGGGCTGGCCTGGCCGGGAAGCGCTGCTGGGCCTCGGTAGGGAGCGGATTCCCTTCCGTCTGCGGCGAATGCCGCGGCCGTAGCTCCACGGGGCGCCGCGTACTATCTTGGCGTCCCACCGGAGGCCGCCTGCGCCGGAGCATCGGTCTGGGCGGCGTCGGCGCTCGGCGGAAGAAACTGCGCCAATACTTCGACCAGCTTTTCGCGACTCAGTGGCTTCACCACGTGCCGATTGAAACCTTTGGAAAGCGCGGTTTGCACGTCGTCGGCCTGACCGTAGCCGGTCACCGCCACCAGGTACGTGCGCTCGCCCAAATTGCGGCGCACATATTCGGCGACCTCATAACCGTCGATGCCGGGCAGCCCGATATCGACAAGCGCGGCCACCGGACTGAACCGCTCGATGGCCAAAAGGCCTTCCTGGCCACTGGCGGCCGCGTAGACGGCAAATCCATGCGACTCGAGCAGCGCCCGCAGCATATCGCGATTATCGGCGTCGTCTTCCACGATGACCACCAGTTTATCGCGGACGAACAAGGGCGGGGCGTCGCTCGCCGGCGCGGGCAGTTGCGGCGGGGCCGCCGCCCGCGGCAGCCGGATGATGAATTCGCTGCCCTTGCCGGCGCCCGCGCTGTACGCGTTCACCTCGCCTCCATGAAGCTCGGCGATCGATCGCACGACCGACAGACCCACGCCCATACCACCCGAAGAGCGCGCCAGCGTCTGGTGGCTTTGCACGAACAAATCAAACACGCTGCTCAATAGGTGCGGTTCGATGCCGACGCCGGTGTCTTTGACGCGGATCACCACGTGGCCGTCGTCGGGCTGCATCGAGAGCACGATGCGGCCCTCGGCCGGCGTGTATTTGATGGCGTTGTCCAACAAGTTGGCCAGCGCCTGTTGCAGGCGCGATGCATCGCCATTGACCCACAGCGGCGCCGCGGCGATTTCGCGCAAGAACTGATACCGGCCCTCTTCCAGTCGCTTCTGCACCGCCGCGACCGCGTCGGGCACGATGTCGCTCAAGTTAAACACCCGCTTTTGCATCGGCATCTTGTTCTGCGTCATGCGTGACACATCGAGTAATTCATCGAGCAGCTTGGCCATGTGCGCCCCTTGCCGTTCGATGATTTCATAGGCGTGCCGCGCGGTGTCGGGCGGCACATTAGGGAGCCGCATCAAAGCCGTTGCGCTGACGATGGCGTTGAGCGGGTTGCGCAGTTCGTGGGAGAGCATGGCCAGGAATTGGTCGCGCCGCCGCACCGCATCCGACAACTGCGACTCGGCCTTTTTCAGCGCGGTGACATCCACTAGCGTCAGCACCGCGCCGCGCGTCGATTTGCGCGCCTGGTAGGGCAAGATGCGCAGCAAATAGTGCAAGCCGTGCCGGTCGCGCACCTCGCGCTGTCGCGGCTCGCCGCTGCGGAGCACCTCTTCCACGTCGTCTACCAGCCGCTCGTGCAAGATGTTGTGCACGAAGCTGTCAATCCGGCGCCCCACGTCTTGCTGCAACAGGTTGAAAGCGGCGCTGACCGACGGAGTGAACTTGCGGATGCGCAGGTCGTGATCGAGGAAGATGGTGCCGATGTCGGTGGCCGCCAGCAACGCCTCCAGGTCGGCGTGCAGCTCCATCAACTCGCTGATTTTCTTCTGGTACTCAGCATTGACCGTATACAGCTCTTCGTTGACCGAGTGCAGTTCTTCGTTGGTGCTTTGCAGTTCCTCGTTCGAAGCCACCAGCTCTTCATTGGTGGCCTGCAACTCTTCGTTGCTCGTCTCCACCTCTTCGATGGTGGCCTGCAAATTCTCTTTGGTGTAACGCAGCTCCGCTTCGAGGCCTTCGATGCGGTCGCGCGACAGCCGCCGCACATCGGAATCGAGCGGCGGGGCCGAGTCGCCTTCCGCCGGCTGCTCGGCCATCTCGACGATCGCCACAAACATTTGCAGCGCTTTGCTCCGCTGGTTCTCGACCGGCTCGACGCTCACGCGATACAGTCCCTCGCGCCCGCCGACCGACAGCCGGATGCCCGAATAGTGCACGGGCTGCCAATCTTTTTGGGCCTTTTGCAGGGCGCCGGTGACGGCGGCTTTGAGGTCGTCGTCGAGCAGGTCGAGGGCGTCGCTGCTGGGCCGCCCCGGCTTGATGCGCAAAAACTGCTGCGCATCGCCGAAGACATGCAATAGCTCGCGGCCTTCGCTGATCAGCAGCCCCGGCGGCATATAGCGCGACAAGAGCGCGTCGTATGCTCCCACCAATGACACGTCGGGAAATGCCCGGGACGATGGCGACGGCAGCAGCGGCGGCCGGCGCAGCGCTTCGGGAGAGCGCAACTGCCCCCGCGCGTCGGCGGACGATCGAGCTTCGTGAACGGCGCGTCTTTGATGATGTTATGCGGCGCAAACACAATCATCTGCCGCAGGTCTTGGCGGACGTGATAGCCGTCGGCCTTCCGCTGAAAGTACCGCTGTCGCCACTCCTCGCGGATATCGACCAAGGCTTGCTCGCTAAACACGCCCAGGCTCGCTGCTTCGAGCGAAACCCGATGCGCGTCGGTGGCGAACACTTTGGCGCTGATGGGCCGCGGTTCCTGCTCGAGCAGGCTGTGCAGCAACATCGCCACGCTATAAGCCTCCTCGCCGGTGGCGCAGCCTGCCACCCAGACACGGATCTCTTGGTCGCTCGGAACGCGTCGCACGAGTTCGGGCAGCACCTCGTGTTCGAGCTTTTCAAACGCCGCCGGATCGCGGAAAAAGCGCGTCACTCCGATCAGCAGGTCTTTGTAAAGCGCGTCGAGCTCGCCGGCGTTGTTACGCAGCCGCTCGGTGTATTCCCGCAGGTCTTCAATGCGGTTCATCGACAACCGGCGATGGATGCGCCGCCCCACCGTGGTGCTTTTGTAATGCGAGAAATCGAGTCCATGCTCCTGGTTCAGCAGGTCAAAAATAGGGGTAAACTCCAGTTGCTCGGCCGCCGGCTGGTCGTCGGAATGAACACGCTGCGCGAGGTTGGCCACGTGGTTCATCAGCGCCTGGGGGATCTGGTCGGGTGGCAGCACCAGGTCGACCACTCCGGTGTCGATGGCGTTAACCGGCATGCCGTCGAATTTGGCGGTATTGAGACTTTCACAGATCACCAACCCGCCGGCCGCGTGGATGTCGCGAATGCCGCGCGACCCGTCGCTGCCGCTGCCCGACAAGACGACCCCCACGGCCGCGGCGCCCGCCTCCTGCGCCAACGAGCGGAAGAAATGGTCGATGGGCAACGCCAGACCTTGGTTGGGATCTTTATCGGTCAGCAGAAGTTTCCGCTGCGAAATGATCATGTCCTTCCGCGGCGGAATGAGATAGATGTGGTTGGGCTGAACCTCCATCTCGTGCTCGGCGCGGCGGATGGGAATCTCGGTATAACGCGCCAGAAGTTCGTCCATGAAGCTTTTGAAGTCGGGCGAGAGGTGCTGAATGAGCACGAAGGCCATGCCCGGCTTCGGCGGCATGTTGCGAAACATCTGCTCGAGCGATTCCAGCCCACCGGCCGAGGCGCCGATGCCCACGATATGGAAAGCAACCCCGTCGCCGTCTTCTGGAGCGACCGCGGGAGACTCGGGGGAAAGGTCCGGCAAGACCGACCAATCGAGATCCGGATTCATCGGCAAACTCCCAGCAAGCGCAACGAATCATTGCGGCCCCGGCGCCTCTGTGCGAAATTACCTCGCGGCGCGGTTCAATGGCCGCCTAGTTAGAGAGACGCGGTGCAAGCAAATCATGTACCGACCAGCAAAGTTCGATCACAAGTCCAATTGTTACATCGGCTTGAGCGCTGCGCGGCTCATTGCGGCTTGGCTCCGTGACTGCCAACTTGGCCGACGCACATCGTAACGGACGTTGTCGGGCGTGCCAGAGGCGGAATACCGCCGACGAATTCGCGCGAAGTGGATATCAGTCTCCCACGCCGATGTCGGTGCAGAAGCATTCGTAAATCAAATCCACCTCACGCGCGTAATGGCTCCGAATTGCCGCGAGCAAATCCGCGGCGTGTTGACGAATGGACGAAAAATCGGCGAGAGCCTCGGCGGGTTCGACCGAACGCGCCAGCGCCGACCCCATTTCGAGCAACTTGGCGTGCTCGATGCGCAACTGTTCGACTCGATAACCGAGCTCGGGTTGCGCTGCCGCCAGTTCGCGGCAAAGCCCCTCAGCGCCTTCGGCGGATTCGACGTGCGCGCGAAGGTAGTCGCGCACGGGGCGCAGCTCGTGCCCCACCCGACCCGACCAGGGGCCTTCACGTCCTGGGGCGGGCGAAGCAAGCGCCGCTTCCAACCGGTGCATCGCCTCGAGCAGGAAATCGTGTTCGCCGCGGGTGCGCCGAGACAGCCAATCGCGCTGTGCCGCCACGCCCGCACCGGCTTGGCCTGCTTCACCGTGATGAGCGCCGTGCTTCATGGCCACCACCCTCATTGCTCCGCGCCTGCCGTGACTGCCGCCGGCTCCCGGCTTTCACCCAACCGGGCGGCCTCATCTGACTGGCCGGCTTCGCCCCGCAACAGGTCTTTCAATGCCCGACGCGCAGATTCGATGTCGGCCCTCACCTCCGATTCGGGTCGATCTTGAATCATCGCAATCTCCGCCGCATCGAAGCCTTCCAGAAAGAATTGAATGAACGCGTCGCGCCGCGCCCCCGGCATCGTTCGCAGCAACCGGTCGATCCGACTTTGTTGCTCGAGCTCGCCCAAATCTTCCCAGGGCTGGCCCCCCTCGTCGCCCGGCAACAACTGCTCCATGGTCATGGCCGAGGAGGTGGCATCGTCGCCTTCGCGGTCCATCGCGACGGCCACGTGGCGCCCCGCCAGCCGCACGGGCCGAGCCTCGTTGCGCAGCTTGGTCAGAAAATCGTCCATCAGGTCCATCAACCAGACGTCGAGCTCCCAACCGGGCGGGCGATCGTCAAACTCTTCCCATGCTCGCAGCACGACTTCGCCCACCGCGTCGCCGGCGGTGACCTCGCCCCGTCCGAGGGCGCCTTGCTGCTCCAGCAGTCGCAGTTCGCGGCGCGCGTGCTCTTTCAGCGGTTTCAAGATCGGCAGCAGCAACTCAACAAACGCTTCGCGGCGGCGCTCGCGGCGGTCTTGCGCAAGCAAGGGTCCCGCCGCCGCCAGTTCGTCTCGACGGCGATTCTTGCGGCGATACACCCAGTCGTTCCGCAGGCGCGCACGATGCCGCCTGATTTCCGTCGCCAAGAGATCGACCAGGCGATCGACCACCGAGCGATGGTCGGCATCGCTGGCGCTGGCCACCAGCGTGTGCGACGGCAATTGCAGCACCGTGCGGCCTTCATAACCACCGCGAGCCCGGTGCCAGTAAATCGAGATCGTCAGTTCGTGCAGCCCCTCGGGGAAGGTCGTGAGAAGGCGCTCCAAGCGGGGCGCCTTCTTGCTCCAGTACGCCTCAATCTCGGTTTTGATCAGATCATCGCAATCGTGGTATACCCATCGGGTGCGCATCGGTGTTGTCCTCCCCTGTCTGAACTACAGTCGCCCGGCGTGAAGCAGTGCTTCGCACCGGGCTGTTTTATCGACATCAGTTCGACACGGTGACCGGAATTCGCTTGGGCGCTGCCTCCGGCGATTTGGCGATCTTCACCGTCAGCACCCCGTGAGCGTAATCGGCCGTCACCTGGTCGGCGTCGATTCCCGCCGGCAGCGAGATCTCGCGCCGGAACGACCCGAAGCGACGCTCGGAGTGGCGGACACCGTTGCCTTGCTTCTCTTCCGCTTCTTTCTTTTCACCGGAGAGCACCAGCACATTGCCGGCCACCGAGATGTTGATGTCATCGGGCTTGACGCCGGGAACCTCCGCCCGCACCATGATGGCGTCGTCCGTTTCGCGGACGTCGAGCGACGGGTTCCACGGGCTGGAGAAGCCCCACTCGGGCCAGGCGAACGGTTCGCGCAAGAACGAATCGAACAGCCGGTCGACTTCGCGGCGAAACTCCGACAAGGGAGCGAGATCGCCACGTTGAGTTTCTTGATGTTTGTTCCTCCAAGGAATTAAGGACATGGTGTACCTCCTTCTTTCCAACGTATCGTCAGTGCCTTTTGGTCAGCGTGTTTTTACTTTAATCTTCCGCGGCTTGGCGGCTTCGACTTTGGGCAGGTGAAGCGTCAGTACGCCGTCTTTGTATTCGGCGTGAATCTTGGCGGCGTCGACCGACTCGCTCACGGTAAAGCTGCGGTAGTAATCGCCGACGCCGTATTCTCGCAGTAGGAAATGGGTCGCGTCGTCCTGGCGCGGTGCGGCGGGGGCGTGAATCATCAGTTCTCCATTCTCGAATTGAATATCGATCTCACTGCCCGCGGCGCCTGGAACATCGGCTCGCACCAGCAGTTCATCGTTTTTTTCGAGGATATCGACGTTGGGCCGGTAAAAGCGGCCGCTACGGGTGCGCTCGGAAGCTGAGCGAGACGGCTCAACTTGCTTCTGCACCTCGCCCGTGATGGTTTCGGTAGGCATGAGATAGGTCTCCTTTATCGTTGTCTGGGATCAAGCGGTTTTGACCTGAATTCTGCGCGGCTTGGCGGCCTCGGCTTTGGGAAGCGTGATGAGCAGCACCCCGTCGGCCAGCTTGGCCTCGATCTTGTTGACATTGACTTCGATGGGCAACCGCAGAGCGCGATAGAATTCGCCCACGCCCCGTTCGCGGCGGTGATACACGGCGTTCTGTTCTTCGAGATCCATCCGTTTGCCTTGGATGACCAACTCCCCGCCGACAACCGAGATATCGACGTCGCCGACTTTCAAGCCGGGCAGTTCGGCCTCGACGTACAACTCCTCGCCTCGCTCCCAGACGTTCAGCGCCGGGAATCCGCAACCCGCCACGTGACGCCCGGTGTCCCCTGCACCCCCGCCGAAGAAATCGGTAAACAGGCGATCCACCTCGCCGCGCAACTGGGTCATCGGATGCGCTCCGTTCGACTGCACCCTGGACATGGTTCGATCCTCCGCTTCAATGGAAACATTGTTTAAGACATGGATGCGTTTGCCTTGCAACCGACAGCCAAAGGCAGGCACCGCCAGACAGCTGAAGCAAAACAGATGCCGCATACTGCTGACGATTCACAGGCCATTGCGGGATAAAATGTTACGTCAAACAGTCCACGCCACGCCCCGCCTCTGATGGGCGTCAAATTGGCAGGGCATCGCCGCGTCTCGCCGAAGACGCTGTCGCACAGCGGTGGGCGCTCGCATTTGACAGCCGCGGCGACGCCCCGGATGATGGAACTTTTGCCTCCCTGCTCGCGTCGAAGGTATGATTGCCGTGGCGGCTGACGACCAGCTTATCGAAGCTGCCCTGAAGGGCGACTCGGCCGCCTTTGGCTGCCTGGTGCGAAAGTACCAGGACCGGCTGTATAACACCATGCTGCATGTGGTCGGCTCGCCCGACGACGCCCGCGACGTGGTGCAAGACGCCTTTGTCAAAGCCTTCCTGAAGTTAGAGACGTTTCGGCGTTCGAGCGCGTTTTACACCTGGCTCTATCGGATTGCTTTTAACACGGCGATGAGCGGGGGGCGGCGCCGGCGGCCCGTGCAGTCGCTCGACCAGCAGCGCGAGGCGGGGCAAGAACCGCTCGACGCGGGCGCCACGCCAAGCGACCGGCTGGAACAAGAAGAGTTGGCCGAACAGGTCCGCGCCGCCCTGGACACGCTCAGCGACGAACACCGCACGGTGGTCGTGCTGCGCGAAGTCGACGGCCGCGGATACGATGAGATTGCCGAAATCCTGGAGGTGCCGGTGGGCACGGTGCGCAGCCGGCTTCACCGGGCAAGGATGCAATTGCGAGAACAACTCAAAGCAACGTTGCAGCCCGATCAAATATGAACCATCCTGCCGACGAAGAACTGCTGAGCGCTTATCTCGACGGCGAATTGGCCGACGATGAGCGGGCGCGCGTCGAGCAGTTGCTGAGCGAGCTGCCCGAAAGCCGGCAATTGCTGGAAGAGTTGCGGGCGGTGAAACAGCGGTTGCAGTCGCTGCCCGCGGCGCGCTTGGGCGAAGACTTTGCCGAGCGCGTGCTGCGGCAGGCGGAGCGTGAGATGCTGACGGAAGGGTTCAGGGTTCAGGGTTCAGGGTTCAGCAATCTGTCCTCTGGACAGGATTGTGAAATTGGATCATCGTCCGCGTCGCAATCAAAAATCGGAAATCCAAAATCCAAAATCGGCCGCCATCGACGCTCCGTGGTTTGGGCCGCGCTGGCACTGGCGGCGGGGCTGTTGGTGATGCTTTTCGATCGAGACCGGCACGATCGCCGCGCCGAAAAGCAGGTGGCCATGGCGCCCCAGGGCGCCGACAACGATAACCGGAGCGGCGCGCTGCCGAGAAATGCTGAAATCGGGGCGGCGCCGCTGGGTGGCCCCGCGACCGACGAGGCCGAGCGAACGCCGCGAGAACTGAGCGACCTGCGTGCGGAGCCGCAAAGCTCGGAAGCCGACGAAAACCAAGCAGCGACAGCCGCACCTGCGGAAGACAAATCGTCGTCCGCGCGCCGCCGCATGAAGCAACTCGATGAAACCGTCGGCGAGCGAACGGGCAAAGGCAATCGGCGAGCACGTCAGGCAGGCGGCGAGCCGATCAACCAGCGGTTTGCGTTCCTCGGCGACTCGGGCGGCGAACCGCCGCTGGTCGACGACCAGACCTTGGTCGTTTGGTGCGAGCTATCGCCCGACGCCCCGTCTGAGGAAAACTTCTCGCAGTTGCTCGCGCAACAAAACATTGCCTGGCAACCTGCCAGCGATGCGGAACAAGGCGCCTCGCATGCCTTGGGGCGAGCTGGTCGATCGGGACAGCCGGAAGCCTTTTTCGCTCAAAACCAAGCAGGAAGAACGATGTCGGTCGATCCGGCCAAACTGGTCGAAACCTTGAAACGGCGCGGCGACCAGCAGGCGACCCGAGAGCCCAAGGCGCCCGCGCTGGAATCGCTTCAATCGCCCGGCGCGCAGATGGTTTTGGTCGAAGCCACCGATACGCAGGTCGAAGCGGTGCTCGAAGCCATGGACCAGGATCGCCAGACCTATCGAACGGTGGAAGTCGAACCGGCGCCACAGGCGCCGCGACAGCAATCGCTGGCTCAGTATTCGCGCTCGGCGCGCCATTTGAAAAAAGAAGAAGCCGAACGCGCGGGCCGAATGTCGGTGCAAAACCTGGCCGCCGATCCACGGCTGCCCCAAGGACGCGCGGTGCGGCTCCAGTTGCAAGCCGGGCAAGCGGCGGCAGCCAAAAAAACCGACGAGCCTGCTGCGCCGCCCCCGGCCTCGGGAACCGAAAAAAAGGAGAAGCTTGCCAGGTCAGCGCCCGCCCCCGCCGCATCCCCTGCCCTGTCTTCGGAGGTTCGCGAGCCGCAGTCAGCCGCAGGCGCGCGGCGATCCGAGCCGGTCTACCGTGTGCTTTTCGTCCTGGTTCCGCCCATTCAGGCGGATGCCAAACCTGCCGCGGCCGCTCCCGCGAAAGAGCAAGCACCGCCCCGCGAAGAGCCAAAGAACCCGTGACAACAAGCCGAAACGCGAGTTTTCGTCTAGGGGAGGCGCGCCGCGGAACCAGGGCGCACCACGCGCGCCGGTTGGTAAAAGACACCAGCGCCGCCGGCATGACTATGCTCGGGCGAGTTCCAGCCTAGGCCCTCCGCTTCCTGCAGGAGCTGCTCGCGGCGGTTCCGCACGATCGCCGCCCGTGCATTGCTGCGTTTGGTGATTGTCTCCCGCAGTTTTTTTACCTTGGCCTCAATCCGCGAAAGTTCCAGCTCGCGCACCTGTTGCTGCACGTCGAACTGTTTACTGATCGTTTCTTCCAGTTCGTTGACCAGCCCAGTGCGTTCGGCGTCGTCCTCAGTCTCGGCAAGTTTCTCGACGAGCGATTGCGATTGCTGGGCCAATTCGGCTTCCTGCTGCTTGAACTTCTGCAATTCGTAATTCTCGTGTGACAGCGTGAGGGGGACGCGCCTGCGTATCCCGTTGGGATCGGCAGTCTCCACCTCCACGACAAGCGATTGGCCATTGCTTGCTGCCCCCGCGCGCGGCTCGTCAGCCACCTGGCCCACGGCAGTCTTCGCGCCCCAGGCGGCCACGCAGGCCGCCATGACCAATAGTCTGCAAAGAATGGTACGTCGCATGGGTTCACTCCTCAAGGTTTGTGATGACGGCCTTTCGTCAATTCACTCTTGGCGGGCCGCTGGCGGTTCAATACCGGGCACCGGCCCGCCCGGATCAATTGGACGCGTCATGCTCGATCGCGTTGGGCCCGGCCGCGGTTTGTTGCTTCGGTTCCAAAGGGGCAGGGAATAGCGGGCCGGCTGCGGCGCCCCGTACGGCGGCGCCCCGTATGGGTCGAACGCCGCGTTTGGAGTTGCAGTGCCCGCCCCGCCCGCCGACGACCAGCCAAACCCTTCGGCATCGTCGATCAACTGCTGCCGCCGGCGATCGACAATCGTCTTTCGGGCGGCATTGCGTTTGTTGATCAGCTCGCGCAGCTTCTTGACGCGCTCTTCGATGCGGGTCACCTCGATTTCGCGAATCTTTTGCTGAGCGTCAAATTGCTTTTCCAGGACGTCGCTCAGCTTGTCTTTGAGCTCCTGACCGGCCTGGTCGTCTTTCTCGGGCGACTCGGCAAGCTGATTCACTAACGTTCGCGAATCGTGCTCCAACTGCTGATCGAGCCGATTCAGCTCGGCAACTTCAGGGTCGGCCTCGAACGCGGCAAGGCGGCTAACATAGGGCGTCGGAGTCTGGATAGGAAAATAGGTAGCAGTTTGACCGGGCGGCAAAGCAACGATCGCAGGCCCTTGCTCGCTACCCGGTAGGCCCAGCGGCAAGGCAAGATCGGCGCGGGGCGGGCTACCCGGTTGCCCACCGCCTCCCGCGGGCGGTTGCTGTCCGTCGCTGCCCGGTGGCTGTTGTGAAACGGCGATTCCGGCGGCCAGCGAAACGGCCACCGCGGTGAAAATGATGGTTCGTCGCATAGATAAGGCTCCTTGGGGTGTTCAGTAGAGATTGGTCATCATGGCGCCCCCTCGGCCCAACGCCGCTCGAGGGCTTCGGTTTCCACGTCGATCGATTCCGGGGAAACGGCTTCGGGCAAGAGCGCCTCGGCGGCCGGCCGCGTCAATTGCCGCTCGAGCTCTGCAATTTCGCGCTGTGCCTGGGCAACTTCGCTGTCAAAGAAGTTCCAGTCGGCCATTCGCTGGTACGAGTGGTTCGCGCCATTGGCCGCTTGCCCAGGCGCGGCGTCTGTGTCTGTTTGCTTATCCGCGATTTGCGTTTCATCACCGTGCGGATCATTGGACGGCCACCAGTACACTGCCGCCGCCAGGCAGACGAGCGCCGGCAGGGCGAACAAGATCGTCGGTGAAATCGCCCGCATGGCCCGGCGCCGTTTGACGCGCCGCAGCCGCGCGGGACGCGGCTCCAGCGCCGGCTGCTGCAAATGAGCCAAATGCCGCCCGAGCAAATCAGCCACTTCTTCGGCCGACTGGAACCGCTCGGTCGGACTTTTGGCGTGCAGCGTTTCGACAATCTCAGCGAACCAGTCGGGAATCTCCGGATTGGTCTCGCGAATGGGCCGCGGCATGTCTTCGCACAATCGCCGCCAGACGCCCAAAAACGTCTCGGCGCGAAACGGCGAGCGACCCGTCGACAGCGCATAGAGCACGCTGCCCAGGCTGAACAGGTCGCAGCGGTGATCGACGGGCTCGCCGCGGGCTTGTTCCGGGGCCATGTATTGCGGCGTGCCCGCCACCACGCCGCTCTGCGTCTGGCTGGCGTCGTCGATCGTCCGCGCCAGGCCGAAGTCGGTGATTTTGACGCGTTCGACGCCGTTTTCGAGCAGGATGTTCGCCGGCTTGATGTCGCGGTGTACCAGCCCCTGCGCGTGCGCGGCGGCCAGGCCGGCGGCCACCTGCATGCCGATGCGGAGCGTTTCTTTCAACTCCAGCGGACCTTGCCGGTCAAGCCGATCCTGCAGCGAGCAGCCGGCGATATACGGCATGACCAGGTACGGCAGGCCGTCGTTCTCGGCCACGGCGTGGATGGCCACCACGTGGTCGTGAACCACGGCGGCCGCCGCTTGGGCCTCTCGGGCAAAACGCCGCCGCGCGGCGCCGCTGGCCGCCAGGTGCGGCGCGAGCACTTTGACCGCCACATAGCGATTGAGCGTGGCGTCGAACGCCTTGAGCACCACGCCAAAGCCGCCCGAACCGATGACATCACTCACTTCATAAGGACCGAGCCGGCCCAAGAACGCCGCATTGTCGCTGGGCGCCAAAAAGCCCAGCCACGGCTGCTGATCGGCGCCGCGCCGCGCATCATTCCCATCACGGCGGGCGTCCTGAAGCGGCTCATCGTAGGATGGCCTTCCAGGCCGTCTCGTTGCAACGGACCCGCCCGGCGCCGCTTCTTCCACGGTGGCCAGGTGCGACTGCGCCTTCCGCCACCACTCGCGGCCGGCGGCGAGTGATTCGAGCTGCGTGCGGCATTCATCGCATTGTTCGAGATGGTGGGCCAGTTCGTGATGTGCCGCGTCGCGCAAGCGATCATCGAGCGCCAGTTTTAATCGCGCCAGATCACACGAAAATCGGGGTGAAACCATGGCCATCACTCCGCGCTGCCGCGCCCTTCGACTTCTTCAATTTTTTCGCGCAGCCGCGCCATCACTCGGCTGCGCGCAATGTAAACGGCTCCGACGCTCATCTGCAGTTCTTCGGCGGCTTGTTGCGGCTTGCGTCCCTCGACGCCGGTGAGCCAGAACGCCCGCCAGGTGGCCTCTCGAAACTCCGCCCGCACCTGCTGGGCGGCCCAATGAAAAAGCTGCCGCTCGTATTGAAGATCGAGCAGCCGTGATTCTTCGTCTTCGGCCGGCTGCGCTTCCAGCAATCGCCGCGCATCGCTCGTGCCGGTGGCGTTGAACTGTCGTTGCCGCGCCCGCAACGTGTTGATCATCACGTTCCGGGCGATCTGAAACAGCCAAGGCCGAAACGCTCCGCGATCGGGCCGGGCTTGCCATCGCTCGATCGCTTTCGCGGCGGCCTGAAACACCTCTTGGCACAAATCGGCGGCGTCGGCGTCTTGGAACCCCCGCCGCCGCGCCTGCCGATAGATCAGCGGCTCATAAATCTCCATAAACTCGCGCCAGGCTTGCTCATCGGACGGCTGCACAAGCCGAGCCAGCAAGCTATAGCGGGTAGTCGGGCTACTTTCCATCGGGGCGGTTCTCTCTGCTACCGTTATAGACAACCGCCCGATGAAAATCTTTCAATCTACGATTGCACGGCGTTTTGCACGTGCGTAAGCTTTGGTTGATTTGACCCACGACCGAGTAGCGGTATGCCGGGGGATGTTTCGAAAACCGAGTTCCCGCCTCTTCTCCCGGGCGGTTTTTGGCCGATGTCGCTCACGGAGATGCGAGCCAAGTGTGTGGGTGCTTTCCCATTTTCACGATCTCGACATCTGATTTTCGACGGCATTGAGCACCTTATCACGCGGCTCAGCACCGCAGATATCGCTGGGGAACTCTGGATCGACGGTAGCTTCGTTACAGAGAAGCTCGACCCCGGCGATGCCGATATTCTCGTTCGCGTATCGTCTCAGATTTATGATAACGACCCGAAGAAACGGCTGGTCGTGGGCTGGGCGACAGACCCGAATCGGCTTTCAGATCATCGCTGTGATTCGTATCGGTGGATAGAATATAGAAGAGGGCACCCGGCTTTTGCATTAAGCGAAGACGATCGTAAGTATTGGTCAGACTGGTTTGGGCATAGCCGCGCGGGCGTTTCCAAGGGCATTGTCGTTATTGAATTCCCTTTGGTGCATCATGAATGATTTAGCGAGAATTCAGGCGCAACTCGATATGGCGAAGAAGCGAGTTATTGCCATCGAGCAAATGTTGGCGGACCATCCAGAGTATCCGTCGATCGTTGCGAATTTGGAATCCGCAAGGCGGATCAAGGAAAAACTAGAGGCGCAATGCGCCGAAGTGTCCGAAAGAGAAAGCCGGTTGTCGCGGAACGCATTCACGACTACCGTTCCGCCTCCGCCGGATTGATCGGCTTGCCCTCCCAGAACCAAACTCCGTTTTCCCGCGTCAGCAGCCGCATGGCGCTGCCGGGCACGGGCGGCGCGTCGCTGGCCGGCAGCCACCGCGCGTGCTCGCCCAAGACGTCGGCATAGCGCGGGTCGTCGGCCAGATTGTTCCACTCGTGCGGATCGGCCCCGTGATCGTACAACTCCTCCGAGCCGTCCGCATAACGGATATACCGCCAGTGCTCACTTCGCACGGCATGATTGCCTTGATTGTGCGTCGTCAGCGCGGGCCACCGGCGAATCGCCCCGGCGTCGCGCAACTGCGGCGAGAGGCTATGACCCTCCAGGCGTTCATTGGCGGGCAAACCACAGCATTCAATCAAGGTCGGATACAGATCGAGCAATTCCACCGGCTGAGCGCAGCGCGCGCCCGCCGCCACACCGGCGCCGGCAACGATCAATGGCACGTGCGTCGAGCGTTCCCAGAGAGAATTCTTGCCGGTAATGCCCTTCTCGCCCAAGTGCCAACCATGATCCGACCAAAGTACGACGAGCGTCTCATCGGCGCGCCCCGATGCATCCAGCGCGTCGAGCAGGCGGCCGATCTGGCTATCGACAAAACTGATGCTCGCCAAATAGGCGCGCACCAGCGGGCGCCACTGGCCGGCCTGCCGCAGCCACGACAGCCGCGGTTCGGGCAGCTTCCAATGCAGATACCAGGCAAAGGGCGGCACATCGCCGCGATCGTCGGCCTTCACCGGCGGCATGACCAGCGAGTTGTCGGGATAGAGATCGAACCACGTTTGCGACGCGAAGCACGGCACATGCGGCAAGCGGAAACCGGCGGCGATAAAGAACGGCTTCGCGCCGGTCTGCGCCCGCAGTTGCGCGATCGCCGAATCGGCAATCTTCCAGTCGGCCTGCTCTTCGTCTCGTGACGGGAAAACGCCCCAGTCCATGGCGCGGATCTCGGCGGGGGTGGCGACCAGCTTTTTGGGCGGAAAAACCACCGCGCCCGAATCGCCCCAGACGTCGAACTCTTCGCCACGCCGCTCGCGGGCGATCGAGCCATCGTGAAACACCTTGCCGGCGGTGAACGTGCGGTAGCCGTGCCGGGCAAAATACTGAGGCAGGGTGATGTGTGCTTGCAGCGAAGCCACGGCGCGAATGCCCGGTTGCAGGCCATAAATACCGGTGGTCGAAGGTCGCAGCCCGGTCAATAAGCTGGCGCGCGATGGATTGCATAGCGGCGCCTGGCAGTGTGCGTTGGTAAACAGCGTTCCGCGGCGCGCGAGCCGATCGATGTTCGGCGTCTTGACCTGCGGATGCCCCTCGAGGCAGCCGACCCAATCATTCAGGTCGTCGACGGCGATGAACAGCACATTGGGCCGACCTGGTTCGGCGGCAGGCAAAGCGCGGATGCAGGCCGAAATAAAAACCGCCAGAACCAGATGGGCGACTCGCTTCATGCGGTAATCCTAACACGCCGCGCTGAAGTGCGGTACCACGGCCCATCAAGATATTTGAGACCGTTATCCGGCCGACAGTGGGTAGTACGCGCAAATCGGCGGCGCTTGGCGGTCTATCGTAGACAGGCCAACGGCGCCTCGCGTGGACTAAGACGCCCTGGTTGCTTGCGTTGGTTCAGATGACGGACTGGCTCGGCTATAGCCCGATTACGGCAGAAAGAGCCGTCAGGGAATCCGGCGAATCCAAGTTGCGATTGTTGGTAATCAGGACCAGTTGCTCTTCTTGGCATTTATGCCAAATCTCTTCGTCGGTCGAGGTAGCCGTGAGATTCACGTCCTCAAAGGCAAAGAGAGCCAATTTGAGTTCGTTCCAGAACTCGACCCAGGAGACTGCCTGCATGGCGCGGACGAGGTCAGCGACCGGCCCCGTCATATGGATATCGGCGAGAATGCGCTTAACCATTGTTCCCGGCATGCCGCTGGTGCAATTTCGCCTTCAGCCGAGCAATCCGTTGCTCCTGCGGTAGCGTGGGGTCGATTGCCGGAAGCAAGCCCTTAGCTTTTTGCGACGCGATCCCCTGCTGAATAAACTCTTCGGCTCGACGATCTGCTTCGACCAGTTCGTCGAGATGCGCTTTCACGTACTCCTCCACAACATCGAATTCAGCGCGGCTGAGCGTGGGCATGATCCGCTGAATGGCGGCAAAATCGTAGCCGCGGTGCAGATAGTAAAAGATGTCGAGTACGGTAATCCGCGTCGTCGAAAGTTGAGGTCCGCGACCGCAATCGATGATTTGGATAGTTTCAGTCTTCATACAAGAAACTCGTTCGCCGCCACCCCTTTGGTGGAAATCGTTGAGGCGTGTTCCAGTATAACAGAGAAGTCGAAACGGCCGACAGATCGACGAACGCCGATATCGCTTCGCCTCTCGACCAACTGCGTAGCCCCGTCGGCGCCTAAGCGAGGCCCCGCTGGTCTTGACGCGCCGTACCTAGGTGGCCTAGGCTAGCGACCGTGTCGAGGTGGGCCGCCGGAGCAACGCGCGATGGATTCCAGTTTGTTGTGGGGAGTCGTGGATCTGCTCATTTTGGAAGTTCTTTCCGATGGGCCGAACTATGGGTACGAGATCTCGCAGTTGGTCACGGGCCGCTCGCGGGGCTATTTCGAGCTGAAAGAAGGAAGTTTTTATCCGGCCCTGCACCGGCTCGAACGGCAGAAACTGCTGGTCGGGTCTTGGCAAGCGGCCGAGTCGGGCCGTCGACGCAAATATTATCGGCTGACGCCCGCCGGCCGCCGCACGTTGGAGGCGAAGCGCGCGGAGTGGTCAAAGTTTGCGACCGGCGTGCAAGGGGTGTTGGGGCTGCGGCAAGGCGCGATCGCGTAATGTCACCTTTCGCTCCGCGAAAGTAGCGCTACTTTCGCGGAGTGGAAAGCGAACTGGCGGCAAAGCAACGATGGACGGCGAGCACAGAATCGAATCGCGACTGCCCGCTCCGCGCGGCGATGAACCGCCCGCTCTGCGCCAAGACATCGCCGATGAACTGAACGACCATCTGCAACAGGCGCTGGCCCGGGAGCGGCGGCGCGGCACCGATGAACAAATGGCGCGCAAAGCGGTCCTTGACCGTTTTGGCGACCCGGCCAGTGTGGCACGGAGGCTCTGGTTCGATTCCATGAAGGAGACGATCATGAAAGAACGAATGACGATGGTGGCGATGTTGGCCGTCATTACGGCCAGCGTGATGGCGTGCGTCGGCATGTGGCTGCTGCTCGAGCAAAGCCGCCAAGCCAATGCGGCGGTCCTGGCCGAACTCAAATCGCTCCACGCGGCCGCCGCGCAACCACCGGTCATGTATGATTGGGCCTCGGCTACTGTGGCGTGCGTGTTCGAGGGCGACGACGCCAGGCCGGCGCCGGGCATGGTGGTCAAGCTTACTGGCCGGGCGATCAATCCCGCCGACGAGATCACGCTCACCGAAACCACCGGCGACGACGGCACGGTTCGTTTCAAACCGATCCGGCCGGGGCGGTATCGAATGGCAATCGTCTCGCCCGGCAAATGGGGATCTTTCCGAACCACCGAAATCATCATTTTGCCGGGCAACGATTATTCAGAGCGAATCGTTTGCCCCTCGACCGTGCTTCAAGAGACGAACGTCACGGTCCGATTGAAATGGCCGGAGGGCGAGAAGCTCGAGCCGAGCGTGCGGCTGGAGTGCCTGCTCTATCCGAGCAACGGCGGCCGATGGATAGAAATCGACGGCGCTTGGTGGAGCGCGCCAAGTCCGCCGCAGGTGGCCTTGCCGATCGGCGAAACTGGCGAGTTTTCGATGCCGCAAACGCCCGGCGGCTACGAGCCTTACGGCGACTATCCATCAGCGCCGGTCCCATCGCCAGGGCCGTACGCGGGCGCAGCCGCATCGTGGCCCAACCTGGTGTCGCCTCACGCGGCGAAATGCGCCGTCGCGGCGGTAGGGTATGTGCGCGCTTGGAAACTATTCGGCCCCGCGGTCGTACAAAACAGCCCCTATGCCGCGGCGGTCTCGACGCAATCGTTCGCGATGGTCGAAGAGCCTCAGCAGGGCGATGAGGCGCCCGTCCTCCAAGCGCATCCTGGCCAAGACAACGTTTGGACGATTGAGGTATCGAAGGAATTCGTCGAGCAAATCAACGCGGAAGCCAAGCGGTTGGCGACGCCGCCCCCCTATGCCAGCCAATAGCGAAACAATCATCAGCCGCTCGCTTGGCGTAATCCTGGCGGCGTTGCCGGAGGGAGGGTTGATTCCGCGCGAGGAGCGGTTCGATGCCGTGTTGTCGTCGCTCGAATACTTTATTCCCGACGTGCTTGCGGAAGTCCATTATGAATGGCGCCGCGAAGGCTTGGATGGCGTGCTGCCGCTTCGTGCTAGAAAAGTAAGCGAGTTGGAAGCCGAATTGGTCGGCCACTGCATTCTCATCTCCGACCAGACCGTCGTGCCCTTCCACTTGCGCCTGCGAATCGATCCGTCAGATGACAAAGTATCGTGGTTGGAACTTCGCCTTGGTCAGCGCGGTGAGCGGGGAATGATGAGAACACCCTATGACACCCTCCCCGCCTCGGGCAAACTATTGCAGGTCTTGGAGAATGCGACAGACCGCATCCAGTGGGCGTACGAAGTGACCTACGGCGAGCGACGTGGTTAATGCGCAGAATCTACCGGGCATCGCCGGTTCATAGCAGCCGCGCCAGGTGCATTGCTGCAAGCTGTTTGTCACCGAATCCGATCGTTCCATTGTGACCGCGAATACTTGGTGTCTACTAACGCTGCCATCCGCCACACGGGCGGTTCGGCCGCCGCGCCACTTAGTGGCCAGGCCGATTTGACGATCGAGCGAAGCTGGTCTGCTGGCACCGGCAGATTGGTGACAAACGCCTCGTGCGGACGGCCGGCGCGATAGTCGGGCTGGCGCGGCGGAAACGTCAGGCATGAGGCAATCAGCGGCAGCGGAAAATCGTAAAGCAGCGTGCCGTGATAAAGCAGATGGCTGCGCCGCACGCGCATGCTGTTGCCCGAAAACTTCAGCCCGCCGATCGCCAGGTCGCTGATGCCGCATTGCTCGGCGGCGAGGCCGTGACGGCGCAAGGCGGCGGCCAAGGTTCCCAGCACAAAGGCATGGGCCGAGTCGATGGCCCGCAAGGCGGGACGCAGTTCAAGATTGAGCACCACGGCGTACATCAGGCAACCCGGGCCGCTGACAATCGCCGCCCCGCCGCTGGACCGCCGCAAAATGGGCACGCCCTCGCGCCGGCAAAACTCGGCGTTCACTTCGGCGGCCACCGACGACGAGCGGCCAATCACGACCAGCGGACGGGCCGGCTCCCAAAGACGCAGCCACTCGCACGGCTGGCCGCCGCCCCGCTCGGCGATTTCCTCCGCCTCGTCGAGCAGCGCCTCGTCGAGAGCCAGGTTTTCCTCGGGGGTGGGCAGCGTGAGTTCGAGTAAACGCATCTTCACCCGGGATATTTCGCCTCGGATCGCGGACAGACGCTCCTTTCGCCGAGCGAAAGGCGACGATCGGCCAATGGCCGTGGATTGACTGCCCGCACCGGTTCTCTACACTTAAGTTTACATGCCTACCGACGACGTTTACATGCCTACCGACGACCCCGGAAACACGTTTTCTTCCGCCGACCAGTTGCCGCCGGTCGAGCCGCCCAACCCCGGCTTTATCGTGCAACTGTTTGTGATTCCGGCGTTGATTGTGCTGATCATGTTTCTGGTGGGGGCGGGCATCAAGCTGCTGGTCGAGCACGACACCAATCCCCGAGCCTACGTCGAATTGCTGCGGCGAAACAGCGCCGCCCGGTTTCAGGCGGCCCACGACCTGGCCGACGTGTTGCGGAACCCGAGCAACGAAAAGCTGAAGAACGACGCCGACCTGGCCGGCGATCTGGCCGGCATCTTGAATGGTGAAATCGACGCCGCCGGCATGGATGAAAACCCGATCAAGCTGCGGACCTATTTGTGCCACGCCCTGGGCGAGTTTCACGTGCCCGACGTGCTGCCGGTGCTGGTCAAGGCGGCCCGTACCGAGCGCGACCCGCGCGAGGCGCCGGTGCGGTTCGCGGCCCTCAAATCGCTGGCGGTTTGGCTGTCGAACGCGTCGGCGGGAGAAGCGAGCGGCCACGCGCAGCTTATGCCCGCCCTGCTGGCGGCTTCGCGCGACGAGCGGCCGCTGCTGCGCTCGACGGCGGCGTTTGCCTTGGGCGCGGCCGACACGCCCGAGGCCATCAGCCGTTTACAGCGGATGCTGGGCGACGGCTCGCCCGACGTGCGTTACAACGCGGCCACCATGCTGGCCAGGCAGGGCGACGATCGCTCGCTGGGCGTGCTGGGCGAAATGCTCGATCCGCGTCAGACCCAAGCGCTGGCCGCTGAAGAAGAGGCCGACGGGCGCCAGTACAAGCGAGATTTGATTCTCGTCAACGGTTTGCGAGCCGCCAAAGGGCTGGCCGAAAAAAACGACCAGGCCAATTTGGCGCCGTTGGTCAAAGCGGTCGAGCAGTTGACCGCCCCCGAACTGCCGCGGGCCATCCGCGTGCAGGCTGAAGAAGTCTTGATCGAACTCAAACAACGCAGGAGTACACGCCATGCCGACGAATCAGGAAGTGATCGAGATGCTCAAGGCCGCCTACAGCATGGAGCTGGAGACGGTGATGAATTACCTGGCCAACAGCATTAACCTCGATGGGGTGCGGGCCGAAGAAATCAAGAAATCGCTCGGGGCCGACATCACCGAAGAACTGGGGCACGCCACGCGGCTTGGCAACCGCATCAAGCAGCTTGGCGGCATGGTGCCCGGCTCGATGAAGGTGAAGCTTGGCGGTCAGCCGCAGCCTGCCGAAAACACCACCGACGTGGTGGGCGTCATCAAGGCGGTAATCAGCGCCGAAGAGGCGGCCTGCGCGCAATATCGCAAGATCATCAAAGCCACCGAAGGCGAAGACTACGTCACCCAGGATCTTTGCATTCAGCTTCTGGGAGCCGAAGAGCAGCACCTGGTGCTCTTCCAAGGCTTTTTGAAGGAATACACGCAGTAAGCGGCGGGCAGCACACGCAGCGGGCAGCGCAAAAAAAACTCCCGGAAAGAACAGGTCCCAGGGGGGCAGAGGACGCGATTCTTTTCCGGGAGCGATTGGACGGCGAAGGGTTTTCTTCGCGCCGCTAAAACGAAGCGTGCCGCTAGCATCCTTGCCGGCGGACGGCGCTTCTCGGTCCGCAGAAGGGCTTTGGTAAACCCTTCCGGTGCAGACCCAACCACATGGTGTACGAATGATCTGCCAGCGAGCGTTGGGCTGACTTTTCGCTCAGCCGTTGGGGCCAACGCTCGTTGAGGCGGGAAAATAGAAGATTCGTTTTTGGCGGTCAAGGCCGATTCCCACGGTGCTAGGCGCGGATTACAGTGGTGGCATCCAGCATCGATTCGAGACAGGAAATCGCCATGTTTCAAACCGGCCCGATTGACGGCGTGGTCTTCAAGGCGCTCAACCGCTATCGTGACCCGCGCGGCTGGCTGGTCGAGCTTTACCGCCACGATGAGCTCGCTGCCGGCGACCGCCCGGTAATGGGCTATGTGAGCGAAACGCTGCCCGGCGTGGCCCGCGGCCCGCACGAGCACGTCGACCAGTCGGACTATTTCGCGTTCCTTGGGCCGGGCGATTTCAAGCTCTATCTGTGGGATGCGCGCGAAGCCTCGGCCACGTTCCGCCACCGCCAGACCGCGGTGGTCGGCGAATCGAACTGTCAGGCCGTGCTGATTCCGCCGGGCGTGGTCCACGCCTACAAGAACGTCGGCGAGCGGCCTGGCTGGGTGATCAACTGCCCCAACCGCCTCTATGCCGGCGAAGGACGCCAGCAGCCGATCGACGAAATCCGCCATGAGGACCAAGTCGATACACTGTATGTGCTCGACTGAAAAGGTATGATCGATTTGGCCTGACTGTCAGCGAGGTAGTGTCGATGAGCGATGCTTTTTACGACTAGCCGGCGAACGGCGGCACAACATCGTAACTTTAGCCGCGCATCGCGCGCTCAATCAGCTCTCGATCGAAATAGTTCACCTCCATCCCGGCGTCGACTACGATCCGCTGAGCGGTGATGCCGCTGGATCGCGGGCTCAGCAGAAATGCGGCGACATTGGCCACCTCTTCGGTTTGCAGGGCCTGTTTGCGGAGCGTCGCTTGCTCGGCATAGAGATAGGCGTCGACATAACCGGGAATGCCCGCCGAAGCCGAAGTCTTCAAGAGGCCCGGCGCGACGGCGTTGAACCGCACGCGCGAAAACTTGCTGAACGACTTGGCCAGAAACGCCAGCGACGAATCGAGCGCGGCCTTGACCGGGGCCATGAAACCGTAGTTTTCGCTGGCCATGCGGGTAGTCGAAATCGAGATCGTCACCACCGAGGCATCGGGATCAAGAGCGTGCTGAAACGCCCGCGACAGCGCGATCAGCGAATAGCACGAAATATCGACCGACCGCAAGAACGCCTTCTTCGAGGTCTCGTGGAAGGGCCGCGGAACGTCGTCGTAGTCGGCAAAGGCAATCGAGTGGACCAGCCCGTGCCACACCGGGCGCCGCGGTCCCACCTCGTCGGCCAGCCGCGCAATCTGATCTTCGTGCTCGACGTCGCACACATAAATCTCGGCATTGCCCACCAGCCTGGCGACCGACTCTTTTCGCTCAGGCGTGCGCACCACGTAGACCACATCGGCCCCCGCCTCTTCCAGCACTCGGGCGATGTGCAGCGCCACGCTTTTGCGGTTCGCCACGCCGAATACCAAGATCGACTTGCCCGATAGTTGCAAAAAATCCATAACATCACCGGTCGATGCCGTATTCCTCGAGTTTGCGATAAAGCGTGGCCCGGCCCAGGCCCAAGAGCTGCGCCGCTTCGGGCACGTGGCCGCCGGCGCGGACCAGCGCCTCGCGGATCAGGTGTTGCTCCCACTCGTCGAGCCGCAGCGAATCGCCGACGGCGGGCTTGCCGGGCGAAGCTGCTTCTTTGGGCGCTTGCTGTGCGAGCCGCTCCCGTTCGGCCTGCCAGCGTTGTTCGTCGCGCAAACGCACCAGCGCTAACACCGCCGCGTTGGCCACGGAAATAGCGAAGTCGAAGTGCGACTGGCGGAAACGGCCTTGCTCAAGATACACGTACAATGCACCCAGCGCCGGCGACTCACGCTTTTCGCTTGCCCGTGCGTCGACCAGCGGCACACACAGCGCATCGGCATGATGCCGCACGTCGTCGGGCGCCGCTTGTTGATTGGCGATCCACACGGCGTGCCCCGCGTCGCATACCAGCGTCGTGAGTGATTCGCTCAGCACGATCGGAGCCGCCAGGTTTTCGGGCACGACGAGCTTCGGCGACAGCTTGCCGTCGTCGCCGCGCTCGAGGAACGCCACGGCCGAGGCGCCGGTGCGCTCGCGCAGCACATCGAGCGAGACGCGCATGAGCTCGCCTGTGCTCGCGCTGCGCATCGCTCGCAGGCAGTATTGATAGAGCAGCAACAACTCTTGCGATGATTCCGAATCGCCGATGGCGGCCACGGCGACCGACTCGCCCGCCGCCTGACCCACGCGAGTGTCTTTGATGAGGGTCTGGGTGATTTTGGGGCCGGCGAGCGGTCCCAAGGTGGGCGGCTGCTCGCTTTCATGAAACACGAATTCGGTCGAGCCGACGCGCAGACGGTGGCCATCGCCGAGCGTGGCTTGCTCGACCTTTTGCCCGTTGACAAAGGTGCCGTTGCGGCTCTCGGCGTCGCGGACCCGCCACACCTGTTGATCGCAGGAAATGATGGCATGCACGCGCGAGCACAGCGTGTCGGAAAGCATCAGCGTGCATTCGGCGCCGCGGCCGATGCGCGTTTTCTTTGCCGGGTCGAGCGGCAGGCTCGCCCCGGCCTGCTGGCCCGCGGTGATGGTCAAAAAGGCATGCACGATCGCTATTATGGCTCACCGCGACCCAAACTGGCAAACTTCGGGCCAACCTAGAGATCCTGCGCCAGCAACCGCCGCACCTCTTCGGGCTTTTTGGCGATGCCATACCGCCATTGGCCGTATTGCCCGTCGGCGTTCACGGCGGCCACCCATCGCTCGGCCGCGGCTCGCTTCACTTCTTCCAACGGATCCCAGCCTTTCACCTCGACAATCACATAACGCGGTTCGTCGCCCTTCAGTCGCACCAAATAGTCGGGCGTATAGTCGTGCCGCTGGCCGTTGTGCAGGTAGGGAATGTAAAAGCCCAAGCCCGCGTTCTTGACAAACGCCTCGGTTTGCGGATGCCGGTCGATGTGGTACGCCGCCGATTGCTCCCATCGCAGCGTATCGGGCACGACAAAATTGACGTGGCTGCGGACGATTTCATAGACGTCGCGGCTGGTCCAAAAATCGACGTCGGCGGTCGAGCCCGGCCCGCGGTTCGATTCGTATCGGGGCACTTCGGCTGGCTGGTCCGAATCGACGGCGGGCCGAATGGCTTCCAACAACCGCTCGATCATCCAGCCATAGTAGGGCGACAAAAACACATCTTTCTTGTCGGCGGGCGACATGGCGCGCACATGGCGATCGACGTACTCGCCGACGATCCTCCCGAGCTGCGGAAAGAGCACATGCGCCGGCGCTTCGCAATGCGGTTGGCGCTCGTAGTCGCGGGTCAGGGCCGCGGCCGCTTCGAAAACTAGCTCTTGCAATCGCCGCCCTTCGCGGAATTGCTTGAGCGAAACCTCGTCGATCCGCCCCGGCCCGGTGAGCGAAAGCCTGCCCGTGTCGTTATAGCTGAGGCCCTTCATCTCGACTTCCGGCGGAATCCGCCCCGGTTCGAGCGTCAGCGGCGAGATTTTCGACCAGTCGACCGTGACGCGGTTGTGGACCGCCTGCGTGTAGCCCTCGACGCGCGGAAAGCGGATCTCGAACTGGGCTTTTTCCGGCAGCGCGCGCACGTGGCGCCGCTTGGGCGGCGGTTCGGGCCCTTGCTGCGATGTCTTGAACGGCGCCACCTCAAACGGCACACCAAAAATCTTGGCCACCTCTTCGCCGAACTTGCCGTCCGGCCCCAGCTCATACAGCGTCCGCCGCAAGCCGCGGCCCACCACCTGCTCACACAACAACTGCGACATGAACGGCCGCAGCCCGATGATGTGCGTCACGGTGTTGCAGTCCCAACCTTCGGTGAGCATGCTCACGCTGACGATGCAGCGCACGTCGCGGCCGGGCGGGTGCAAGGGCCGGTCAAGTTTTTTGGCCAGTTCTTCAAAGCCTTCGGGATACACCGGCCGTCCCAGCCGATCGCTCGGCCAGGCCACTTTGCCCACCGTGTCGAGCGTAAACCGCAACCAACGCGATTCGTCGCTTTTGGTTCCCTCCAGGTCATCGGTCTCGGCCACCACCTTCGAGTCGACGCGAATGGTGTATTGACGCCCGTCGGTATTTCGGAAGCCGTCGATCTTGGCCGAGGGAATGCCCACGGGCGGGCGGTCTTCGGCTAGCCACTCGTAAATAATCTTGGCCAGGCTGGTGTTCTTGCAGACGATGATAAACACCGGCGGGCGCGGGTCGCTCCCTGCCGCTTGCGATTTTTCGAGCTCTTCTTGCCAGAGCGTCGCCAGCATCGTGATTGGGGTGTTGGCGAATTTCAGCACCGCTTCGGGCTTGGCGCTGGCGCGACTGCCGCCGCGCTCGGCCGGCGTGAGCTGCGGCAAAATCCAATGCCAGATGTTCGCATATCCCGGTATCGGCGCGCCGGTCGAATCGCGCACGGCAAGCTGCGGAATCTTGGTCAGCCCCGACTCGATGGCGTCGATCAGGCCAAAATCGCTCACCACCCAGGGAAACGGGCGGTTGGTCTCTTGCCCCACGCGGCTCAAAAAATAGGGCGTCGCCGAAAGATCGACGCAAAAGTTAATGCCCCGCAGCCGTTGAATGCGGTCAAGGCCGTCGATCCAAACCGTCGCCTCCTTGAAAAAATCTTCGGCTTCGTCCTGGTCGCCGAACATTTCCAGTTGGTCTTCGTCGGTCTCTTCGCGGCGAATGCGATAAGCGTGGTGCGCCTCGTCGTTCATCACCAGCATGTTTTGCTTGCCGCCGACCTCGCGGCCCAGCACGCGATTCAACAGCGCGGTGTCGCTCTCGACGTAACGGGCCGACTCAACTCGAACCTTCTTGAGATTGCCATGCCGGTCGCGCTCTTCGTCGAGCACTTCGATCATGCCGGCCGCCGCCTGCCGCTGGTAATCTTCGAGCGTCAGATAGCGGCTGCCGCGGGCGGTGGTGGTCTTGGGCCCAATGGTGATGGTTTCGCGCGTGGTGACGCGCACTCCTGCCTTCACCACTTTGGCGCCCACTCCGCCCACCTGCATGGCCCGCGGCTCGAACACGTGCCAGTTGGTCACCAGCACTCGCCCCTTGGTCAAATCGGCGCGCATCGCGCCGGGCGGCGCCAGGTCACGCGTCGCGTAGATGCTGGCCTCGCCCGCGTTGGGATCAAGCTCGCGCAGGCGGTCGCGAATCGTCACGTTCGGACAGACGACCAGCACCACGTCGGAAAACCGCGCATCGCCGCGGTTGTTGACCTTGTTCAGAATGCTCCAAGCGGCCAGCATGCCCATCACGGTGGTTTTGCCGCTGCCGGTGGCCATTTTCGAGGCGTAGCGGACGAAGCCTGCGCACCCTTCGGCGATTTTCGCCTCGCTCAGCTCCTCACGCGGAATTTTGAGGCCCTGGCGGAAATCGGCCCGCGCCTCGACCAGAAAGATGATGGTCTCGGCCGCTTCGAGTTGGGCGAAGAAGAGCGGCGTTTTGCGTCCCTCGCGCCGCCACCAATCGATCAAATCGATCGTCGTGCGGCTGGCGCCGGCGTAGTTTTGCTCGCGCCAGGCCTTCACCTGTTGTCGGATGCGGTTGACGAGCTTCAGCTCAATGGCGGTGCTCGCCTCATGCCCCTGGCGATCGGCCCGCGCCTTGGGATCGCGATAAAAGTACATGGCCGGCCGGCGGCCCGGCCGCTTCTCGGGCGTCGCGCCTTCGACGATGTGCCAATACTCCTTCGGCTCCTCGAAGGGCGAATTCAGGATTGGTTCGGGGACCTCGAAGTTGCTCATGGGATCAAGGGCCTATTCGGTCAGCGCCGTTCGCGCGCGTCGGTATGGTGAGGCAATATCGCGGGCGCAGCCCGCCGACCCCAACGGGGTCGCATTCGATAGCCCAGGGTGAAACCCTGGGTTTTGGCCCCCAACAAAATCCAAAGCCCCAACGGGGCGCCAGTCCCACCCTCGCGAGGACAGGCGCTCGCCATGCGAAACTCTATGCGATCGAATCGTTCCGGCCATCGCAATTCACCTCGGCTGGTTCGGAATGACGCCCTTTCAGGGCTACGACAATGGATTTGTTCCCAGACCCAGGGTTTCACCCTGGGCTATCGAATGACGCCCGTTCCGGGCTACGCGCGCCTGCGGCGGCGTTCGAGCGCCGATGACCACACCGCCTGCGCCGCCATCGAACACCAAATGCCTTCGGCCTGCCGCTCCGCGGCGTTAATCCCAAACATATCGCTCGTCATACTCGATTCCGTGGCGCTCAAGCAGCAAGCGAAATTCCTCCTGGTACGTTCGCGTTCGATGATGTTCTTCCTGGTGGGCGATGTAATGCTTCACCTGGTCCCTATTGGAATGACTCACGGAAAATGCCCCATACCCCGCCTGCCAGTAGAAGTCGGCCAAATTTGGATCCTGCTCTTTGACCCAGCCCGAGGACGTCACCTTCATCTGCTTCACAATTTCCGCGATCGACATCGTGCGCGACAACTGACACAGTGTGTGGATGTGGTCCTCGACCGAGCGGGTGATGAGTGACGGGCAACCGATGTCCTTCAGCGTGCCGACGATAAAAGCGTTCAAATGTTCGCGCAGTTCGGGCGACTTCAGGTACGGCACTCGGTTTTTGGTGCTGTACACCACGTGGATCAGTACGTCAGAGAGCGACTGCGGCATGTGTCACCTCGATGGGTGCGGCGAATGAGCGTCAAGACGTAACGTATCGCCGCGATCGTTACAATTCAAACATTTCGTCATGCGCGTGAACCCATCCCCAGCGCAGTTGTGCTCGAAGCCACGTGCGGGCGCAGCCCGCCGACCCCAACGGGGTCGTATTCGATAGCCCAGGGCGCAGCCCTGGGTTTCCGAGCGCCATACCAGTCGTAGCCCTGAAAGGGCGTCATTCCCGACCCGTACCATGCGATCGATTTGCGCGGCGTCGCCATGATTCAAATCGTCGACCGCGCATAACGCCGTGATGACGCGCGCCTCCACAACGCATGCATCGCCAACACGTCGTGCCCGGATCACGTCTTCACCCCCGGCAACTTCTTCACCACCATCAACTCGTTGCCGCGCTCGTCGATCACCTTCACGGCCACCTGGCGGTGCTCGCCCGGCTCAAACGGCGCGCTGACCGTGCCGGCCAAATGGTCCCACACGTCTTCGTGGTAATGGCCGCGCAGCGCTTTCTTGAGATTCTCCCACGCGCCCGTCTTGGGAAAAAACGCCTGGCTCACGTGAAAACACAAGTCGTTGTAGTCGGTGTCGAGCAGCCAACACGGCACCTCGCCGCCCGAACGCGCCTCGGGTTGCATCGCCACCGGGTCGAAGACGTCCAACCCCTTCAGCTCGACTTGATAATTGCCCCCCTTGGCCGACCGCACCGCCACGTCGGGCAGACCGCACACGCTGAATATCTGGCTCGATCGCATGTTCTTCAACAGGTCGCCCATCAGCAGGTCGGGCGTGGCCTGCACGTACGTCGCCGCGATGCCGATCGCTTCCGCAGATTTCTCGGCCAGCTCGCGCGCGTGCGGCTGGATGGCGAAGCCAAACACGTACAAGTGCGTGTAGCTCTTGGCCGCCGCCTCGCGGGCCGCGTCGAACACCAGCCGCTCGCTCACCGCGCCGTTCTCAGGACCGAACACCAGCGCCACCGGCTTCTGCGAAAAGGGCAGCAGCCCGCGGTTCTGTTCGACCGCTTCGTCAACGGCGTCGCCCAGCGACGGCTGCTGGCCCGGCGCCGTGGCCTCGACAAACGCCTCAGCCGACAACGACAAACTCTTGGCCGGCGGCCGAATATTTTTAAGAAGCACAGACCTATTTCCCGCCAGCCGCAACAACGGGCTTTTGCGCAGCACCTCGAGCATCCGCTCGGCGAACGTGCCGAACGACTCCGCCGGCGCGACGGTCGCGTCGCCGCCCTCGCCCTCAGCCCAATCGGCCGGCGCCGGAATGGTCGCCTCGACGCAAAACGGGCCGGTCACGCGGGTGATCTTGGTATCGACTTCAGGCCGATCGACCAAAACTTCTTCGGCGGGCGGCTCGTCGTTGGCGATGCACTTGAGCGTGACGTGGGGCACGATGCCGCCAATCTCTTCGCCCTTACGGTTTTGCTTTCGCTTGTAAACAAAGCCCGCCGCGGGGCCGCGCTCGGTGTCCTTCAGCTCGTACCACGGAAACGTCGCCGTCAGCAGTCGTTGACGGGCCAGCGCCAAAGGCACGCGGCTGACGTCGGCGGTGATCCAGCGCCGGCCCCACTGCTCGGCGACATACGCCGTCGTGCCGCTCCCGCAAGTGGGGTCAAAGACCAAGTCGCCGGGGTCAGTTGTCAGGAGAACGCAGCGCTGGACAATTTCCGCGTTCGTTTGAACCACGTACTGTGGTTTCGATGCACCGCCAAGTCCGTCCCACCAGTTAGAAATCGCGCTGTAGCCGAAGTCGTCAAGATAGCTCTTAAACCGGAGTTGGCCCTCGCCGGCTAAAAGTCGTCCGCCACGCTCCAGGGCGGCCATCCCCGGAGTGCGGCCGTCGTCGGTGGTGACGGTGGTTTTCCAGCAGTTTCCGGCGCCGGGCGAGTAAGTTTTGCCCTTGTATGTGTATGGCAAGCTCTGATTCTTCCTAACGCCGCCGCTCGTCATTGGATTTGAGCGGAACAGCCGTGCGCCCGGATAATCTTGGAAGAGCCGCTCCGGTTGCATTCGATAGTCAGTCGCGGTGCCCCCTTTACCAGGAACCGCGCCAAGCGGATGTTCTTCGCCGTTGGGCAATTCAACGAACTTGAACTCCGATAATGTTTCAGCGTCCAGCGGCCTGCGCTCGAAAAGTGGCCTGAATTTTACACGCCCGAGGGCGCGCGGCTCGCGCGAGTACCAAAGTATGTAGTCATTTACTGGGTCGATGAGGCTGCTTTTTTGGCTGCCCTTCTTCTTTACTGGAATCGTGACGACCGAGCAGTCGCCGCCGAATATGTCGTCAAGCACCTGTTTCACATGGTGCAAGTTCTCATCGCTGATCTGCACAAAGATGCTTCCGCTGGGGCTGAGCAGCTCGCGGCAGAGCAGCAAACGGTCGCGGAGATACGTCAAATAGCTGTGCAGGCCTAGTTCCCAGGTGTCGCGGTAGGCTTGCACGGTTTCCGGCTCGCGGGTCATGTCTTCGTCGTCGCCGTGCTTGACATCGCGCTTGCGCACGAAGGGCTGAAAGTTGCTGCCGAACCGCACGCCGTAGGGCGGGTCCATGTAGATCATCTGCACCTGCCCGCCCAACCGCTCGTAGTGCAACAGCGAGTTCATCACCACCAGCGAATCGCCCAGCATCATGCGGTTGGTCCACTGGTCTTCGTACTCGTAGGGCTTGAGCACCTGGTCGGCGATCGAGTGCCGCGGGTCGCCGAACAGGTCGAGCTGCGACTCTTGCACCCGCTTGTGCCCGACCAGCGTTTCGATGATGGCCTTGGTCGAGAGCCGCTCGTGGACGAACAAGGGCAGCGTGGGTACGTCGAAGCTGAGCCGTTCGGCCTTGCCCGACCAGTTGAGAAACGGGCGTGCGATGCGTTTGAGCTGCTCGACGGCCTCGGCCAGGTTGCGGATCTCGATCTCGCCCGCGCGCCAGCGCCGGGGCGGGTCGAAGGCGTGGGGCGGCGGCAGGCTGGCGGCCTCTTCGATGAGCGCGATCAGCCACTCGCCCAGCTCGCGGGCGGAGTTTTGGCTGTCCCAATCGAGCGAAGGCGAAAGCGACGAGTCGTAGCGGTATTTTTGCGGGGGCTTTTTCTTGCGAAATTGCGGCTGGGTGCCGACATCGGGACGCAACAGCACCTTCGATTCCGGGTGCTGGTAGTTTTCGGCGGCGGCGCCGGCGGGCTTGGGGCGAGCCATGGTTGAAGCGCTTTGGGTGATCGATGGGCTGCGCGAGGCTGCGGCCGGCCGGTCGTCTTGTGGCGCGGGCATCCCGCCCGCTTTCGCTGGCGCCGGCGAGACGCCCACGCCGCAAAGCCGCTCGATCAGTTCTCGCTTTCGGCCGGTCGGAGCGACGCCCACCGCGCGGCAGACCGTCTTGAGCTGGCTCACGGCCAAGTCGGCGAGCAAGGCCTCGGGCGTGGCGCGGCGGCTGCCGGCCAGCGCCGCGCGCATCGCCTCGACGCTGCGCCGGTCGATGTCGGCCAGCTCCAGTCGGTCGACGATCGTCTTGAGCTCGTCGCGGCCCAGTTCAGCGAGGATGGCCTGCTTCAGCCTCATGATGCGGGCATTGTAACCGCGCCGGCCGCCGCATGCGAGTATCAGCTGTTGCCAGGTCTTCGCGACAGCACAGGAATCAAGGCTGCCGCGTCTACCGCCAGGCGAATTCGCCCGCCTGGGCGCTGGGCAGATGGGTGACGCCCATCAGATACTTGTCGACGGCGCGGGCGGCCTCGCGGCCCTCGTGAATGGCCCACACCACCAACGACTGCCCGCGACGCATGTCGCCGGCGGCGAAGACGCCCTCGACGCTGGTCATGAAGTTGGCGTCGCACTTCACGTTGCCGCGCGCGTCCAGCTCAATGCCTAGCTCTTCGATCGCTCCGCGCCGCTCGGGTCCTAAAAAGCCCATCGCCAACAGCACAAGCTGGCAAGGCCACTCCTGGCTTGTCCCCTCGACCTCGCGAAACGTTTGCCGCCCGGTTTCATCGGTGTACCACTCGATGGTCACCGTCACCAGGCTTTTGACTCGGCCCTGGTCGTCGCCGCGAAACTCCTTGGTCAAAATGCTCCAATGACGGCCGCAGCCTTCTTCGTGCGAACTGCTGGTGCGGAGCATCATCGTCCAATAGGGCCAGGGCGACTGCACCGGGCGCTCGTCGCGCCGCGGAAAATGGCCCAGGTCGGGCGGCTGCGCCAACAGCTCGAACTGCGTGACGCTCTTGGCGCCGTGCCGGTTCGACGTGCCGGTGCAGTCGCTGCCGGTATCCCCGCCGCCGATGATAATCACGTCTTTGCCCGTCGCCATGATCGAAAGGTCGTCGGGTATGGTATCGCCCTGGTTGCGCTTGTTCTGCTGGGGCAAAAACTCCATGGCAAAGTGAACGCCGCGCAGATCGCGACCGGGTATCGGGAAGTCGCGCGGCTGCGTGGCCCCGCCGGTGAGCAAGAGGGCGTCGTAGTCGGAGCGCAATTCAGCCACGGGCACGTCGACACCCACATTGGCGTTGCAACGGAACTCGACGCCTTCGTCCTCAAGCTGCTGGATGCGCCGCCAGACGCGCGACTTTTCGAGCTTGAAATCCGGGATGCCGTACATCAACAGACCGCCCGGCCGATCGGCCCGCTCGAAGACGGTCACCTGGTGCCCCGCGCGAGTGAGCTGCTGGGCCGCGGCCAACCCCGCCGGACCCGAGCCAACCACCGCCACCCGCTTGCCGCTGCGCGTCAGCGGCGGTTCGGGCACGGTCCAACCTTCGGCGAAGCCGCGATCGGCGATCGACATCTCGATTTCTTTGATGGCCACCGGGTCTTCGTTGATGCCCAGCACGCAGGCCGCTTCGCAGGGCGCCGGGCAAACGCGGCCCGTGAACTCGGGAAAATTGTTGGTGGCATGCAGCCGATCGAGCGCATCGCGCCATTGATCGCGATACACCAGGTCGTTGAAGTCGGGAATGATGTTGCCCAACGGGCAGCCCGTATGGCAAAACGGCACGCCGCAGTCCATGCACCGCGCGCCTTGCTGGCGCAGCTCGGCCTCGGGCAGAACCTTGAGAAACTCGTTGTAGTGCTTGATTCGCTCGTCCACGGGCTGGTTGTCGTGGTGCTTGCGCGAATACTGCATGAAACCTCGGATGTCACCCATATGATCTTTTTAAGCATGGCCCCCGAACGGGCGTGATCTCCTAGATGTCTAAAATGGTCCTAAGCCCAGCGAGGCCACGATGTCGTTGTCGGAAAGTCCGGTTTCCGCGGGCTGGCGCCCGCTGCTACACTCCGTTGCCCCGCCGGGGCAGGTTGCGCCGAATGTCCTCTAATGCCTCCCACGCGTCCCGAGCCACGTAGTCCCCCGATTCGATCAACGCTAACCTAACTTCGATTTCCGCGACCCAAGCGGCTTGCGCATCTTCATCAATGTCATCAGGCGCTAAGCTGGCCAAAATCTGATGCGCTATCGCCGCGCGCTCTTCGTATTTCAATGCCAGAATCTGGCGCAATAGCTCATCGTTTTTGCTCATTGATTCCTCGCCGGGTTTGCCGTTAGCTATTCGCCGCCGCCAACACACCCACCGGTTCGCCGCGGTGCGCTTCAACGCTCGCTTGCTTCTTGATCTCGGCCAAGGCCCGCTTGTAGTCGCAGGGCATCACTTTCACAAATTTCGCGGTGAGCCGCGGCCAGTTGTCGAGCACGTATCGCCCGCGGGCACTGCCGGTGTACTCGACATGCTTGCGCACCAGGTCGTGGACGGTCTGCAAATCTTCCAGATCGGTCAGATCTTCCAGCTCGACCATCTCGCGATTCACCAGCCGCGGAAACTTGCCATGCTCGTCGAGCACAAAGGCGATGCCGCCGCTCATGCCGGCGGCAAAATTCCGCCCGGTCTCGCCCAGGATGACGGCCACGCCGCCAGTCATGTATTCGCAGCCGTGGTCGCCCACGCCCTCGACGACTGCCTTGGCTCCGCTGTTGCGCACGCAGAACCGCTCGCCGGCGATGCCGTTGAGATAAACCTCGCCGCTGGTCGCTCCATAGAGCACCACATTGCCGGCGATGATGTTTTCTTCGGCCACCAGGCTGCTGTCTCGCGGCGGATAGACAATCACCTTGCCGCCGGAAAGACCCTTGGCGCAATAGTCGTTCACGTCGCCCTCGACGCGCACCGTGACGCCGGGCACCCCAAACGCCATCAGGCTCTGCCCCGCCGTGCCGCGAAAGTTAAGCTGAATGGTGTCTTCGGGCAGGCCGCGCGGTCCATAACGCTTGGTGATTTCACTCGACAGAATCGTGCCCACCGTGCGGTTCACATTGCGAATGGCCAAATCGTGCGCCACCGGCTCGCCGCCTTCCAGGGCCGGCCGACACAGCGCCAACAAGGTGGTCACGTCGAGCGAGCGAGCGATGCCGTGATCTTGCTTCTCGGCGCAATAGGTTTTGACATGGGCCGGGGCGTCGGGCTTGTGCAGAATGGCCGAAAAATCCAGTCCGCGGGCCTTCCAATGCGCGATCGCCCGGCGCGTGTCGAGCAGATCGACGCGGCCGACCATCTCGTTCACCGTGCGGAAGCCCAGCGAAGCC
This sequence comes from Pirellulales bacterium, assembly GCA_025927475.1. Taxonomy (GTDB): domain Bacteria; phylum Planctomycetota; class Planctomycetia; order Pirellulales; family JAICIG01; genus JAICLL01. Next base: position 75,231 of record JAICLL010000007.1, read on the forward strand.
ATGATCTCGCGCAGTCCCTCGGCCACCATAAAGAAAAAGTTGACCACGTATTCCGGCTTGCCGGCGAACTTCTTGCGCAGCTCGGGGTCTTGCGTGGCGACGCCCACCGGGCAGGTATTCAAGTGGCACTTGCGCATCATGATGCAACCCACGGTCACCAGGGCCGCGGTGGCAATGCCCCACTCTTCGGCCCCCAACATCGCCGCGATGGCAATGTCGCGCGGCGTGCGCAACTGTCCGTCGGTCTGCACGACGATCCGCCCGCGCAGGCCGTTCTTCAGCAGCACCTGGTGCGTTTCGGCCAGCCCCAGCTCCCAAGGAATGCCGGCGTGCTTGATCGAGGTGTATGGGCTGGCGCCGGTGCCGCCGTCGTGGCCGCTGATCAGCACCACGTCGCTCTTGCCCTTCGAGACGCCCGCCGCCACCGTGCCGACGCCCACCTCGGCCACCAGCTTGACGCTGATGCGGGCGTCGCGGTTGGCGTTCTTCAGATCGTGAATAAGCTGAGCGAGATCTTCGATGGAGTAGATATCGTGATGCGGCGGCGGCGAGATCAGTCCCACGCCCGGCGTGCTGTGCCGGATGCGGGCGATTTCCTTGTCGACCTTGTGGCCCGGCAATTGTCCGCCTTCGCCCGGTTTGGCCCCCTGGGCCATCTTGATCTGCAGCTCCTGGGCGCTGACCAGGTATTCGCTGGTGACGCCAAACCGTCCGCTGGCCACCTGCTTGATGGCGCTGGAGCGGCGGTCGCCATTGGCGTCGGGCATGTAACGCACCGGGTCTTCGCCTCCTTCGCCCGTATTGCTCTTGCCGCCGATGCGGTTCATGGCGATCGCCAGCGTCTCGTGCGCCTCCTTCGAGATCGAACCATACGACATGGCCCCCGTGGCGAACCGCTTGACGATCTCCTTGGCCGGCTCGACTTCTTCCAGCGGGATGCGCTGGCCGGGCTTGATTTCCAGCAGCCCGCGCAAGGTGAGCAACTGCCGCTCTTGATTGTCGATCAGCTCGCAGTATTTCTTGAAATCGGCAACGCTGTTCAGCCGCGTGGCGTGCTGCAGCTTGGCCACCACTTCGGGGTTGAACATGTGAGCCTCGCCCTTGCGCCGCCACTGATATTGGCCGCCCACGTCGAGCACCAGGTTGCGGGGCACGGGGGTGCGCGGAAAAGCGATCTCGTGCCAGCGGATCGATTCCTCGGCGATCGTATCCAGGCCAATGCCCTCGATGCGGCTGGCCGTCCAGGTGAAGTATTCGTCGATCAGGGCGTGGTTCAGCCCGATCGCCTCGAAAATCTGCGCCCCTTGATAACTCTGCTGCGTTGAGATGCCCATCTTCGACATCACCTTCAGCAGCCCCTTGCCCACGGCTTTGATAAAATTCTTCTCAAGCTTTTCCAGCGGCTTGTCAGCCGGCAGATAGCCCTCGCGCTGCATCTGCTCGAGCGTGGTGAAAGCGAGATAGGGATTGACCGCGCCCGCGCCATAGCCCGTCAGCAAGGCAAAGTGCTGCACCTCGCGCGCATCGCCGGTTTCGACGATCAGGCCGCAGCGAGTACGGGTCTCTTCGCGAATGAGGTGATGATGGACGCCGCTAGTGGCCAGCAGCGCGGGAATGGGCACGTTCTGCGCATCGACGCCGCGGTCCGAAAGAATCAGCAGCGTCACGCCGTCGGCAATGGCCTGCGAAGCTTCCGCCCGCAGCTCGTCCATTCGCCGCCGCATGCCCTCGGCCCCTTCGGCCCGCGGAAAGAGCATCGACAATGTGCGGGCCTTGAACCCCGGCCGGTCGAGCGATTTGATCTTGGCCAGATCGGCATTGGTCAGAATCGGCTGCTCGATGCGCAGCATCCGGCACAGGTCGGGCGTTTCTTCCAGCAGATTGCCTTCGGAACCCAGCGCGGTGATCAGCGAGGTGACGATCTCTTCGCGGATGGCGTCGAGCGGCGGATTGGTGACCTGGGCGAAAAGCTGCTTGAAATAGTTGTAGAGCAACTGCGGCCGATCGGAGAGCACGGCCAGCGGAGTGTCGTTGCCCATCGAACCGACCGGCTCTTGGCCGTCGGTGGCCATCGGCCCCAGAATGATTCGCAAATCTTCCAACGTGTAGCCGAAGGCCCGCTGCAAGCTCAACACATGATCGCGAGTCGCCGCGCGGCCATTGCCGTTGGTTTGAGCGATGCTGCCAGCGCCGTGCCCGTCAGGCTGGAAAGCCTCGCCCGCAGGCAAATCGTCGAGCGTGAGCTGGTTCTCGTTGATCCACTGCCGATAGGGACGCCGCGAGGCCAACTCGTGCTTGATTTCGTCGTCGCTGATGATTCGGCCCTGCGAAGTATCGACCAGGAACATGCGGCCGGGTCGCAAGCGTCCCTTCGATTCGATCTCGCAGGGGGGGATGTCGAGCACGCCCGCCTCGGAGGCCATGATCACCAGCCCGTCCTTCGTCACCCAATAGCGGCTGGGGCGCAGGCCGTTGCGGTCGAGCACGGCGCCGATCGAGGCGCCGTCGGTGAAGGCCATCGACGCCGGCCCATCCCACGGCTCCATCAAGCACGCCTGATATTCGTAATACGCCTTTTTCTCGTCCGTCATGCTCTCGTGGTTGGCCCACGGTTCGGGAATGAGCATCGACATGGCTTGCGGCAGCGAGCGGCCCGTGACGACGAGCAATTCCAGCACATTGTCGAAGATGGCCGAATCGCTGGCCCCCGGCGTGCAAATGGGCAAGATCTTTTTCAGGTCGGGACCGTACTTGTCGCTTTGCATCATGCTCCGCCGAGCGTGCATCCAGTTCACATTGCCGCGCAACGTGTTGATCTCGCCGTTGTGGGCCAAATAGCGGAATGGCTGAGCCAGGTCCCAGGTGGGGAATGTGTTGGTGCTATAGCGTTGATGCACCAAGGCCAGGGCCGACACATAACGCTCGTCGGCCAGGTCGCCATAGAACGGTTCGACCTGATCGGCCAGCATCAGCCCCTTGTAGACGATCACGCGCGACGAGAGCGTCGGCACATAGCAGTATTTCTTCTGCGCGAGCGAGCTTTCGCGCACCGCCGACTCAAGCTGTTTGCGAATGACGTAAAGCTTCCATTCGAGCATGTCAGGCGGAGTGGCATCGCCGCGGGCCACAAACACCTGGCGAATGACCGGTTCGACCTCGCGGGCCACATAGCCGATGTGCTCGTTGTCGATTGGCACATCGCGCCAGCCCAACAGGCGTTGACCTTCGGCGGCGATCAGCTCGGCCAGCTTCTGCTCGCACCAGGCCCGCTGATCGCGGTCGGGCGGCAAAAACACCGTGCCGATGCCATAATCGCCCGGCGCAGGCAACTCGAAGCCGCGCTCGGCGCACTTGGCCTGGAAGAAGTTATGCGGAATCTGCGTGAGAATGCCCGCGCCGTCGCCGGTCAGCGGGTCGCAGCCGCAGGCCCCGCGGTGTGCCAGGTTGACCAGAATCTGCAAGCCGGAGCGCACGATGGCGTGGCTCTGCTCGCCGCGCAGATTCACCACAAAGCCAACGCCGCAGGCGTCATGCTCATTGGCGGGGTCGTAAAGGCCTTCGCGCGGCGGCAAGCCGGGATGATTTACGGCGTGTTGATTTACTGTGTGCTGCATCGCTCACCTGCGTCCATTAGATTTGCTCGGAACGTAAGCGTCCTCGCTTGCGCACGATCCATTCCCATTGACAGCCTTGGCCGTTGCGCAGACGTCCACGCTTGCGCACGATCCATTTCCATTGCCGCTGGGCGCGAGCACCTCGCCATGTTCCGATTCGCTGAGCGCCGCGGGTCGCCGGCCTTCGCGTTCGAGCAACTCGATAAAGCGGTGTGCCGCCGTATTCAGCTCTTTGCCGCGGCGATGGATGATGCCCAGCGGACGCACCAATTCATCGGTGTCGAGCGGAACCGCGCAGAGCGTGCCCGAATGCACCTCGCGGGCCACGGTCGGTTCGGGCAGCAAACCCACGCCGGCATCGATCTCGATGGCTCGCTTAATCGTTTCGATATTGTCGAATTCCATCACGACGTTGACGGTCGCCTGGTGCGCGTGCAAGGCGCGGTCGATCTCGCGGCGAATCGTGAGCTCGCTGTCGAAACCGATCATCTTTTGCCCGTCGAGCTCGGCCAGGCCGATCCGGCGACGCTTGGCCAGCGCATGCCCCGGAGCACAAACCAGCACCATCGGCTCCTCGCGCCAGGCAACGGCCTTGATCGTGCGCGACGACTTGGGATAGCTCACCAACCCCAAGTCGGCGACGTCTTCTTCGATCGCCTGGTACACGCGGTTGGGATGCAGATATTCCAGCCGCACGTTGGCTTTGGGGTGCTGCGCCAGGAACTCCTGCATGTAGCGGTTCATATGGTGCAACCCGACCGAATAAATCGAGGCCACCCGCACCCGCCCGGCCACTTCGGCATGGAGCTTTCGCACCCGGTCTTCCACCGCAAAGTATCGCTCGACCACCTCGCGGCAGCCGTCGTAGTAAACCTCTCCCTCGGGCGTGAGCACAAAAGGCCGCTTCGAGCGATCAATCAGCTTCACGCCCAAGCCGTCTTCCAACTGCTGCACGAGTTGGCTAGCGCCCGACTGAGAGATCTCGTTTTCGTCGGCGGCGCGCGAGAAGCTGCGCTGACGCACAACGTCGCAGAAAACTTTCAAAGCCTTAAGCTGAACCGCCATGAGCTGAATTATGAACTCGAATAAAACGCGCAATTAGTATCGAGATGCGAGATGATAGGCTAGTCGCTAGTATCAAGCTCGTCAAGCTAAAGGCGACGGAAAATTAAAAAAGCTAATTCAGTAGCTTGGGCGGCTCGGACGACACCACCCTCATGGGTGGGCTGCGCGGCGGCTGACCCGGTTGCGGGCTGCGTAACGAAGCAAAAAATATCGGTTGGTGGTGATTTGCAGGGGCGCGAGAACGGGTATAGTAGACGGCATGTGCGATGACCGCATTCCAACGCCCACGGCCGGTGATGGCGGCTTCGACGCCGCGCGGCGTGAACAAATCGTGCGTCTTTTTGCGCGGGCGTGGCAGCGCGTCCAGCAGCGCACCGGACGCGCATGGGAGAAGAAACGCGACCGCTGGCTCGAATTGCTGGGCAGTGCTAGCTCTGGCATGGCAGCCGGCTCACTGACGATCACCGCCAATCAAGTGCGCGTGGCTTTGAACAATTTGGTAACCTTTGCCCAGTTGCCGCCGCCCGATACCTCGCTGTTACGCGAGGCGATCCATGCCGATTATCAAACCGTGCGAAACCTGGCTATTGAGGCGTTGAGCGATGGGAAGCCGTGATTTGGATTTTCGATTTTGAACGGCGGTGCCGATAAAACTAATGGAACAGGAGGATCTGCGATGAGCGTTAACCGCCTTTTGCGCATGCGATGCTGGTTATGGCTGGGGCTGCTGATGGCAGTCTCCGATGGCGCGGCCAAGCTGGCCGATGCTCAGGCTCCGCGCGGCCGTTCGGGCAGATCGTCGTATCGCAATCGTCTGGCACGCCCGGTGGTCAGTCCTTACCTGAACCTGAATCGCCCGTTTGGCGATCCGGCGGTCGATTATTTCACGCTCTCGCGTCCGCCGCTCGACTTGCAGGCCAATCAGTTCCGCCAGCAGCAGAACTTGCAAAACCTGCGGCAGGAAGTCCGGGCCGATGAAGAGATGCTGGGGGGATTTGGACGCCAGCAGCGGGTGCTTCCGCGCACTGGGCACGCGGCGGGCTATCTGAACTACTCGCATTATTACCAAAACCTGCAAGGGCCGCCGCAAACTCTCGGTGGCCAGGGTGGCGGTTCACGGCGCTAAAGAGGGCCGCCACTCGGCTGTCGCCTGCTTGCTTGCTCTTACTTCGACGGCGATGCCGGCAAGCCTCGCGGAACGCCACGGAGGCAATCCCGTTCGGCACGCCATTTTATCCGTGTCCTAGAACGTAGCGTAAGAGCGATATGGTAGCCTATTTTGGGAGTTCTGAGGGTTCGAGGCGCCGCTTGGTGGCTGTTGCACGTTGCC
>JAICLL010000150.1 GCA_025927475.1 Pirellulales bacterium
AAAACCGCACCGTTTGAGACTAAGCCACAACACCTGCGACTCACGCCTAACCCGAAGCGTCAGCGAGGAAATGCGGAGATTCTGCCTCGCTGACGCTTCGGGTTAGTATCACTTTGCGCGGCAGCACCGCACTATTAGGACACCACCCTTTGGCGACAACGCGACCAGGGTGGCCCTGGAGTAGCCACGGTGGAGCGGCTGGTGGTTCGTGGCTGGTGATCGGTGATACCGAACCCAATCACCTATCACACATCGCCTATCACCAGCCGCTAGGCCACCGGTCCCTAGCCGCCAACCCTCAGCCGCCACCCCTCAGCCGCCACTCCGGCACGATTTATGCTCAAACAACCTGCCCACGTGGGGCGCCGGAACCAAAACAACTGTTTTCTCTGTTAGGAATTCAACCATGCTGAACGCACAGGAAGTCCGAGGGCAATGGGACAAGCTCCGAGGCAAGGTCAAAGAAAAGTGGGGGCAGCTCACCGATGACGACCTGATGATCGTCGGTGGCAACGTCGATGAGTTGGTCGGCCGCATCCATGAAAAGACCGGCGTGGCCCGCGAGACGATCGAACACTTCATCGCCGAGTTGGCCTCGCGTAGTTCATCCACCTTAAACCAGGCGCGCGAGGCGGCCATGCACTTTGCCGAAGACGCCAGCGGCCGGATGCGCGAGGGTGCGCAACGCATGCGGGCGGGCTATGAGCAAGTGAGCGATCAGATGCACGAGCGTTATGATCAAATGAGCGAACGCGTGCGCGAATACCCTGGCCAATCGGTGATGGCGGTTTTCGGGCTGGGAGTGATCACCGGCATCGCGCTGGGACTCCTGCTGCGCTCGTCGTCGTCGGACTCTTAGCTCAGCAGGCTAGACCCATTGGCTTGTAGCTCAACAGCAGAGGACACCATTATGGCCCACCAGCGCATGTCGCAGTTCTATGAATCGGACCAATTGCATGACCACAACGGACCCATGCGTCGTGCCTATGTGCAAGCCGAGGATCTCGTGCGCGAGCATCCGGGCTACACGGCATTAGCGACGTTTGGGGCGGGTTTGGCGGCCGGAGTGGCCGCGGCCCTGCTCCTGGTTCCGCGGCGTCGCAAAGCGGAAGAAAAGTCATGGTATCGGAATTACCTGCCCGAAAGCTTCTCGACCGAACGAATCTCGCAGCAGGTGTGCGAGGCCGTGTCGCAGATGTTGCCCGACGCGGTGTCGCATTATTTCAAGAAAAAGTAGCGGTGGCGGCATGTAAACAAAGAACATCCACCAAGCACTAGCAACCCAGGAGGAAATTGTGGCACTCGAAAGTCTGGCCGATCTGTTTGTCGACGAACTGAAGGACTTGTACAGCGCGGAAAAGCAACTGGTCAAAGCATTGCCGAAGATGGCCAAAGCGGCATCATCGGCCAAGCTTCGCAAGGGGTTCGAAGACCACCTGCGCCAGACCGAAGGGCACGTGGAGCGGCTGGAAAGCATTTTTGAGCAATTGGGCGTGAAGCCCCGCGGGCCGAAGTGCGAGGCGATGGAAGGGCTGATCGAGGAGGGCAAGCGCGTGATGAGTGAAGATGCCGAGCCGGCCGTAATGGATGCCGCCCTGGTCGCAGCAGCTCAGCGCGTCGAGCACTATGAGATTGCCGGCTATGGCACGGTGCGCAGCTTTGCACGCATGTTGGGCAACGACAAGGCCGAACGCCTGTTGCAAAAAACGCTCGACGAAGAGAGCCAGACGAACGAGAAGCTGACCAAGCTGGCCGAGAGCGAGATCAACGCGGCGGCGATGCAAGGCGCGTAATCACCGGCTAGAACGTGATGATCACGTCGGTGGCAAGAATCTGCTGCAAGTTTCGCTTGCCGCCGTCGAACGGTCGGAGATTCTCGACGTTGTTGGGACCGTGATACCAATCGGCACGGAAGTTTGGCCGCACGACGACGTTCGGCAGCGGCGTCCAACGCGGGCCAACCGTGATTTGAAAGAAGTTTCCGGCGAACCCGGGGCCGCGCGGCCAGCCAACCGCATGGGGGCTGCCGGGCGACGGCACGGGCGCGGTCACGCGGAACCCCTCTTCATCGCGGAACCACTCGAAATTGATGCCCCAACTCCAAAGATCGTTCTTTTTCCAATAAAGATATTGATTCACTCCATACCACCGGGCGGTCCGGCCGGTCAGCGTGGCCTGGCCTTGTACGCCAAAGTCGCTCTGAATGATGTAGGTCAGCTTGTCGCTGATTTTCTTGAGCGGGCGGGAGTAAACCAGCGTCTGTAAATAGCGCTGCGTGAAGGGCCGAGCGGCGTTCTGGGTCGGCTCGTGGCTGTACACCTGCACAAAGGCCAGCGAATCGTCGGCGTTGCCGTTGACGGTTAACGTACCGAGATAGCCGCCCCACTTATTGAAGCTGCTGTCGAAGGCGTCCCAGCCGTGAATCAAGCCGGCGCCCAGGTTGAGCTTTTCGGTCGCCTGATAGTTCGCCAAAAAGCCGGTATGCGTGAAGGGCTCGCCATACTGATAAGTGTACGGAATCGTGTTGAAGAAGTTATTGTAAGTGCCGACGGTGTAAAAGCCGACGGGCGAAATGAAGTGGCCAACCTTGACCTTGAGGTCGTTATAGCCGACTTCGCCGTAGAACTGCGGAATGGCCAAGCCGTAAAACCTGCCTGAGTTCAAGCGCGTCTCAAGCCCGGCTTCGGTGTCCCAACGGTAGTTGGTTCCGTAGAGCAAATCGACGCGTCCGCCGTAGTCCCAGCCTTCGCCCTTGGTGTCAACCGGCTTGACGCCATACAAATACACTTCATTGAGCTGATAACGATTGGCCTGGTCGGTCCAGGTCACCGGCCCGTTGAAACCGTCGGAGGGGTTGTAGGGATTCCAGGTGTAGCTCTGCGCGATCCAACCGGCCACCAGAATCTCATGCTTCTTGAAGCAGCGCAGTTGATCGCCAAGCTTGAAAGGTTCGTCGAGTTCGACGTTGCAACAGCCGGGGCCAAAGCAACCCAGCGGCCCGTCGCAACATTGCACGCAGGGCTTTTCTTCTTCCTCCTTTTTTTCTTCCTCGGCGGGCGGGCATTCCTGCCGGGCGAACGAGGCGGAGATCGAGCCGAACTTGGGACGAGTTGAGCGGTTGGGGCGCGCGGCGGGTTGCGGCGGTCTCCGAGTTTGCTGATAAAAACTCGGATCGTAACTGTCGGGCGGGGCGGCGCGATTGAACTTGGGCGGCCCAAAGAGCTGGGCGCTGGGCGGGGGCTGCCCGCCGGCGGGATTAGCGATCAGCAGCCCGCTTACAACTGCGGCCGCCACCGCTAATCGGTCGGTCCTCATGACCTACGACTCCACGCCGTCTCCATCGTTGCAAGTGCCGCGTGCCCGCCAGGACGAACGCACCAGCCGCGGGTGCCGAGCGTTCATGCAGCGCAGGAGAGAAGCCGTTCTCTCGCCGACGCAAGTCGGCTGAAAGTGGTATCGAAACGTCATTCACCGGACTCGACGAAGCCGGTTATCTTGATGGCTGGAAGGGTTTTGCGAATTACTCCGATCCCAAAGCGCAGGCAAAGTCGTTCGCGGCCGCCATTGAGCCTGGCAGAGTGGACAGGCTGGGGAATGTGGGCATTTTCGTCGTCTCAGCGATAGGGTTTCCGGCCCCGGCCCTCGGGTCCTTTCGATCTTTTCCCAGCCCCGCCGCTCGTCTTGACCCAAAACCGCAAATCGCCATACTTTCGCCTCCTGCCAGGTTCACGGATGAACGCTGATGGTGGTCCACCTCGTTGTATTGAACTACAACGGCCGCGCTTTGCTGGCCGAATGCCTGCCGACGGTGCTGCGCGCCGCCCGAACGTCGCAGCATGATTGCCGAGTGGCGGTGATCGACAATTCGTCCGATGACGACTCGCTTGCATGGCTTCGAACCAGCTTTCCCGAGGTCAAGATCTTCTCGTGTCCCAATCGCGGCCTTTGTTCGTACAACGCAGTACTCGCAGGGCTCGAAGGACCGGTCGCGATTCTGTTGAACAACGACATCAAGCTGGCGGCAGATTCCGTTGATCCGCTGGTCGAGCCTTGGATCGATCCCGCCGATCGAGCCGCAGGCGGCTGTTTCTTAACCACACCGCTTTGCTGGTTGTTCGACGGCAAGACCCATGAAGGGTTGCAGACGGCGGTCCGATGGCGTTTCGGGCTGTTGCAGGCGCGATCCGATTTTCCCGGCCACGAGCGGTTGAAACACCGGCCGGGACCGACCGCGTCGGCCGGCGCAGTCATGGCGGTCGACCGGGCAAAGTTCTTAGCACTGGGTGGCTTCGACCCGCTCTACCTGCCCGGCAGGCTGGAAGATCTCGATTTTGCGTTTCGCGGTTACCTGGCCGGCTGGCACGCGCGCTATGTGCCGCGAGCGGTCGCCTGGCACAAAGGCGAGGCGACGTTCATTCAAGTGCATGGTGCGGCAGGGTCGCAGGCGCTGGCGCTGCGCAACACGCTGTTGTTTCATTGGAAAAACCTGCGGCATCCCTGGCATGTCGTCCGGCATGGAATCGGTGCGGGATTGCGCATCGCGGCCGATCTTGCGGCAGCGCCCTTTGTCGCGGCGGAGCAACGGTTTATCTTTTTGAAGGCATTGCTTGCCGCCTGCCGGCGCTTGCCTCACTGCCTGCTGTCAAAGCGTCAGCCACGCCGCTCCTGGCGAGTCGAACGCGCATTTATGCGCGAATTCGACGAACGACGGATGGCATCGGGCGTAGGAACGGGTTTGCAATGGGCCTCGGTAAGGAACGCCCTCTGTGGCGTTCCGTATGCTGCCACACAAAACGCCTCCGCTACGGAGATTGGTCGCGGATCATGCTCGGGACCAACGCTGAGCGTCATGATCATCGCGCTGAACGAAGAACAAAACCTGCCGGGCTTGCTGGAACGGATTGGCGGAGCCGACGAGATTGTGCTGGTCGACGGCGGCTCGCGCGACCGCACGGTCGAAATCGCCAAAGCTTACGGCGCGCGGGTCTTTCATCGTCCGTTCGATACTTTTGCTCGCCAGCAGAACTTCGCCCTTTCGCTCGCACGAGGCGACTGGGTGCTTTCGCTCGATGCCGACGAGCGCCCCACACCGGCCATGCTGGCGGAAATCCGACGGCGGATTTCCAGCGGCCGCTGTGATGCCTATCGGGTGCGCGTGCGCAGCTCGATTTTTGGCCGAGCGATGCGGTTTTCGGGCACGCAGGACGATCGTCAACTGCGGTTGGTGCGGCGTGGATTGGCAGCTTGGCGCGGCGACGTACACGAGACGTTGGAGACTCAAGGCCGCGTTGGGCAACTGCGGCATTGGCTCGATCATGATCCCTTGCCAAACTTGAACACGTTTCTGGCCAAGATGAGCCGTTACACCCGCTTGGAGGCCAGCGCCCGCGTGGCCAGGCAAACACCGCCGCGCCGCTGCGAAGCATGGCTGGCGCCGTCGCGCGAAATCTTTCGCCGCCTGATCTGGAAGCAGGGGCTCTGGGACGGCCCCCAAGGCTGGGCGTTTTGCCTGTTGAGCGGACTATCGCAATGGGTGCTGGCAGATCAACACCGCCGCCTCTGGAGCCAGGCTGAAGGATGATCGCCCGATGACTCTAACATTGGCCCAAGTGCCGTCGAGGGTGGGCGCCTCCGCCGCGCGTCCCGCGCTTGCCGAACAACCCATAAGGTTGCCCGACCTTCCCCTGCTGGTTGCCGACGTGCCGCAAGCGTTGCGAGTGGCGCTGTCGCAAGAAGGCGTGCCGTGTCAAGACTACGTCCCCGGAAGCCGGGCCGGCCGGTTCGTGCTTTATGACTCGACGCGACTCAGGCCGCGGTTGGGTGAAGGCCAACGCTCTTTTGACGTTGACGAACTGCGTCGCATTGTGGGCGGCAACGTTTGGCAAGAGCTCGCCGACGAACGGGCAGGACGCTTTGCCTGGCAGATCGGCCCGCTCGCCGTCGAAGAGGTGGTGGCGCGGGCTGACCGGGCGGCGTTGCGCTGGCAATTGATGTCGAAGCTGCGGGCGATGGTCGAAGCAGCCGGCGGATTATGGATGTCGATCGCCGCGTTCCCTCACCCGTATCAAACCGCATTCAACTTTCGTATCGATCACGATGAATACGACGCGGGTGATTTTGCGGCGACGCTCGCCATCGCCGAACGCCATGCCGATTGCGTAAGCCACTATGTCTGCGCATCGACCCACGTCCGGCATTCGCAGGTTTTGCAGCGGCTACGCGGCATGCACGTGGGCTCGCATGGATTTTGGCATCATACCTATCGCGACGCATCGGCGAACCTGACCAATGTGAGTCGCGGTATCGACGCGTTGGCAGCGGCGGGCATCGTGCCCCAGGGCTTTGCTGCCCCGCTAGGCCGCTTCAATCGTGGGCTGCTGGCCGCGCTGGAATCACTCTGCGTTTCGCACAGCTCCGAGTTTGGACTGGCCTTCGACGATTTGCCATTCTTTCCCGCGGGCAGCTCGGTGTTGCAAATTCCGATTCATCCGGTGTGCTTAGGGCTCTGCCTCGACGCAGCCGGGTCGCGGTTCCCGGCCGAAAAGGCGGGCGCCGTGGCCGCCGAAACGGCGCTGCGCCACTTCCTGCGGATGGCGCGCGACAAGCATCAGGCCCGCGAGCCGGTCTTTTTCTATGGCCACCCGGCGGCGCGGCTGGGCCGCTTTCCGCATTTGCTGCGAGAGCTTTTCGATTTTGTCGGGACACTCGATGGCGTTTGGCGCGTCACCTTGGCTGAGTTCGCCAAGTGGTGGACGGCCCGTGCGAAAATCAGCGTCCAGGCCTTCCGTCGGAATGGCCAGATTGAAGTCGTCGCCGAGCGTTGCCCCGTTCACTATTCGCCGGCCGTGGACTATTGGCGAGGCGATCGTGCGGCGACGCTGCCGCTCATGAACGGCCGAGCCGTCTTTGCTTGCGATGCGCCGCTGGGCGAGCCACGCCGGCCCCTGCGCGATGCTTATCCCCGCCGGGTTGCGCGACGCTGGGGATGGCGCGATCGCCTCTGCCGATATCTCGACTGGGAATATGCGACTCCGCTGGAAGAAATCGCCACGCACCATTGGCGCGGACGGACCAAACGCCTCTTGCGCGAGGTGAAAGCATGACCGCAGCCGATTTCAAGACTCTGCCTCGTCACAACGCTGGCCTTTCTTGCCGCTCGCGAGCGCCGGTTCACGCCGCGAAAAACCACGGCACCCCGCGCGTGCTACTGGCGGGCAAGCTGACGGCGCTGGCCGCGCCGGGCGGTGGCGAGGTACAAATGATGGCCCTCGCCCGTGAATTGGCCTCGCTCGGTATTGAAGCGACGCTGTGGCGGCCCTGGGAGCAGAGGCTCGCGGACGCCGATTGTTTGCATCTGTTCGGCAGCGAGCGGGAGCATCTGCCGGTCGTCGAGACCGCTCGTCGATTGGGGGTGCGGGTCGTGTTGTCTCCGATTGCCTGGTTCGACCTGGCCTCGTGTTGGCGGGAGCCGTGGCCATTGCTTCCGCGGTTGATGGCCTGCGGCAAGTTTGCGCTTCGTGCGGCGATGCCCACCCTTCCGTCATGGCGGCGGAAGCTCTATCACGCCGTCGACCGTTTATTACCGAACTCGCAAATCGAGGCGGAACAGTTGACGCGATACTTTGGCATAAAGCCGCGGCGGATTCGAGTCGTGCCGAATGGCGCCGACCCGTCTTTCGCCGCAGCCGATCCGGCTCTCTTTCGCGAGAAAGTGGGCTGCGGCAACTTCGTGCTCTACGCCGGGCGCATCGAGCCGCGCAAGAACCAGCTTGGCTTCCTGCGGGCCATGCGCGGCCAGGAGACGCCGATTGTGGTGCTGGGCGATCCCGTGCCCGGCCACGAAAAATATTATTTCGCCTGCAAATGTGCCGCGGGGCCGAACGTCCGATTTGCCGAGGCGTTGCCTCACGCCGACCCCTTGCTGGCCAGCGCCTATGCCGCCTGCGGCTGCCTGGTGTTAAGCAGTTGGTATGAAACACCTGGCCTGGTGGCCCTGGAAGCTGCCATGTCGGGCGTACCGCTGGTGCTGCCCACCGTGGGCAGCGGGCGGGAATATTTTGGCGATCTGGCCAGCTACGTCTCGCCTGACAAGCCAGGCCAGATCCGCCAGGCGGTGCTCCGCGCAATGACCGCGGGCCGTTCGCCGCAACTGGCCGCACTGGTACAGAGCCATTTTTCCTGGCGGACCGCCGCGCTCGCGACCCGGGGGGCGTATGACGAGATTCTTTAGCGCTCTTCGCAGAACGATCTTCCACGCCGGCGACTCGATGCGCTTGTGGCGGGGGCGGGGGCTATCGGTCTTGCGGCAACCGCTGCCGCGGGGGCGATATCGTTACGTTCGACGCCGTTGGCGAGCGCTGTTCACCGTCGTCGATGCCGTGGGCGAATCGCTGGTCGCATGGAAGGCGACGGTCGCCCGCGGCCGGCATTCGGGCAGCGCGGGCGTTGTCCGCTCGATCTTGCTGGTGCAACTCGATCATTTGGGAGATGCTTTGCTGACGGCGGCCGTTTTACCCGATTTGCGGCGCCGCTTTCCCGAGGCGCGCATTGACGTGCTCGGCACGCCGTGGAATCGCGAGGTTTTTGAGGCGGCGCCCGAGATCGATCGTGTCCACCTTTCGCACTGGAACCGGTTTGCCGGCGGTTGGCGGCCCGGCTGGCTTTTGGCGACGTTGGCCTGGGGCTGGCGACTGCGGCAGCGATATGACGTGGCCATCGATGTACGAGGCGAGTTTCCGCAGGCCGCGCTCGTTTGGCTCTCGGGTGCGCGAAGGCGCGTAGGTTGGGACTGTGGCGGCGGGGGGTTTTTGTTGACCGACCGCGCCGCGTTCGTGCCCGGCCGTGCCGAAATCGAATCGCGTTTGGCCCTGTTCGCTTTGCTCGGCGTGCAGCCCAGTCAGCGACTGTTGCAAAAGCGGCGATGGTTCGATCCAGGCAGCGACGCGCGTGCGCGGATGAGTCTTCGGCTGCAAGCGCTCGACGCTTCGGTCATCGTGCTACACATTGGCGGCGGCAGCCCGGCCAAACGCTGGCCCGCGGCGCATTGGCAAGAGCTGTTGGGACGCATTCGCGTCGAATGCGGCGGAAGCATCGTGCTGATTGGTTCGGCTTCTGAGCAACCGTTGGCCGGCGCGATCACCGGTGACCGTGCCTGGCCGGGGGTTGCCAATTGGACCGGCCTGCTGAGCCTGCGCGAGACGGCGGCGCTGCTGGAACACGCGCAGCTCTTGATCGGCCCCGATTCGGGACCCGCACATTTGGCGGCCGCGGTCGGCACGCCCGCCATCGTATTTTTCAGCGGTACGAACCGGGTGCCGCAATGGCGGCCTTGGGGGCGGCGCGTCTGGGTCATGCGTGACGAGGTGGATTGTTCTCCTTGTCATCGCCGCAAATGTCCCTTGGCCGGCCATCCTTGCATGACCGGCTTGACGCCCGAGAGGGTCATGCGGCAGGTGCGACGGGTTTTCGCTGTCGCGGCGCTGTCCAAGGGCAAACCGAAGCAGGCTTTGCCGGATGTTGATGCTCCGATTCGCCATCGTCACGCAGTTGCCGAGCTCTTGGGAGTATCGGATCCCTAATCTTGCGGAGTCCTTATGATTGCACCCCTGAAGACGGAACCCGATGAGCGCTCGTTTTCGACGCGTCGCAGGCTGCGCGCGGCCCGGCGCGTCATTGCCTCGATGCTGTTGACCGAAGACGGTCAACAACCGTCGCCCGTCGTGCGCTGGAAGGCTTGGCTGCTGGTCATCTGGGCCGCCTTGGCGGTTTTGGTCTATGCGTTGCTGATGTCGGGCATGGTGAGCGGCCTCGGTTTCTAGTTTGCGCCTGAAACCATCAACTCGCAGGAGATTGCCGCAACCGGATGCTGGCCTCGTTTCTCTCAGTGCTCACCCTGGCGACGATTGCGGCGGCGGCCTATGGCCTCGGCCGACCGCTGGTCCGCGCCCTCGGCCTGGCGGAAAACGACCCACTCACGGCCGGCGTATTCAGTCTTGGCGCCGGTTTGACCGTAGCGGGTCTCGGCCTGACTGCGCTGGGGTTCGCGGGCTTACTCTACAAAGGCGTCATCGGCGTATTCACGTTGTCGGCGGCGTTTTGCGGCATCGCCCAACTTGGGCAAGTGTTCCGGAATCGCCGCCCCAAGGCGAAATCCGATCAACCGCCAGGCGCCGCGTCATGGTGCGCGCCGCCGAGCGCACCGGTTCGCCAGGCAATGTTTTGGCTGGCGCTGATTGCCGCATGCGGCTCGCTCGTCGCCGCATTGGCGCCGCCCACCGCCGGCGATGCTCTTTGCTATCACTTGGAGTTGCCCAAGCGATTCCTGCTGGAACACGGCATCCTCTATCTGCCCGACAGCGATAATTCGACGTTCCCGCTGCTGGCCGAGATGTGGTATCTGTGGGCGTTGGCTCTCGATGGCCCGGTGGCTGCGCAACTGGTTCATTGGGCGCTGGGCGTGTTGCTGGCGATGGCAACCGCGGCTTTGGGCACGCCAATTGTTGGCCGCCCGTGGGCCTGGTGCGCGGCGACGACGGTGCTGCTCGTGCCGGGCATCAGCAACCAGATGACGGCGCCGCTGAATGACGTGGCCGTGGCGGTCATGAGTACTTTGGCGCTGGCCGCCTGGTGGCGGGCGACCATCGATCTGGAACACAGCCGTTGGTACCTCCTGGCAGGCTTGCTCGGCGGCGGGGCCTTGGCGGTCAAGTATCTTGCCATTCTTTACCTTACGGCGGCTGCGCTGACGACGCTGATTGCCGCGGGCCGTCGCGGACATTGGCGGTCACTGGCGGCCGGCGGGGCCACCGCCGCGATGATTGCCGCCAGCGTCAGTGGTCCCTGGTATTTGCGCGCCACCTGGTACACCGGAAACCCCGTCTACCCGTTCTTTCAAGATGTCGTCTCGCGCCTCCCGGCAACCCCGCTCGCTTCCCCGCGCGAGGAGGGCTCTTCGGTACGCCGCGCATCCTCCGTTCCGCGGGCTTCACTCTCCACGCGCTCTCTTCGCCATTCCGCGATGGGGCTCGCCCTTGCCCCTTGGCAACTTACCATGCACCCCGAGCGTTTCGGCGGGCGCGGGCACCAACTTGGCGTCCTTTTTTTCGCCATCTTGCCCGGCTTGGCGCTCTGTCGCCGGCTGCGCGGTCTGCGGACGCTGCTGTCGATCTGCCTGTGCTATTTTCTCGCCTGGTATTTGCTGCGCCCCAACGTGCGGTTTCTGATGCCAATCGTGCCATTGCTTTCGATTACCGTGGCGTGGGTCTGGATGGAATGGCGACGGCTGCCCGACGGGCCGCGCCGGTGCCTGGTGTGCCTGACGGCCGTGGTGTTGGCGGCCGGCGCCGCGGTGGCCCCGTTACGCGCGCTTGATCGCTGGCCGGTGGCCGTGGGCATCGAGAGCCGCGAAGCCTATTTGCTGCGCTGTGAGCCAAGTTATCAGGCGGCGGCCTGGGCCAATGCGCTGCTGACGCCCGAGGCGCGTATCTTAAGCCAGGAGCAACGGGCGTTTTATTTCAACGCGCGTGTGGCCCGTGAGAACATCTTTCGCCGCCGCACGCACTATGATCGGCGCTTGGCCTCGCCCGGCCTGCTGAGCCAAACGCTTCGAGCCGCCGGGTTTACCCACTTGCTGTTGGCCGAGGCGGTAAGCGGACCGATCCACTACAACGCGACGCTCAGCCGGCTGGCCGATCAGGCGCTATCCGCCACAAGCGACACGCTGGAGTGCCTGGCGGAATATCATGTCGAGGACGCCGAAGGCGCGGTGCGCCGATATCGGCTGATGGCACTGCGATGATTCGTTAACGCAACCACCCGCTAGCGCTGGTTGCATGTTGCCAAAAAGCACCATCTAGGCCGATTCTTCCGGCGGTGAACATCGGCGGCCCGCTCCGCGTAATGAGCGAGAGAGACGGGAAGTCTTGCGCGGCGTTGCGGCGTTGCGGCGAGGCAAAGCTTCGCGTCTTTTTTTGTCAATGCGTAACGGTCGTGGCGTGTCCGGTGGCTGCAACGAATGAGGCGCTCGGCGACTCGACGCGATCGCCAAAGCTTGCGGCGCGCAACAGGCGGCGAACGCCGATTTTCGCGGCTGCCGAACGCCTGGACAGCCGGCGGATGCTAAAGTAGTGCTGACGGCTTTGGCGGCTACCAAGGCGGCCAAGCACCTGACTTCGCCGCGGCGAAAAAGGCGGCAAAATTGCGTGTGCTCGCCGGCGAACGTCACCAGAGCTTGGCAAGGGCGGATTATTCCGTCTGTGTCGGTTCCGACGAGCCGCACGACTGGCCGACGCCTCTGCCCCAACGCCCCTGTTTTATGACCTAACGTAAAACTAATGGCGGCACGAGCCGGCGGCCCGCAGGGGCAGGATTACGAGAACCAGGCAAGCTTCGATCATGGGTTTTCTGAAGAAGTTTTTTCGGAACGTCTTCCGCGACGGCGCGGCGCCGGTCGGCACGAGCAGCTTCGAGCGGCTCAGCGAGGAAGAGCTGGAGGCCCACCTGGGCGTCGTGCGCTACGGCGACTTCCTGTTGACCGACGCCATCCGCCCCTCGTATGACTTGCAGGTCGTACCGTGCCAGGGCTACCGCCACGATGCCTATCACGACGAAGACTCGCGCACCACGGTGCCCGTGCTGATGGGCGCCGCCTCGAACCAGCACCTGTTTGAAGTCTTCATGGACTTGCTCGATCCGCTGGGCTTCGAGGTCGACGTGGTGCTGGAAACCAGCCACAACCGGCAAAACCGCGGGCACGTCGACCTGTATCGCGAGCACATCGACATGCCGGTGCTCAAAAGCATCCTCTGGGACTTCGAAGATTTGCTGCTCAACGACGGTTGCACCGGCATTGCGGTGCTGAATCCGTCGATTCCCCAGGAGGTGCAGTTCGACGAGCACAAGCTGCTGATTGTCTATGGCGAACAACTCGCGGAGTATGAAAACATCTTCCGCGATCGCGAAGTGCCCTGCGACGACCAGATGAAATTCATCACGGAGGCGGAGCACGTTCACTCTTCGAGCGACGAGTATGCCGAGCAGTTCGAAGAGTTGAAGATGCGGCTAGGCATGGACTCGCTGGGCGGGTGGTAACGACGCTGCAGCCCGCGCCTGCAAGTATGCCGCTTTTTTCTTGCGGACGAGGGCGCCCGCCACCTCGGCAGTCCCGACGTTCAGTATGAAGGTCCGCCATTCGGGCAGCAGCCACTGCTTCAAGTGCGGACGATCGGGCAACGCCCTGAGTCTTTGGACGATCGCGACCGGTAAGACCGCTTACGTCGTGGCCAACGACCCGTGCCATCGGGTGAATAGTGCGTTGCCGACCTTGCCCACACGAAACATAGAAGAGAAACCCGTAACTCTCTTCCCGATGTTTCTCGCTAACTCGATCGGACGATTCTTCCAGATCACACTGAACGAAGACACATTTCCCCGGGGTTATGCCCGACCCCTAATATGTCAGCCCCGCCCGGAACAGCACCGTGTCGCTGGGATGCGCGCGCGGCGTACCGCTGCGATAGATAATGTGACGATCGAAAACATACCCGATCTCGGCGTTGCCTTTCATGCCGCTGAGCGCGAACCACTCGAAGCCGGCCAACGCGCGCAGATCGTTCAGCTCCATCACATCGCTGGCCCCGTTGGCGCGACGGATGGTCCACTTGCCGCCGCCGTATTCGCCGGCCACATAGCCCCAGACGTCGGTATTGCCGATCGTAAACAGCCGCTGGGAAAGCTTGGGATTGGGGAACGTCAGGGCAAAACGAGTATCTTGGTTGGGCGTCCAAATCACGCCGCCCGCCGGTAGGATTTTGACGGTCAAGCGATCGAGATACCAAATGCCAGCGGCCACCTGCCACTGCGGCGAGAGCGTAAACACGCCCAATCCGCGGCCCAGAATTCGAATGCTGCGGCCGTTGACCGCGCTGAAATCGCTGTACACGCCGACGCGCACATCCAGGTCGGCGGCAAACCAACTGGTGAGCTGCGGATGCCAGCTTGTGTCGAGATAGGCGTCGTAGGCGTTCGGCGGCAGATCGGGGAAGCCGCGAAAATTGCCCGACGATGGGCCGTTCCACGAGTGGTAGGTAAAGCCCGGCGTAATAAAGACCGGCGTGGCGATGGCCAGCACCGGCACGGCAAACACGCCGTCCAGGCCAACGTCGTTGATGCCTAGCCCGCGCGGTCCAAAGCGGAGCAATTGGGTGTCGTCTAAATGCAGCTCTTGCAGGAACCGCTGCCGGGGCGCCAAGGCGCCGTCGGGCAAGGGCTCGCCGGGCGGCGCCGCGGCCATGCTCCCTGGCGCGCCCACTGGCCCAGCCGGCTGCGCGGAATAGGGCTGGGCAAAGGGACCGCTGGGGGAAGCCGCGGGGGCTGCCCCGTAGGGAGTCAGCGCGGGAGGCTGGCTAGCCGGGTCGGCGTAGGGATCGAACGGCGGCGGCGCGGTTTGCGCAGGCGGCGTGGTAAAGGCCGGCGCGGGGGTTGCCTCGCTGTAAAACGGGCTGTCTGGGGGGATGGCGCTGGGAAATCGCACGCGCTGTTGTTGCGCAAAGGCCCCGGTCGCGGCCATCAAGACCAGCGATGCCGCAATCAGGCTGCGTAAGGCGAAGAAATGACTCAGCGTACGGCCCTCGCGTCGGAATCGACTCGGCCGAACTTTAGAAAAAAAGCCTCCGAGGAGCGATTTCAATATCGGCAACCCCGCCGCCGGTCAAGGGCGCTCTGGCGCCGCACTCAACATATTTTCCACAATATCCCGCTTTTTCGACGGTGGTTAAACCTTTTGACAGGCTGCGAGCAGATTGCTTTGGCTCTCTTCGCCGGTGTGCGAGGCGGAGCATACAGTAGTCCTCACGCTCCGCGCGAGGCACCCGGCGCCTACTGCGAATAGCAATGGCGGGCGTGGTGCACGGCTCGCACCACGCGGACAGCGACGGGTTTCAAGAGGTTGCCGCGGGTGCGGCAACTCCCAGCCGGTCGGCGAGAGCGGTGAGCTGCCGCCAGTTGCCATCGTCCAGCGGGATGCCGCCGGAGGAACGCGCGGCCAAGGTGCGGCGCTCGGGATCGCCTGGCAAGAGAATCTCTTCGACGCCGTCGATGCGCGGACAGCCGCGGACAAAGGTGGCGAGCTGCGCAACCTCAGAGGCAAAGTGCTCGGCGCCGCCCACACGACCGGGATCGATCGCCAGCATGAACACGCAGTTGCCAATTTGGTTGAGCGGCTTCTCGCGCATGGTGACGCCGCCGGAAAGCGCGCCGGTGAGAATCTCGACCATCAGCGACAGCCCAAAACCCTTGTAGGCTTGCGGGCCGCCCATCGGCAAGATGGCCCCGGGCGGATCGCCGTAGAGGGCGTTCGGATCGTTGGTGGGCCGGCCGTTGGCGTCTTGCAGCCAGCCATCCGGACAAAGCTGCCCGGCCAGCTTCTTGACGCGCACTTTGCCTTCGGCGGTGGTGCTGGTGCCGAAATCGAGAATCAGCGGCGTTTCGCCATAGGGCACGCCGAAGGCAATAGGGTTAGTGCCCAAGCGGGGCGCCCGTCCGCCGGGCGGGGCCACCCGCGCGGCGCAGCCGTGCGTGTTGACCATCATCATCGACACCAGCCCGGCCGCCGCCGCTTGCTCGCAGTATTCGCCCAGGCGTCCAATGTGAGCGCAGCGAACCAGCGTGCCGAGGGCCAAGCCCGAATCGCCCGCTTTGGCGATCAACCGCTCGGTCAGCCGCCGCGCCTGAGTTTGCCCGAACCCCCAATTGCCATCGGCAACCAAAATGACCGACGTTTCCCGGCGAACGACGAACTCGGCGTCGGTCTTCACCTCGCCCTTGGCGACGCCATCGACGTAATAGGGAATGCGCATCACGCCGTGCGAATCGTGTCCGCGCAGGTTGGCGGCCACCAGACTCTCGGCGATCAGCCGCGCCTCGGCCTGGGAGACGCCGCCCTGAATGAACAGCGCCGTGGCGAACTCGGTCAGTGGTGCGGCGGGAAACGTTGGCATCTGCGGCTCCGAAGTTCAGTGTAGAAGAATCCAATCATATTCCGCGGCGCGATTTAGTAAACTGCCTTACAGTAATGAACTCAGCCCGACCACGAATCGGCATGCCTTTCCGCATCCACGGGTCGACCTATTTGGTCGTTATGCTTACCGTTGGCGTCCTCGTGGCGCTCATTGTGCCCGGCCAGGTGACGCATGCGCTTATTTGTTTCGGAGACCAATTTAACTCCTTCGAGCACGGATGGCCTTGGCGCTATTTGACTCGGGGCCTGTTTACTGACCCAGAGGGCTATTTGCCTGTCGGTACAATTCCCGAGGGGCGTAGGAACACGTCTGTAAGCTTTTAGGCGGCAAGCCGGTAGCTAACCTCTTGGCACCTTGGTGAAAAAGGAGAGATTGGGCGAGTCTGTATCCAATTCTGGAGTCGGTCGTCGTCACTTAGGCGCGCGGCCCGCA
>JAICLL010000131.1 GCA_025927475.1 Pirellulales bacterium
ACGGAATTGACGCCGGTGCAGCGACAGGTCGTCGAGTTGCTCGGGCTTACGCCCGACTCGTACGGGAATTGACCTCGCCTGGAAATTCACGAAAATTGCCGGACGGACCTGCGGAAAGTAGGACCCATTCGGGCTCTACTACGTCGATGTTTGCTGCTTATTTGACGATGGTTCTGAAATCTGGTCCGAATCGAAGGTGTGCGACAGCGGTACGACTGCCGGATCATGCTGCGCCGAACGAGCGGTTGGCTGGGGTTGGGGAACGGCATGGACAGTTCTCGCTGCTCGATACGGAAAATGCGGCGGCTGCAGATGGTACATTCAAGAAACAGGCGTACAGCAAGGTACCGCAGGGGGCCGTTGCAAACAATCGCTGGCAAATGCGCTAGCGGGACATTGGAACCTCGTATCCAGTTGCCACGGCGTCGTGTGGGACGGATGGGGCGGCCCACGCTTCAACAAGCCATGGAGCTTCGATCCGAATCTGCCCGGGAACGCGAATGTCATCGGTTATTTGCGTTGCAGAAAAAGAGGGGGCGGCTCCAATGATGTTTTATTCCATCTTGAATGGGGAAGCATCGGGGTGCAGGGCAAGAACTGTGGACAAGTCACCGATGACGACATCGCAGATTGCATCAGGCACAAGCCACGGCCTACGGGCATTTGGACGTTGAAGAATAACTGCCAGACGGATATAAAGGATGCAGTTCGCGGCTGTTGTCTGTCGTGTGCGGAGGTAACGAACGAATGGCCGCGTTAGGGATCATAGGGATCGGATGGCAGTTTGACTTCGCGCAAGCGGAAGAACGGAGTGACTGCCGTTCGTTCAGTCTCCTTCGTCGCACATCATTGTCATGACGCCGTTTTTCCGAAAATGCTGGTGGTTTCTTGTGGCCACGGCGGGTTGCGTTGCGCTTGGATTCTGCGCCTATTTAGTTGATTGCCTGGCGCAGCACTTATCGCTTGCGAAAAACGCAGAGCTTGCGCGTCGATCCGTTTCGCGAGTCGCCGAGGCAGCAGAAAGCTACGTTGCCGAACACGAAGCGTGGCCCACATCATGGCGTGACCTGGAATCGGCGCCTGCCGCGTTCCGCGGCGATTTCTTGCCCGAAGGCGGCTGGAAAGAAATTCGTGCATATGCCCATGTTGATTTTGGAGCGACGCTTGACCACTTAGCACGCCGGGATCTTGACAATTTTGAGGCAATCAGACCAATCGGATCGGAGCCAACAAATTATCGAGACTGCTTCGCTCCATTACTTGAAACCATTCGGCGCATCCAAGGAGAAGATAACCGGAGTATTGAGTCAGCCAGGGTGAAGAAGGCGAAGAAGGGCGAAGAAGACACCCATCCTTTCAAGGTGAAGAGGACGATTCTCGAACCGCTTGACAGTAATGTGAACATGGGTATACTTGTGGCGGTTTCCAACCACGGAGGCTGCCATGCCCGCTTATGCTCGCCGCCAGATTGTCGATGAGTCGGTCGTCGGGGTCTATCATTGCATGGCGCGCTGCGTCCGACGCGCGTTTCTCTGTGGCTTCGATCGCTACAGCGGCCAGAGTTTCGATCACCGGAAGATCTCGATCCGTAAGCGGTTGGAAGAATTGGCCGGCATCGTCGCTGTCGATGTGCTGAACTTCGCGGTGCTCGGGCTGCGCGTGCCTGAACTTCAAGACGCAACTGCCGTACAACCCGCTGACCCAGCGCTGGGAAACCAGCGTCGAGGCCTGCAATGGCAGCGTCGGCATTCGGCTTGCCTGGGACGACCAGTTGGAGAATTACTACCTGAGCTATTCCTGCGACGGCTATCAAAGCTCCTTCGCCGCGCAGACCTGTTACCCGTTCTTCGCCGCCGGGCTGTTCAGCGGGGGAAGCTGCTGCCCCGACAAAGCCGCCGATGTCTACGTCGAAGGCGGCGCCGCCACGCCCCTTGAAGGCAAGCGCCCCTGCACGTGTTCCTGCGATTGCAGTTGCGGCACGGGCGCGGGGGCGGCGCCTGCCCGCGAGTCGCACTTCAGCCCCGCTCCGCCTCGCCACAATCCCGGCCATACCCGAGAACTCAGCGTGGCGCCGGTGCGCTATGCGACCGGCGAGATCGTGCTCGCGGCAGCCGACCTGGCCAGCGGCGGCTTTGGCACGCCCTGGGGACATACGCGCAGTTTCGCCAGCCGCTGGAGCGACCAACTCGACGTGGGCCAGGGCTACAACTGGCAGGCAGAAAAACGGGACGCAGCTTGGGACGCAGCTCGTTTGACAAACGCGGGAACTGGCGATGCTGCTGGCCGACGCCGACGCGCTGGCCAAACGTCGCCGGCGGCTGTCCAGTCTCTCGTGGTTCATGGCTGCGTTGTGTGAGCCGGTCGCGCGGCGCGCCGATCGGGAAGACCGCGTGAGGCGGCGTTTTTGGGAAGGCCGCTTTAAATCACAGGCGGTCCTTGATGCGCCAGCGGCGCTGGCGTGCAGTGTGTACATCGACTTGAATCCGATCCGCGCGGGTGTGGCGCAGACGCCCGAGACCTCGACCTGGACGGGTATTTGGAGTTGCTCGACTGGACGGGGCGGCAGATTCGCAGCGACAAGCGGGGCGCGGTCCCCGCAGGTCGATTTGAACGCCGGGATGATCCGAGCGGTCACCAATCCACCGCAAGGTTTCGTGTCGAAGCACTCGTTCACGGAAACCGACATGGCTGCCCGGATCGGAGCCGTTGATTCGTTCGCCCATTGCGGTCACCCCTTTGCACTCGACCTATCTATGGAGACGGAACAAGTGACGGATTTGCCGGCGGCCATCCACTCCTGTAAGGAGCCAAGTTGGGAGAATACCGAACTCGAAGCTCAGAACCAGTTGACCGTATGGCTTCATCTGAATGATCGTGCCAACTACCGGAAATGGAACGGCATTGTTCGTGCCCACAAAGCCTCAATCGTGACTTCGCTCACTGACAGCATTCTGAAACCACTTCAAACCGAACACGACCTGGACATCGCCGTCATCCGCAAAGTTCATTGGGACATCCTCGGAGCCTTGATGGAGAACTCGTACTTGAGCAGCGGTCATAAGGCGTTCTTTTTCTTGGAACTGTTCCTGGTTTACGAGGCCGGGCATTTCCCATGCGGCTGGATTGGCAACTGGCCTCATGGCAAGCTACGGCTGTATTGATAGCCTCCAACAGCCACACAAATTCCGCCATGCCCAAAGCTGAAACCACGATTGTTCCACTTCATGTTGCTGATGAGCTGCTCTCGGCGTTTGGCACTGGAGCCGACCACGCAGAATATCAGCGTTGGCGACGAGACGGCGGATTTAGGTTGGCGGATTTGGAAGACGTGCTATGCAAGAGCAGATTCATTCTCGGAATTGACTGGCATGACTGGATGCAGGATGCCACCGACACAGCAAGGGCAATCCAGGACACGCGTCCTTTGCGGGCAAGAGGCATAAATGGGGGCAGCTAAATGGGACTGGTCTAGGATGCCTCTTATAGAGGGCCAACGTGAAACTCCACCGGGCAAGCTGGTGGCATCTTGGCGGAACAGAAGCGGAGCCAACCGCGGGCGACTGTAGCGGCACGTTTTGCGCAGCCCAGGCACCGCCTGGGCGATGCCCGGCGGCGGGATTTTGGACGGCCAATTTGGTCCAACGGAAATGGCTGGAACGTCACAGACCGGCCACAAGGGCCGGGACTACCGGCGGTTCTGTCAGCCATCCTTCTGTCATATGTACATGAGGTCAGTATTGGCGCGACTTCCGCGGGTGATAGGATAACGGGTGATGCGACACGTGCGGTTGAAGGTTCTTCGGAAGCTGCGACCGCGGGGTTAGACAAATCCCCGAATCACCAGGGGAGCCAGCCCGTTTGGCCGCTGGCAACACATACGTGCTACTCAACGTCGTCGCACGACTGGCCGTTTCGGGGCCGCCTCAGCGCGGCCCCATTTCGGACCTTCGTAAGGATGAAGGAGGGCTGAGATGCAAGAACCACCTGGCTGGTTGCGTTGAGGAGCGGCCACGGCCTGCTCCTCGAAGGCTCGTTACTTTCCCTCAACTCGTTTCCATTCAAGTAGACCCTTCTTGCCACTGGGTGGGAAGGGTTTTTTTACGTCATGAGATCTCGCTGCTCGGTTTTAGGCATCAAGATCGCGGCATGTCTACTCTCGGTTGCCGCAGTCCGCTGCAGTCACGCCGCGGATGGCGGAGCGGCACTCACCATCGACAATCTTCCACAAATCGTCGAGTCGCTGGCCAACGAGCATTTCGCAACGCGGCAGCAGGCCGCCAATCAGCTCGCGGCATTGGCGTCGAAGGCGGACGGGCGTGCCGCGCTCGCTCATGGCATTCAAGTGGCGCTCTACAACGCGCGGCTTCCCTACGAAACTCGTCGGCAACTCGAATTCTGGGCGAAGACGCTGCCGCCTGTCCGCGTGGCGCCCCCGCACGACGTACCGCCCGATGAACTCGATCGCTTGATTGCATCGCTCGATGCTGGTGACTATGGCCAGCGGGTGGGGGCCGCCGCGCGTCTCGGCTGGCTTATCGTCCGCCCGGAGATTGCCTGCCAGGTGATTACGCGGCTGCGGCCGCGGCTGCGCGAGCGAAAGTTTTCTGTCGACGCGCGGCGGCGCGCCGAGCCGATCTGGCAAGACGCGCGGCGCATCTGGCTGACCAGCGACCCGTCGCATTGGCGACTGCCGCCTGTTCCGGACGGGGAAATCCGTCGACGGCTCGACGCCTTGGTTCTTCCGTTGCCTCCGCTGGCCGAGCCTGCTGCCCAGGAACCATCGGGCAGCAAGCTGCGATCGCAGCCGCTCGTGGGTAATTCGCGCGCACGGCTGGAGCGGAAGCGCCGCCTGGCCAACCGCGAAATGGCCGAGGCCGACCTGCTCGATTTGCTGGTGCGCGACGATCTCACGAGTGCGGTGCTGTCGGCCATCGAAGAGCGCCTGGCCGCCGGCCGCATCGACGGCGACGCACGTCAGCGGCTGGCGCAGCTTGCGCTTTGGACGAGACCCGCGATCGTCGTCGAACACTGGCAAGACAAGCAGTTAACCGGCATCGACCGGTTGCTGGTCGGCGTGCCCCTGGCGGCTTCGCCCGAACGCGCCGAGTTTGTCGGCAAGCTGGCGGCCGAGCGACCCACGCTCTTCGATCGGGCCGACAACCAGCTTGCGCACTGCGCCAATAGCGACGTTCTGCCGAAGGGCGATTATCCGGTCGGCGTGTTTTTTCCGCATCCCAGCTCGATCGGCTCGGGCGTCTTCGTGCTTCACTCGCTTTCGTCGCCGCGGCGGCGCTTGGCTTATGAATACCTCGTCAAGCTTCCGCCCGCGCAACGGCTTTCGGAGATCAGCCAGCAGACGCTCGAGCGGCTGCTCGCTCAGCGGCGCCCTTTGAGACAGGCGGAGCTGGTGATGCTTGAGCTGCTCGACGAGCGCGCGGTTTCGCGGTTCGCCGGCAAGTATCTGCCAGCCGTCGGCGATCCGCCGCCGCCCGACCGCGAGCGCGAGAACCGGGCGGGCCGCGGCAGCCCTTATCCGAATCTCTGTGGTTTGCTGGCGGAGATCGGCACTCACGAGGCCGTGCCCGGAATCATGTCGGGCATCCGGTCGGGCAAGCTACCGCGCGCCACCGACCAATCGCCCGACGATTGGCCGTGGATGGCGGTGTTGACAATTCTCGCGCGCGACGCGGAGCCCACCGACGAGCGGCTGCTGGCCGAATTGATTGCAAACCAGCAACCGCTGCGGCTGGCGAGCGGCCATCCATGCGACGTTGGCGCGACCGCCGCCGCCATTCTTCTGGCCATGCACGACATTCCGCCCGAAAAATTCGGCTTGGAATCGGCCGGCGATCCTTTTCTGGCCGAGTTTGGCGGCCCGGGCTATCGCTTCACCACGCCCGACATGCGACAGAAAGTACTCGATTGGTGGGCGAAGACAAAGAACCAAGGATAAGTCTGCAAATGGAGCCACAACCCGCGCCCGCGCCCGAGGCGGCGCAGTCACCCCGCTCTTGGTTGCCCGTCGTGCTGATGGCCATTTACTGGTCCTATCAGCTCGTGTGCCGAGCGATGGGGCTGGATATGTTCGTGCTCTGGATGTCGCGCACGGTGGTGGCGGCGCTGGTTTATCTGACGTTCTTCGGTTGGTGGCTGTTCAGCCGGCGTATACGAAGGGGCGATCGATGGTTCGGCCTGGCGACGGCGGCGATCGCCGGAACTCTTGTGGCGGCCGTCTCGGACAGCGCCCTGAACGCGATTGTCGGGGGTCTGCCGTTCGTGCTCACGGCCTGGACCCTCTGGCTGATCGCCGCGCGGCGAGCCTCACCGCGCGCCTGGCGAATTGGATTTGCCTCATTCATTTTCTTGACTTGGGCGCCCCTTGCTTTGTTGCGCTTCGAAGGGATGACGGGCGATCAGCACGAGGTGGTCCATTGGCGTTGGGAGCCGACGGCGGAAGAACGTTTTTTTGCCGAGCACGAAGCCGCTGGCGTGGCGTCCCCGGCCCCCCGTTCTGCCGCCGGCGAGGAGCCGATGGAGACGATTCCCGGCGACTGGACCGAATTTCGCGGACCGCAGCGCGACGGCGTGGTGCATGGCGTCGAGATCGAGACCGACTGGAAAAAACATCCGCCGACGCAACGGTGGCGGCGGCGCGTCGGCCCGGCGTGGTCGAGCGTGTGCATTGTTGGCGGCCGACTGTTTACGCAAGAACAGCGTGGCGAACGTGAGACGGTCGCTTGCTATGACGCGGAAACCGGCGACGAAATCTGGGTGCACGGCGACCAGACGCGTTTTGAAGAAGCCGTCTCGGGCTCCGGCCCACGAGCGACTCCCACATTCTCGGGCGGTCGCCTTTACACTTCGGGAGCAACCGGCCGCATCAATTGCCTCGACGCCGCCACCGGCCGGGTCGCTTGGTCGCGCGATCTGGTGGCCGAAACGGGCGCCGCCCTGCCGGCCTTTGGGTTTTGGGGGCTTTCCAATTCGCCGCTGATGGTTGATGGGCTTGTCGTCGCTTACCAATGGACAGATGGCTCCTCGCAGCTCCGTGCGCTTGACGCCGAAACGGGCGAGCCGGTCTGGCAGATCGACGTCGGCAAAAACAATTACAGTTCGCCGCAGCTTGCCACCCTCGGCGGCGAGCGGCAAATCATCTTGGTCGGCGAGCAGGGACTGATCGCCGTCGAGCCGGCGGCAGGCAGTGTGCTCTGGAAGGGCCCCGAGGCGCTCAAAGCAATGATGGCCATGGTGCAGCCACACCCGATCGCCGACAGCGAATTGATCGTGCCTGCGGATGCTGGGCTGATGCGATTGGCTGTTGAACGGCATGGCGACGTTTGGAATGTCGAGAACCGCTGGTCCGCTCCGTCGCGCGCTTTGCGTCCGGCATACAACGATTTCGTCGTTCATAACGACACGATTTATGGCTTCGACGAAGGCGTGTTTGGCTGCATCGACCTGGCGACGGGCAAGCGCCGCTGGAAGCGCGGCCGCTATGGCCACGGCCAGGTGCTGTTGCTGGCCGACCAGGAATTGCTGCTCGTGACGAGCGAAACAGGCGCGGTGATCTTGCTGGCCGCCGATCCAGCGGCCTGCCGCGAGCTGGGCCGCTTTCAGGCGATCGAAGGAAAAACATGGAATCATCCCGTGGTAGCTCACGGGCGCCTTTATGTGCGAAACGCCGAAGAGATGGCGTGCTTTGCGCTCACGAGAGATCGGTAGTTGCCGGTGCTATTTTGCGCCGCCTCACCGCGGGCGGCTCGCGGCAGAGGCTTGCCGATGCCCCGGAAGCGGATCTGCCGGGGCATCGCTTAGGCTCTGCCCCGGCCACCGGGGTATTTGCCAAACTAGTTCGTCGAAACCCGTGGTATGCTAGCGATCACGGGCGTACAACCAAGACGGCGCGCCATCAATAAGCGCTCCCAGCAATTCCATTGAGATCCTCTGATGAGCACCATCGACAAGCCCGAAAAACGCGCCAGCCGGCCTCAAGACGCGGCGACCAAAACGTCCGCTCGGCCACAAGCCAAAGCTGCCGACGCTCCGCCCGACCTGGCAAAACCCGCGCGGGGCATGCGGCTGGTCTCGCTCGACGCCTACCGCGGTTTCATCATGCTGGCGATGGCGTCGGCGGGCTTTCGCATCGCCGAAGTCGCCCGCGAGCCGAAGTTCGCCGACAGCCCGGTTTGGCAGTTTCTGGGGTATCAGACTGACCATGTGGCTTGGACCGGCTGCTCGTTCTGGGATCTGATTCAGCCGTCGTTCATGTTCATGGTGGGCGTGGCCATGGCCTATTCGTACGCCAGTCGCGAGGCGCGTGGCGAGAGCTATGCGTGGATGTTTGGCCATGCGGTTTACCGATCGGTGGTGCTGGTGGCGCTGGGCGTGTTCCTGATGTCCAACTGGAGCGCGCACACCAACTTCATCTTCACCAATGTGCTCTGCCAGATTGGGCTGGGCTACACGTTTTTGTTCCTGCTCTGGAACCGGCCTGTGCTGGTGCAGCTTGCTGCCGCCGGCGTGGTGCTGGCGGCCGATTGGGGAATGTTTTACGCCTATCCCACTCCGCCGCCCGACTTCGATTATGCCGCGGTGGGCGTGCCCGAAGGGCCGTACCTGACTGGCCTGGCCGCGCATTGGGACAAAAACACCAACGTGGCCGCCGCCGCCGACCGCGTGTTGATGAACTGGTTTCCGCGCGAGAAGCCGTTTGAATTCGAGAAAGGCGGCTACACCACGCTCAACTTTCTGCCTTCGCTGGCGACAATGATCTTCGGCCTGGTGGCGGGCGGGCTGATGCGCACCGGCTGGCGGCCGATGGCCAAGCTCGCGGTGTTGGTGGCCTGGGGCGGGGCCTCGCTGGCCGCCGGCTGGCTGCTCGACCATTACGGCATCTGTCCCACGGTCAAGCGCATCTGGACTCCCTCTTGGGCGTTGTTCAGCACCGGTTGGACGCTCTGGATGCTGGCGGGCTTTTACCTGCTGGTCGATATCGCCGGCTTTCGCCGCGCCGCCTGGCCGTTGGTGGTGGTGGGCATGAATTCGATCGCCGTCTATTGCATGAGCCAGCTTCTGGGCGGTTGGACCGCCGAGACGCTGAAACGCCATTTAGGCGACGGCCTGTTCTCCTTCTACGGACACCTCGACCCCGTGTATTCGCCGATCGTCCGCATGGCGCTGGTGCTGCTGACGTTTTGGTTGGTGTGTGTCTGGCTCTGGCGACAACGGATCTTTATCAGGATTTAAATGGAACCTACGCGAGGGTGCCTCGCCCACTTCCAAAACGTCTCGGGAGCGGAAAAACACGCGAGACAAAAGTCGGCGCCCCACGACTCGACTTCCGCCGCGGTGCGACGCGCCGCGTAACACACCGTTTTCACGCCCGCCTGGCGGCCCGCGATGATATCGAAGCGGTAGTCGCCCACCATGGCAACTTCGTCGGGCGAAAGCTCCCACGACTTGCAAATCGCCCGAATGCCGGCGGGGTCGGGCTTGATCGGAGCGTCCTCGCGCGCTACGACGATTTCGAACCGCAATCCCAGCCGCTCGAGCGTCCGCCGCGCCACCTCGCGGCCATTGCGCGTGAACACCGCGCAACGGATGCCACGGGTCGCCGCCTCGGTCAAAAATGCCGCGACGCCGGGCATCAGCACCGCGCGCTCGGCGCCCGCGCCTTCGTGTCGCTGGAGAATGGCGTGGCACCGCTCGGCATCGGCGGCGCTCATTTTCGCCAGCGACTCGAGCAAGGGAGATTCCGGCGGCAGGCCCATCTCGCGGCGCATTTGCTCAAAATCGAGACTGGAGTCGACCAGGGTGCCGTCCAGATCGAAGATCAGTCCGCGAATCGACATCGGCGGCCTCACGGTCTTTCGTTTCGCGCGTCGCGGCGGCACTTGGCCTCGCCCA
Organism: Pirellulales bacterium; assembly: GCA_025927475.1. Classification (GTDB taxonomy): domain Bacteria; phylum Planctomycetota; class Planctomycetia; order Pirellulales; family JAICIG01; genus JAICLL01. Next base: position 9,907 of record JAICLL010000131.1, read on the forward strand.
ACAGCCGGATCAATTGCGGCTCGCTGCCATCGCCAAGGGCCTGTTGAAAGTTGTCGAGCGCCGTTCGATAACGGTCGAGGGCTGCCAACACATTTGCTCGATTGCTCATAAAGATTTGCGACCACAGTTCGGGATCGCCGGCGGCGATGCGCGTGCTGTCGGCCCACCCGGAAGCAGTCAGGGGCAAATCATCGATCGAAGTGGCAGCCGCCAACGCCGCGGCCACCAGGTGTGGTAGATGACTGGTGGCGGCCAAGGCGCGATCGTGATCGTCAGGCGACATGCGCACGACGCGCGCCCCGAGGTCGATCCAAAGCTGTTCAAGGTCGGCCGCATCGCCTGGCCGCGTGAGGGCGGTGGGCGTGACGACGACCGTGCGGCCGACGAACAGATCGCCATCGGCCGCCGCGGGGCCGTTCTTTTCGCCGCCCGCCAGCGGATGGCTGCCGACGAACCGTGCGCCGCCGGGCAGCCCGCCTTCCAGTTCGGCCACGATCTGCGCCTTGGTGCTGCCGACATCGGTGATGAGCGGTCGGCGTTGCGAGGCGGCCGCCGCCGCGCGCACGTCGGCGGCAATCCGCCCGACCGGCGTGCACACGATGATCAGATCGGCTTCGGCGGCGGCGGCGGCCAGATCGAGCGTGGTGCGATCGACCGTCCCAAGCTGTACGGCCGTCTGCAAGCTTTCTTGTCGCCGACCCACGCCGACGACTTCGCGGGCCAGACCGCGGCGCCGCAGACCCAACCCGATCGACCCTCCGATCAGCCCGATGCCAACCACGGCGACTGTGTCCCAATGCTTCATCGTCTTAGCTTCGTACGTTTTGGCGACCACGGATGACGCGGATGGGCACGGATAACAGAATCGGCGTTCCTAGTATATGATGGAGCGTACCAACAAGACCACCTGATTTCCTTCGACCCACCAGCGGCGCCGCATGTTCTTTTTCTTTTCCCCCCGCATCAAGCTTGGCGAGTTGTCGCAGCTTTGCCGGCGGCTGGCCACCAGCCTGGAGGCGGGCGTCGAGATTCGCCGCGTTTGGGCGCGCGAAAGCACGGGCCGCAGTTCACTCGGCCTGCGCCGGCATATGGAACTGGTCGCCGAGGGAATCAACCGCGGAGAAACGGTCGCCGACGCGCTGCACGAAGCCGGCGGCTATTTTCCCACGCTGTTTCACGAACTGATCGACGTGGGGGAACAAACCGGCAAACTGGCCGAGGTGCTGCGCCGGCTGGCTGAGCACTACGAGCATCAGGTGCGTCTGCGGCGGATCTTTATGGCCGCCATCGCCTGGCCCATGTTGCAGCTTTGCGCCGCCGTGGGGGTGATTGGGCTGCTGATCTTCATCATGGGCTTTCTGCCAAAGATGCCCAACGGCAAGCCGTTCGATTTTTTAGGGCTGGGGCTTTATGGCACTCGGGGCCTGGTGATCTATTCACTCTATGTTGCGGCCGTCGTGGCCGTGGTGGCGGTGCTGACACGGGCACTCCGCCGCGGCCTGGCTTGGACTCGCCCGGTGCAGTTGATCTTGATCCGAACGCCCGGGTTGGGCGGGCCGCTGCAAACACTGGCGATGTCCAAGCTGGCCTGGACCATGTACCTGACGCTCGAGGCCGGCATGGACCTGCTGCGGGCGTTGCCGCTGTGCCTGCGCAGCATGGGCAACGTGCACTACAGTCAGCACACCGCCGACATTCTGCACTCGATCAAGGCCGGCCACGAAGTGACCGAGGCCTTCGCCGACACGCGTGCTTTTCCGCGCGAGTTTCTCGACAGCCTGGAAGTGGGCGAGCGCGCCGGCCGCCTGCCCGAGACCATGGAGATTCTCTCCCGCGAATATCAAGACCGCGCCCAGCGGGCCTTGGTGGCGCTGACTACGTTGGCGGGTTTTGGCGTCTGGTTGCTGGTGGCGGCCATCATCGTGCTGGTGATTTTCCAATTGTTCAGCGCGATCATGCAACCCACCTACGACGCCCTGGACGCGCTGCATTGAGCCGTTGCTCGTGAGTGAGTCGCTGCGACAGACGCCGTGCGGCTCTGCTTTTCGGCCCGAGTTCCGAGTCTGCGGCGGGTGGCCGCCGAGGGCGTCCACGGCTACAATAGCCTGAACGTGAACACCTCTTGACGCTGCCCAATTTGCCTGGGCGAGGACCACTCGTGTTGCTGCCTCGGCTCTCGACTCGTCGCTCCTCTGCAACGCCGCGAACGCGCTATCGCATCTCGCTCACGTTCGAGGGCTGGTGCTATCTGGGCATTGCCGCATTCATCCTGGCGGGGGCGATCACCCGCCAAATCAACCTGCTGATGATCTTGTTCGGCATGCTGGCCGGCTCAATGGTGATGTGCTGGCGGGTGGTGAAAAAGATGTTGCGCAAGGTCGAGGTGCGGCGCCGCCTGCCCGAATCGATCTCTGCCGGCGATTTGCTGGTGGTCGAGTTCGCGGCGGTCAACCGGCGGCGGCGTCTGCCAAGCTGGGCGCTGGAGGTCAGCGATCGAATCGTGCGCGAGTCGAAGGGCCGGCGGCCTCCGGCCTTGACGGCGCAAACACTCATCGCCTATTTGCCGCCCGGAGAGCCGCGGCTGGCCAGTTATCGCGGGCGGCTGGTCGAGCGCGGTCGCTATCGGTTCGGACCGCTGCAGGTTTCCGCCCGCTTCCCTTTGGGCTTGTTTCACTATCGCATGACGACCGACCAATACGATTCGCTCGTGGTGTTTCCGCGATTGGGGCGGCTGCTGCCTGGCTGGAAGCGGATCGAGCAAGCCAGCGAAGCGGGTTCGGGCACGGTGTCGCGGCGGCAGGGCGTGCTCGAGGGCGAGTTTTACGGACTGCGCGATTGGCGCAGCGGAGACAGTCGCCGCTGGCTGCACTGGCGCACCAGCGCCCGGCGGCAGACGCCCGTCGTCCGCCAATTCGAGCAACAACGTCATCAAGACCTGGCGCTGGTGCTCGACCTTTGGCAGCCCGACCCGCCGCGGCCCGAGCAGACGGACGCCGTGGAATTGGCGGTGAGTTTTGTGGCAACCGTGGTGGCCGATCTGTGCCGGGGCGGCGGGCGATGGCTTTATGTGGCCGCCACGGGGCGTGAGCCTTGGTTCGAAAACGGCCCCACCTCGACCGCCTTGCTGCACGAGGTGATGCGGCGACTGGCGATGTGCGAGGCCGCCCCGCGCGAGCTCCTGCCCGAGACCTTGTCGGCAGTGCTCGACAAGGTTCGCCGCGGCGCCCAAGTAGTGCTGGTCTCGACCCGCCCGGTATACTTAGACGACCAAGAGCAATATGGCGAGGTCTGGAAAGACCCCCGCCGCCGCACCTGGCTGCCCAAGCTGCGAACCATCGACGCCAGCTCGGATCGCCTGGGCGAGGTGTTTGTCATTGACTAGGAACATTCCGCGGTCAAGCGAAAGGTGATGGCTTTGACAATGACGGTCGAGCGACTGCTACAAATCAACGTCGCGGCCCTGACGACGCTGGGCACGCTTTTGCTAGGCATGGGCGAACACGACGCCATCTTGCCGGTGTTGGCCGTGATCGTCGCCTGCAGCTCGGTGTATCTGACGGATGCGCGCGGCTGGCTCCAGCTTAACACGTTGGCTGCTAACATTGCCGGCCTGATTGCCCTGGCGGTGACCGTGCACCACTGGAATGGCTATGCCGCCGAGAGCCAGTTGTTGGCACTGGCGAACCTGCTGATCTATTTGCAGTTTGTATTGCACTATCGCAAGAAGAACATCCGCAGTTATTGGCTGTTGCTGCTGCTCAGCCTGTTGCAAGTGGCGGTGGCCAGCGCACTGAACCTGAACATTGCGTTCGGGGCGCTGTTGCCGGCTTATCTGGCCATCGGCCTGGTCACGATGGCGCTGTTCGTTTTGTATCGCGAGCAATCGAAATACGTCGAGCCGCCGTTGGATGACGCGTTGGCCGTCGCCTCGCCGCTGGCCACGTCAGCCAGTGACGCGAGGCAACCCGCGACGGTCCGCCGCTGGCCTTTGGCCGGTCGCCCCGCTGCTTTCTCCGGAGTGCAACCGGCGGTAAGCACCGAAACCGGACTGACTTGGGAATTTACGCGGCAGATCACGTGGATCGCCGTGGCCACCCTGGTTTTGGCCTCGATGTGGTTCATCGGCTTGCCCCGACTGGGCAAACGGTCGCCCTGGCGGCCGCGCGGCGCCGCCACCTTTGCCACCATCGGGTTCACCGAAAATGTGGCCCTGGGCGAACTGGGTGAGGTCTCGGAAAACCCGGAAGAGGTGATGCAGGTGCGGTTCGTCGATTTTGCGGGCGGCAAGGAGGGGGAGCCTTACCGCATCGCGGGCGACGGCGCCCTGTTTCGCGGGGGCGCGCTCGAACGATATTTCCGTGGAGAGTGGCAGCGACGTCGCAGCGGCAACGACCCGGTGAAAAGCATGAACCACTTCAACCCCGCCGATGTGCCGCGCGAGGCCCAGTTGGTGAAAGAGATCATCCGTCTCCGTCCGCGCAGCGACGCCATCGTGTTTAGCGTCATGCCGGCGTTTCAGGCGGGTCAGTTTGACTTGTCGTGCTCGACGGAGACGGCGCAGATCTCGCGCCAGCAGCGAAGTATGGAAAATGAGGACGAATACGAATTGATTACCACGAATTTCCGCGATCACGTGCCAGTGCGTGCCATACCCGCTGCCAAACGGCCCGATCCGCAGCATCTGCGCGACATGTTGCAAATGCCACGACGAACGGATCAACGCGATCCGCTCGCCGGAGTGCGGCGGGAGGCGGCGACGGTGGCGGGTCATTTGCCGCCGGGTCAGCGAGAGCAAATCGCGGGGCTGCTCGAGAGCCATCTGCGCGACACCGGCTTGTTTCAATATTCGTTGAAGCCTGTCACGCGTGACGCCCGCCTGGATCCCATCGAGGATTTCGTCACGCAGCACCGCGCGGGCCATTGCGAGTATTTTGCCAGCGCGCTAACCATGATGTTGCGCAGCCGCGGCATTCCCGCGCGCCTGGCCATCGGGTACAAGAGCGGCCAATGGAACAGTGCCACCAAGTCCTATACCGTGCAAGAGTTGCACGCCCATGCCTGGGTCGAGGCGTACCTGGGCCCCAACTCGCTGCCTTCGAATCTGGAGGACAATCGCCAGGCTCAAGACCACGGCGCCTGGCTAATTCTCGATCCCACGCCGAGCCGGTTCGACGCCGACCGGCTCTCTGGCGTCTTGGGCGGCTATACCATCCGCCAGTTGCTCGACCTGACACAGTTTGTCTGGACCACCTATGTGCTCGGACTCGACTCGAAGCGGCAGCAGGAGGCAATCTTTCAGCCGCTGGTCGAACGCGCCGAACAGATGCTGCACGACCTGGCCGATGAAGAGCAGCGCCGCTTGTTGGGCGAACGGCTCGGGCAGTCGTTGCGCGGTCAATTTGACGCCACTCGCCAGGGCGGATCGTTGTGGCTGCTGCTCGTCATGATGGCCCTGCTGGCCATGGTTGCGCTCTATCTGCTGCTGAGACCGGCCGCCCGATGGATCGTTCGCTGGTGGACCAAACGAGCGGGCAAGCGCCGCGATTCGGCGCGGCGCGTCGAGTTTTTTGACCAGTTCGAGTCGCTTCTCGCGCGGTACGGCATGCGCCGGCAACCGCATCAGACGCAGCGTGAGTTTGCGCTGGCCAGCGGCGGCCAGTTGGCCGAAGCGCCGGCTACCAGGCCGGTGGCCGCTTTACCCCGCCGCATTGTCGATCTTTATTACCGCGTGCGGTTCGGCGGCCGAGACCTGGACAACGCCGAGTCGCTGGCGGTACAACAGGCCCTTTCTGCGCTGGCCCAAGCCTTGAGGGTTCAGGGTTCAGCGTTCAGCGTTCAGCACGCGCAAGCGTCGAGCCGCGCCTGAGAGCTCCGCGTTCACTGCAGAGATCCAGGGGGCTGTTTCCCCCGAACCCTGCCCCTCTGAATCCCGACCCCCTATCCCCTGTTCCCTATGAAAATTGGAATCGTCGGCTATCAAGGCTCGGGCAAAACGGCCCTGTTCGAATGGCTCACCGGGGCATCCGCCGACCCGGCGCTGGCCCACACCAGCCAAAGCGCGATGTCGCCGGTGCCCGAGCCGCGCGTCGAGCTGCTCTCGCAGATCTATCATCCCAAAAAAATCACGCTGGCGTCGCTTGAGTTGGTCGACACCCCGGGGCTAAGCCGCACCCACGAGGGCAACCCTGTCCGCCTGGGCCTGATTCGCGAAGCGGGCTGCCTGGTGCTGGTGGTGGCGGCATTTGGGGGCAGCGATCCGCTGGCCGACCTATCCGGCTTTCGCGAAGACTTGCTGCTGGCCGACATGGAGATTGTTTCCGGTCGCATTGGCCGCTTGCGCGAAAGCGTCAAGAAGCCGCGGCCCAACCGCGATCAGGAGCTGGCCGAGTTGGCCGCGCTGGAGCGCGTGCTGCAATCGCTCGAAGCCGGTCAGCCGCTGACCGCCGATAAAATGTCGGAAGAAGAACTCAAATCCACCCGCAGTTTTCGCCTGATGTGGGAGAAGCCGATGCTGGTGGTGGTGAACACGGCCGACGACGACGAACAGATCGAGCGATTCGACCGCCCGGCGACGGCTGCCGAGCCGCGCATGCTGGCCGTTCGCGTCGGGCTGGAGCGCGAGCTTGCCCGCATGGAAGAAGCCGACCGCCTCGAATTCGAGCGCGAGATGGGCCTGGCCGGCGGTTCGCGGCGCGACGCCGTGCTGCGCGCCATTCTCGATGCGTCCGGGCAAATGCTGTATTTCACGGCGGGCGAGAAGGAGGTCCGCACTTGGATGTTGCGGCAGGGCGGAACGGCGCTGGAAGCGGCCGACAACATTCACAGCGACTTGGCGCGCGGTTTCATCCGCGCCGAAACGATGCAGGTGGACGATCTGGTCCGCCTCGGCAGCGAGCGCGAGGTCAAGGCGGCTCACCTGGTGCGACAAGAGCCGAAGGACTACGTCATCCGCGACGGCGATATTTTGAACATCAAGTTTAGCGTGTAGCGCAATACTTGACTTTGCCGCCGACAATCACCGTGTCGGCCCGGCCGCGAAGCCGGCGGCCCGCGAACGGCGTGTTGCGGCTCTTCGAGCGGAACCGAGCGGGATCGACCGTCCAGGCATACTCGGGATCGATAATCGTCACATCGGCGTCGGCGCCGATGGCCAAGGTGCCCTTGGGAATGCCCAGCACGCGGGCCGGATTGATCGTCATCTTTTCGATCGCCTGCGGCCAGGTCAGATGCCCCGGCGCCACGAGCTCGCTGGCCACCAGGCCCAGCGCCGTTTCAAGGCCCACAATGCCAAACGGCGCGCGATCGAGCTCTTGCATTTTCTTTTCCGCGGCGTGCGGAGCGTGATCGGTGCAGATGACGTCGATCGTGCCGTCGGTCAGCCCGGCTATGCAGGCCTCGACGTCGTGCCGGGCACGCAGCGGCGGACTCATCTTGTAGTTCGAGTCGAACGACCGCAGGCATTCGTCGCTGAGCGCAAAATGGTGCGGGCAAACTTCCGTGGTCACGCGCACCTGCCGCCGCTTGGCGCGCCGCACCAGCTCGACACTGCCGGCGGTCGAAACGTGCATGATGTGAATCCGCCCGCCGGTGGCTTCGGCCAGGGCGATGTCGCGGCTGACCATCACGTCTTCGGCGGCGGCGGGCATGCCCGGCAGACCCAGCATCATCGACACCAGCCCTTCGTGCATCACGCCGCCGCGGGTCAGTTCCAGCACTTCGGCGTGGTTCAAGATGGGCTTGCCGAACATCAGGCAATATTCGTAGGCGCGGCGGAGCAGTTCGGGGTCGTACACCGGGGCGCCGTCGTCGCTGAACGCCACGGCGCCGGCTTCGACCAACTGCCCGATTTCGGCCAGCTCTTTGCCCTCGCGGTTTTTGCTGACGCAGGCCACCACAAACACATTGCAATTGCCGGCCAGCGCCGCCTGGTGGCGGACAAACTCGACGGTGGCCTGGGTGTCGATGGGCGGCTCGGTGTTGGGAATGCAGGCGATCGAGGTGAATCCGCCCGCCAGCGCCGCGGCGGTGCCGGTGGCGATGGTTTCATCTTCTTCGCGGCCCGGCTCGCGCAGGTGAACGTGCATGTCGATCAGCCCCGGCGCGACAATTTTGCCCGCGGCCTCCAGCACCACCTCCTGGCCGTTTTCGGCGGCGTCGTAGGCGGCAATCCGGCCGTCATGCACCAGCAGGTTGCCAACGCGGTCGAGCGATTGGCTCGGGTCGATGAGGCGACCGTTTTTGATCAGCAGGCCGGGCATATCTAAACATTCAGGCGGGTGGCGTCGTCCATTATCTGCCGCATCGTAACGCCTGCGCGACGCGCCGACAACCGCTGTCGCGGGGCAGTTGGTGTCGCAAAGTTGAGTTGGTCGAGGCCGTCGAGACAAAGTCTGACAGGTGAACAAGTTTGGTGGCTAAGACACGATCGCCCCCCGCCGCTCCGTCCGCTGTCTAGTCTCTGCCGCCGCCAAGCCGCCGCGGGCGGCGTGGCGGCGGCAGAGACTAGACAGCAAACTCACGCTCCTGCCGGGCAAGCCTGCGAGGGGGCGGTTACCCTGGTGTCGAAAGCGCAACATCAAAACTTGCGCTTCGAATTAGTGTCTCGTTATCCGCAGCAACTCAACTTTAGGACCTACCCAATTATCGTACCTGGTATGACCAAAGCAACGGGGCCTGTTTGGGAGCTGGCGGCGAACCGTGCCGGTGATTTTACTGGAAGCACCGGGTATGGGACGAAACGCCGGCGTGCAGGCCCAATGTTCCATGAAAAAGGCAAGACCAA
>JAICLL010000305.1 GCA_025927475.1 Pirellulales bacterium
CCTCTGGACGGTGTTGCCTCAGGCGGCCCGACAGCATGCGCTACGAACGCTGTCGCGAATCGTCGTCGAGCACCTCGAAGCCCTGGAAAAGGAGGTGGACGATGACCCGTCTTGAAACGGCTCCATGCGCCGAGAATCCCTGGTGCCGCGGCGCCAGAGCCAATCGGCTGCTCGCGTCGGGAAGGTGGCCGACTGCCATCGGAAGCGTCAGGCCGTGGTGTGACGAACCAAGACATCGATCCTTTTCATTCATGGCTGATTATGGCACGCCAGGCGCAGAGCAGCAATCGAACGGTTTGGAAAAGGCCTCTTTGGGCGGGAGTAGCGTGGAACCGACCGTCCGCCGAAGCTGAAATTCGTTCAAGACGCCCAGGGGCGATGCCGCGCGTCCCCTCGAATCGTCTGACAAAAAGGCGGTGCTAAGAAAAGACCGCGTCTCCTTATCTCTCTTCGTATCCCCTCATCTCCACCCCTTGGCCAAGCTAGCTCGATGGGGCATATTGACGGCTTGAATGAAGCAACCGAACCAACCTCCCGACGAAGGCAAGCCATGCAACGAGCGCTTTGGGCCGCATTGTTCCTGGTCGCATCCGGTTTCAATTCCCTGGGGGCCGACGAAGGCATGTGGCTGATCAACGAACCGCCCCGAAAACTGCTCAACGATCGCTACGATTTTGAGCCCAGCGACGACTGGCTCGCGCATGTGCAGCGGGCCAGCGTGCGGTTCAACAGCGGCGGTTCGGGTTCGTTCGTGTCGGCCGACGGGCTGGTGATGACCAATCACCACGTGGGGGCCGACGCCCTGCAAAAGCTCAGCACCGCCGAGCACGACTATCTGCAAGAAGGATTTTTTGCCGCCAATCGCGACGACGAGCGCAAGTGCGTCGACCTGGAGCTCAACGTGTTGATGAGCATCGAAGACGTGACCGACCGGGTGAACGAAGCGGTGCGCGAAGCCGGTGCGGGCGACGCGCGCCAGGCCCGCCGCGCGGTCATGAACACCAACGAGGAAGAATCGTTCCGCCAGACCGGCCTGCGCAGCGACGTGGTCACGCTTTATCAAGGCGGCCAATACCATCTGTACCGCTACAAAAAATACACCGACGTGCGGCTGGTCTTCGCCCCGGAAAAGGCCATCGCCTTTTTCGGCGGCGACCCCGACAACTTTGAATATCCCCGCTACGATCTCGACATCTGTTTTTTCCGGGCGTATGAAGACGATCGACCGGCCCAAATCGAGCATCATCTTACCTGGAGCAAGTCGGGCGCGGGCGACGAGGAGCTGATTTTTGTTTCGGGCCATCCGGGCCGCACCAACCGGCTGAACACGGTGGCCCATCTCAAGTTTCTGCGCGACCGCGTGATGCCGCGGTCGCTCAATGTGTTGCGGCGCCGCGAGGTGATGCTGCGCAACTACAGCGAGCGCAGCGCCGAAAACGCGCGGCAGGCGCAAGAAGAGCTGTTCTCTTATCAAAACAGCCGCAAGGCGCGGCTGGGCGGCCTGGCCGGCCTGCAAGATCCCGAAATTCTCGGCCAGAAGCAAAAGGCCGAAGACCAGTTGCGCCGCGCGGTAAAGAACGATCGCAAGCTGGCCGAAGCCTATGGCGACGCCTGGCAGCAAGTCGACCAGGCCCTGAAAACGTGGGGCGGCATCTACGACAATTGGTATCTGCTCGAATTCGGCGCGGCCTTCAACAGCGAACAGTTTCAGATTGCCCGACGGATTGTGCGTTTGACCGACGAAACCGAAATGCCCAACGCCCAGCGGCTGCGTGAGTACGCCGAGGCCGGGCTGGGATCGCTCAAGCAGCAACTTTTCTCCGAAGCGCCGATTTATCGCGACTTGGAGATTGCCAAGCTGGCCGACTCGCTGGGCATGCTCGAAGAGATCCTGGGGGCCGACAGCGAACAGGTGCAAGCGATCATGGGGCGCCAGTCGCCCAGCCGGCGGGCCACGGCCTTGATCGAAGGGTCGAAGCTGGCCGAGGTCGAGGTGCGGCGGCGTCTGGTCGAGGGCGGCCGCGCGGCGGTCGAGTCGTGCGGCGATCCGCTGATCGAGCTAGCCAGGCAGATCGACGCCCCGGCGCGACGCGTGCGCAAGACCTACGAAGAACAAGTCGAAGAGCCGCTGCAGCAGGCGTATGGCAAGATCGCCAAGGCCCAGTTCGCCCAGTTCGGCGCCGATTTGGCGCCCGACGCCACCTTCACGTTGCGGCTGGCGTTCGGCCAGGTGAAGGGGTATGAAGAGCGCGGCGAGAAGGTGCCGCCCTGGACCACGCTGGCCGGCGCCTACCAGCACGCCAAGGAGCACGGCGAGACGCCGCCCTTTCAATTGCCGCCCCGCTGGATCGAGCGGCGCAAGGCACTCGATCTCAAAACGCCGCTGAATTTCGTCTCGACCGCCGACATCATCGGCGGCAACTCGGGCAGCCCGGTCATCAACCGCAAGGGCGAACTGGTGGGCATCATTTTCGACGGCAACATCTATTCGCTCGTGCTCGACTTTGTCTACAGCGACACCTTGGCGCGTGCCGTGTCGGTGCATTCCAGCGCCATTCTCGAAGCGCTGGAGAAGGTCTACCAGGCCGACCGGCTGGTGGAAGAATTGAAGCAGTAGGTTATGCCCTTTCCAGCCGTTGAGCGGATGCGAATTACCAAAAAAGCTGCACCGGATAATCTCGGAACACCGAGTCATGGCTCATCCATAAAACCTGTTCGACATTCGATTGCGCAATCAATAGTCGATCGAATCGGTCCTTGTGCCGAGCCGGCAGTGCGCCGACGCCTAATACATGTTCCAAATGAACCGGAAGGATCTGAACGCCGTTTGTTTTTTGTTGGTGGCAATGATGTCGGCCAGCGGCTGCTTGAGGTGCAACTTGCCAAGACTGACCTTGGTTTGCATTTCCCAGGCGCTCGCTACGCTGAATAGCAAAATGTTTGCCGGATCTTCACAGGCCGCACGTGCACTGACGGAGAGCCTCTCTGGTTCGCTATCCCACCAGATGAATGCATGAGTATCGAACAAGAATCTCATGCTTCGCCCGACCAAAACTGATCTGATAGCGGCTCGTCGAAATCCTCGGTGGCGGAAATAGCGCCTCGATGCAGCCCGGCTACGCGCGGCCCATTGGCGCTCACGATGCGAGCCACCGGCGTGCTTCCTTCTGTCAAGATAATCTGCGTTCCGGACGCGGCGAGCGCCACGAGTACAGCCAAGTCGGTCTGTGCGTCACGGATCGCGATGGATTTCGTTGGTATAAATGTGTTCTCTCCGTTAAATCCTGGGCTACTATTGAGTCCTAGGTAGTTAATGAGCCATCCCATGCATCC
>JAICLL010000189.1 GCA_025927475.1 Pirellulales bacterium
GCTGCTTCTGCAAGGTCACGATGATATCGACCAGTTGATCGACCGGGATGCGCCCCTGGCGCACATCCTCCTTGAGTTGCTCGGCATCCATGCCCTTTTCATAATCGATCGCGTAAAATCACACAGCGCCACTTCTCCTCAACATAGTATGGACCGCTACGAGCAAAGTGCGGCGCGAGCGGCTGGTTGACGCGCATCCGCTCGCCCAATCCGACATCATCCGTCCACGAAGCAAAAGCCATCGAACCAATCCTTTCCCGGTAAGGCGGAATGAACCGAAACTGCGATCTGCCCCCTCGCGCTAGACGCAGCACGGTGAATACCCGTGCGGTGGATACCCGTCTCGAGCTCTGCAATCGTGCGCCGACCCGCCGCGATTGAACTGCGCCGGATCGGGCAAATTAGACTTGTTCGCGCATCGTATCCGCTGAAAGTGCGCTGTCAAGCAAGCTACCGCGGTCGAGACTGTCGCGGAGCGGCGCTCGCGCGGGCAACTTCTCTGCCGAGGAGCCTACCCGAGAACCCGCATGGTGGTGCGGCGTTTCGCCCGCCGGCCGGTTTTCGGATAGGGCCTAACTAAGGCCATCCCCGCGGGCGTAGGAACGGGTTTGCAATGGACCTCTGATCGGTGTTGACGAGCAAAACCGGTAGTTCTTACGTTCGACGTCTGTAGGGAACGGACTCCGTGCCGCTGGCGCGAGCTGCCAATCGACGTCTTCCTTCCGCTGCGATGCGTTCGACCGAAGGGCGTGACGGCCTCGCACCGCCCCACACGGAACGGCACGGAGTCCGTTCCCTACAGAGGCCATTACTGATCTCGACCGTCAAAACCGATCAGAGCATCGTGAGGTTCGCGGCGCTGACCCGTTCCTGCGCCCTCCCCTCCTGCGCCGCCTGGCTTATCTTGCCTCCGGCGGGCGAATTCTCTAGGATTCGCGGCCCATGCAACCGCAATTGATCATTCTGAACAACGGCCTGCGCGATCATCGCGGGCATTATTTCGAAACATCGATCTCGGTGGCCGAGGCGGCCCGCCGGGCGGGCTGGCGGCCCGTGCTGGCCACGCACGTCGAATGCCGACCGGAGCTGCTGCCCGATGGGCTCGATGCCTATCCGATCTTTCGCACCGACCACTGGATGGACCAGCCGCCGGCGGAGCTGGACGTAGCGAACCAGGAGAAGGGCGACGCGGGCGATACTTTTGCCGAGCGAAGGGCGCCTTTCTGCGCGGAGCGAAAGGCGACCTACCGGCCGGAGGATCAGCTCGCAGAGTTTTTGCGCCAGGTTGCGTATGGCTGCCGCCGGTGTGCGTGGGCCGGCCAGCGCGCGGCGTTTTATTTGCTTCCGCCGGTGCTCTATGAGGCTGTACGATGGTTAGCCAAAGGGTGCGTTCCGCGCATTCTGCGGCCGCAGTATCGTGCGCCGCTGCGCGCGCGATTGTTCCGGATCCGCCAAAGCGTCGGAAGCGAGCCGCGCGACTCTCGTGAATGCCTGTCAGAGATGCCACGCGTCCGGCGGGCTTTGGGCGATTCCGCCATGTCCGACCTGGTGGCCGAGGCGTTGGCAGGGCTGGGGCCTGACCAGGCGCGTGAAATCGAATATGGGCTGATCTTTCGGGAAGACTTAGAGCGGCTGCTCGGGCTCACCGGCGCCGCCGCCGGCGATCACATCTTGCTGGGCACCGCGCACGCCCGCGAGGTGCTGGCGGTTTGCCTGGCCGTGCAGCGACTGGGGCAGCACTCACCGACGTTTCATTTGGAATTCCGGCACTCGCTGTTTCGCTCCGAGCCGACGCAGACTGAGCTGGAGCAATCGCCGCTGGTGCAGCTTTATCGAACGTTCCTGTCGCTGACTGAGCGCGCCGGCTGCCCCGAGCGCATCCGGTTTTATACCGACACCGAGGAACTGGCCCACGATTATCAACGAATCGCGCGGCAATCTTTTGGCGTGCTGCCAATTCCATTCCGGGGCGAATGGATCCGGCCAGTCGATCGCCGCCCCGGCGAACCGCTACGGCTGGCCTACCTGGGCGAGGCCCGCGACGAAAAGGGCTTTCCGTATTTGCCCGGCCTGGTCGACCGGCTTTACAAGAACTATTTCCGCGCCGGCCGAGCGCGGCTGTTGGTGCAGGCCAACGTGAGCGCTCCGCAATACAATCCGCAGAGCGCGGCGAGCCTCGAGCGGCTCAAGCGATTCCCGGCCGAATCGGTCGAGCTGCTGGGGCTCGATGCGCCGCTGACGCCGGAAGATTATTATGCCCTGGTCTCGCGGGCCGACGCCGTGCTGCTGCCGTATGACCGCAACCGCTATCGGGCCTGCAGCTCGGGCACCTTGGCCGAGGCGTTGGCGGGCGGACGGCCCGTGGTGGCGCCTGCACGCAGTTGGATGTCGGCACAGTTGCCGCCGGGCGGCGGCGAGGTGTTTTACGACGAAGCCTCGCTGTGCGACGCGGTCGAGCGGCTGATTGAGCATTACGACGAATATCGCCTGCGGGCCGAGGCCCGCGCGCCCGCCTGGCGCGCGAAGCACTCGCCCGACGCCTTGGTCGCCGCGCTGGTCGGCGCGGCGCGGGCCGAGCCGGCTTCGCTCGCCGCCTGAATGTCTCACAATGCCCCGTAGACAAACCGTCCCGGATTGAGCAACCCCAGCGGGTCGAACTGTCGCTTGACCTCGCGCATCAGCGCGGCGTCGGCGGTGGCGGCGCCCCAGGTGGCCTGGCGCGTTAAATCTCCCGAAGGGCCCGACCAGACGATCACGTTGCCACCGGCCCGCGCGGCCGCCGGCTGCAATTGCTGCACCAGAATGCGGCCCGCGTCGCTGGGCGAGAATTCGGCGAACCGAGCGATCACGATGCCATTGCCCGCGTGCGCTTGCAGCGAGATCTCGACCTCGAGTTGCCGCAACAATTCCATGAAGGCGGCAACGGCGCTGGGACGCAGATTGGCCTTCAGCGTCAAGGCCGCCGGCTGGCTGGGAAACTCGGTTAGAACGTTCCAGAGCCGCTGCGGGGCCGCGTCGGCATGATCGTCGATGTCTGACACACCTAGTTCGCGCCATTCGCGCGCGAGTTGCTCGCGTTGCCAAGTGACTTCCAATGCGCTGCCCTCGAACCCGACGATCAGTCGCCCGATCATGCCACTGGCAACCGCGGTTGTCGAATCGTTTTGCCAATGCTGGCCGCTGACCAGTTCGATGGCGGTTGGCGTGGTGCGCGAATCAACCAGCGCCGCCAACAGCGTTTCGGCCTGCGGCCATGAGGGCACCGGACAACTGACCAGCGCGGTGGTCTGGGCCACCGGCCGCACCTTGAGCGTCACTTGAGTAATCACGGCCAGCGTGCCCAGCGATCCGGTGAGCAATTTGCAGAAGTCGTAGCCGGCGACGTTCTTGACCACCCGTCCGCCGCCCTTGAACGGTGTGCCGCGCCCGTCGATGGCGCTGATACCGATTACATAGTCGCGAATCGTGCCGTAACCATAACGGCGCGGCCCGCTGAAGTTGGTGGCGATCAAACCGCCCAGCGTCGCCTGCGTGGCCTGGGCCGCATCGACGGGCAGCCGCTGACCTTCGCGAGCAAGTTCCGCGGCCAAGGCGGCCATGGTCATGCCCGCCTCGACCGTGATCGTCATGTCGCCGGCGGGATAATCGACCACGCGGTTCAGCCCGGTGAGCACCAGCCCCGTGCCGCGGTCTCGGGCAGGCAAGCCGAAAGTCAAACTCGTGCCGCCGCCGATCGTGTAAAGCGGGGTTTGCGAAGCGTGGGCGCGGCGGACCTCGGCCACAGCGTCTGCTTGTGTGGCCGGCTCAACCGTGGCGTCCAACGGCAGGACATCGCGTGCGGCGCTCATGACAGGCCGCCGTCGGCGCGGTCGCCGCCCGCGGCTTGCGCGGCCGAGGCCCCGAGCGCGACGTGTTCATGGGTGCGAAGGTGATCGGCACAGTACTCATAACTTCCGGCGCACTTGGTGCAGTAGCGAAAATCCATTTTCGGATGCGTGCGTTCGGTGGCGCCACAGATGGCGCAGCAGTGAAATGGTTTGTCGGGCTTCCGCAGCCGCTTGGCCTGCCACTCCATGTGCCGCTTGCGATCGATGGCCTGGCGGAAGATGTCTTTGCCGAAGAACAGCAAAAAGTTGCAGATCGAGGCGACGATGAAAGCCCGCGTGGCCCAGTCTCCGGTCGCCAGGCCGAGGAAGTAAAAAATCCAAGTCAGCAGCGCCAGCCATTTGATCTTCACCGGCAGCAGGAAGAACAGCATGATGGTGAAGTTTGGGTATAGGTGGGCGAATGCCAGAAACACCGAACCGCCAATGAAGACGTTGGTCACCGGGTGGAAGGGAAACAGGCAAGCCGCGGCCAGCGTGGCCGCCGTGGCGATGGCCACGTAGAGATTGTAGCGAAACTCGCCCCAGTTCGCTTCGAGCGTCGCGCCCATCAGATAGAACATGCAGATCGCAAACAAGAAAAAAATCGGATTCGACGCCCCGGGAAAACAAAGAAAGGTGGCCAGTCGCCAGACCTGCCCTTGGGCCACTTCGGCCATGCTGAGCATCATCAGCTCCAGATTTTCCGGCTTGCTGTAGGCGACGGCAAAGCCCACCACTTGCAAGACGCACAACACCAACGTCAGGTTGGGAATCGCGAAGCGGCCGAACCGGCGCTCGAGTCGGTTGAGAATGTCCATGGACGCGGCAGGAGGTTGCGAACCAAAAATCGGCCCGGCGACGGGCGAACCGATATGATAATCGCAAATCGGCCCGTTCTGGAATATGCTTCACGCGGGCGCTAACCCAAACCGGCAATCCCGAGGCAGCGGCGTCGGTAAGGCGACCTTCCTACAGTAGATCGCCCACCGGGCAACCATCTGAAGCCGCATGGACGACCTGGGAAGGTCATCCTAGGGGTCGATACTGATCTCGCTTGTCCGCGGGCTGCGCGAAGCGGTGGAAACCCCTTCTGGCACACGGTAGAGAATCAGCTTACGCGTCTGCGCGGCGACGGGCAGTTTGAGCCGCCAATCGCGATACGTCAGGATGGTCGAGAAGCCGAATTCTCGCCCCAATCGCCGCCACTCGTCGGGGCTGCGATCTTCCCAGACGCCGTGGGCGCTGTCGTGCATGATGCCCCCGCATTTCACCCAGCCGGGTGGACGTGGTTTCAGTAAATCGTCGTCATAAATGCCTTTCAGCACGCGGTTGATGGCCGGGCCCGAGTCGGGCACGTAGGTGATCTGGTTGAGTGCCTGCCCGTAAAGCACCAGGCCGCGGCGTGACCGCAGTTGGGCGATGCCCATGCGGGGGACGGTCAACAGCAGCCCCGGCGCTTTGGCCGCGGCGGCAAACACGGGGTCGTTGTCCCAGGCCCTCAGCGAATAGAATCCCACCCGCCCGCGCTCGGCCAGCGATCCGATCATCAGGCCGATGCCCGTCAGGCACATGGCCCAGCGTACGACCGAGCCGCCGCGCGATGGCCCACGCCGCCAGCCGACGACGCGCCGCAGACGCTCGCCATCAAGGGCCGCGGCCGCCAGCAGCATGCCGCTCGCCAGCCAACCGCCCACCATCATGACCATCACCGCCGCCGGGCAACCGAGCGAGACTAGCCGCAGGCCGATTTGCAGGCTTGGCCAGGCGGGGCGATCGAGCCAGCGGCGCGTCGCTTCGAGCACGACGACCGCCATCAGCAACAGCACAGCCAGGTGCCAGTCGCGACGTTCGAGCAATGCGACGAGCACCAAGCCCAGGGCGGCCGCGGCGCGGGCCAGCGGTTTCAACCATCCGCGTGCGCCGCCGGGCGATGCGGCGATCAAGAAAACCAGGATCAGCCCGGCGGAGAGAACGATTTTCGGTGCGGCGGGTACATAAATCCACTGTTTCAACAGCGTCAGCGATCGCAAACCGCCAAACAGCAGCAGCGCGGCGAGCAGACCTTTGACAGGCCATGCACGACTGCCGCGCGACAGAATGCCGATCAGCACGGCGGGGAGGGCCACCACCGCGAGGTTGATAAACCTGCCGGGCATCGCCATCACCAACGGCGTGGGCAGCCAGGCGGAAAGATAGGTGAGCAGACACATCGCTAATCCGGCCAGCGCCGAGATCAGCAGCGCATTCAGCAAGACGATCGAGCGCGGCGGCAGGCTTTCGGCGAGCCAAGCCCGCGCCGCCGCAAATAGAAACAACGCGCACCACCCCAACCGCCATTGCACATGTTCCAGCGGAAACGCGAAACGATGGTTGTCCCAATCGGCGACAAACGCCCGTAAGATTTGTTGCGTCAACACCGGGTCTGCCGGCGGCACGTTCCGCGATAAGTATTGCTGCACCGCGAAGCTGATCGCCGCCACGGCGAGGCCGGCCGCGAACCAGCGAGCCGCCACCATGAAGAACGGGCGTTCCGCGCGCCGATGGCAGATGAAGGCGGCAGCCATCGCCGCAATGCACCAGACGCCCAGCGCCGGATGCACCGCGGGCGCCAATCCGCAGAGCAGGGCCGCGGGACGTCGCAAACCGACGCCCCACAATGCCCAGGTGAACAAGACATAGTTGGCGCCGGTCACACCGTAGGTGGCCCAATAGATATTCGAAATCAACCGGATGGGATACACCGCACCGCAGTCTTGCCAGACGTTGGCCGCCAGAAAGGTGACGGGAACGAGGCTGGCCAGCATCCGGTCGCGGCCGAAAGCGTAGGTCACCAGCGCCAACGATTGGAAGCCAAGCACCGCCGGCACACAAGCCACGAGCATCGAGACGATTTGCTCCGAACCGCCGCACGCCAGCAAAGCCGCGGGCAACTGGTGCAACAACGTCCACGATTTGACGTGGTACATGTAGAACGGATTGTCCGCCGGGTAGCTGACGACGCCTGCGACGGCCTGCGCGCTTTCGACGGCGATTTGCCAGCCCGAGGTCAGGCCGAAGTAGAGACCGCAGACGCCACTGACCAGCAGAACCAGCCCAAGGTCGCTGGCCGGCTGGCCGTGCTCGGCGGGATCGCTGTCATGCTGTGCGGCGAAAAGCTTGTGGGCGAGTTGCACGGTTATTCTTCAGGCGGCGAATTGAATCCCGCACATTCGCGGATAATGAAATTCGGCCGGCCCTTGGTCTCCAAAAAGATCGAGGCGATGTACGTTCCCAGCACGCCGACGCTCACCAATTGCACGCCGCCTAAGAACAGCACTGCCACCAGCGTGGCCGACCAACCGGCCACCTCGCGCCCGCCGAGCCAGGCAAGCAGCATCCACAGCAGATACACAAAGGCCGCGGCGGAAAACGTCAAACCCAGCGCGGTGGCCAGCTTCAGCGGCACATCGGAGAAGGAGACCACTGCCGAGTCGATAAAGTTGCGAATGACCTTCAACCCCAGCACGCGGAATTTGGTCTTGCCCGAATGCCGCGGTTGGCGGTCGTAAAACACCCGTTCCTGCTTGAAGCCGATCCAGCACACCAGCCCGCGCAAGAACGGCCGCTTTTCCTGGAACTGGGTGACCAGGTTGACCGCGCGCCGCGAGAGCAGCTTGAAATCGCCGGCCTCCAACGGCAGGTCGATGGTCGAGACCATGCGCAAGATTCGATAGCCCAGCCGGGTGATGGCCAGCTTCAACCGCGTCTCGCCGGCACGCGAGCGCCGCACGGTGTGTACCACGTCGACGTCGGGCCGCGATTTCCACACCTTCACCAGTTGCGGAATCAATTCCGGCGGGTCTTGCAAGTCGGCGTCCAGGTAAACCACCGCGTCGCCTTGAGCGTGGAGCATTCCGGCCAGCACACAGGGCGAAACGCCGAAGTTGCGCGACATGTTGATTAACCGGGTGTCGCCGCGCGGCAACTCGCGCCGCAGGATTGCTTCAGAACGGTCGGTCGAGGCGTCGTTGACAAAAATGAGTTCATAACCGCTGATCTCGCCGATGGTGATCAGATCGGCAAAGACCGCCCGCACGCGCCGCAGCAACTCTTCGAGCACTTCTTCTTCGTTCCAAAACGAGAAGACCACCGAGATGACCGCGCGGTGGTCGCGGCAGTCGCGATCGGGCAAGGCGGGGGTTGTCGCGGCAAAGAGCATGTCAGTACGTCGCAAGATGACGCCGCTTCATTTCCTCGGGGTTTCGACACTGGACGACGCGTCCGCTCGGTTACTGCTTTGGCTCAGGGGCGACCAGCATGGCCCACTTGCCCGATTGTGACAAGCCCACTTTTTCGGCCGTGAGCAGAGCTCGCAGGAGCAGTGTTTCGCGCAGGGCGGCGACGGCTTTCCGCGCACCGATACTGGCGCGGCCGGCGCGGCGAGCGTGATATTCGGCCGTCACCCGATCGACCCGGTAGCCGGCCGTGAACGCACGCACGATCAGTTCCGCTGTCACCGTGCTGACGCCCCGCGATCGGACCGGCAGCGACGCCAGCACCTCGCGCCGGAAGAACTGCACGAAGTTGTGATCGCGCACCGGGCTGTGAAAGAGCAGCCGCAGCACCGCCACGTTCGCCCAGCTCAGCAGGGTTCGGCCCCAGCCGTACGCCCGCCGGTCGCGCCGCTCGACCACCACCACATCGGCGCCGTCGGCAAACCACGGCATGATGCGCGGTAGATCGTTTGGATCGAACGGCAAATCGATGCCGTTGTGAGTCACCACTTCGCCACGCGCCGCGGCGAAGCCTGTCAAAATTGCTTCAACCTGCCCGCGATTGTCCGCGTGTGTAACGAGGCGAGTTCGCGGATCGGCTGCGGCCAGGCGGCGGGCGACTTCGTGCATGCCGTCGGTTGAGGCATCATCGACAATAATGATTTCAAAGTTGCCGATCCCGCCCGATTCACATGCCCGCCGGTAGGCATCGACGGCCGGGACGAGCGAGTCGCGTTCGTTGTAACCCGGTAATACGATTGAAAGTTTGGGCGACATCGGCGTCAACGTGGGTTTCTGTGGGCGCCTGGCTCGGCAAAGAACCGCGAGACGCGCCCCAGCCCATCGAGCAGATAGCGGATGGCCGAAATATGCCCGGCCTCGTACCAGACAATCTCCGGTTCGCCCAAGGCGTGCCAGAGCGATTCGGTGCAGGCGCGGGGAATGATTTCGTCATGGGCGGCATTGAGCATCAAGATCGGCTTGCCGCGCGCCCGCTCAGCGTAGGTAACCGGGTCGATCTTCTTCCACAAGTCGAAGAACTCTTCCTTCGTGCCGCCGTCGGCCAGCCAGCGCTCTCGCAGCCGAGCCATCTTTGGATCGTCCCAGGCCACGCGGGCCACGTCGCCGCCGGCCAGCATCAGGCAGGCGCTGGCCAGCCGCGGCTCAATGCTCACGGCCAACGCGCTGGTGATGCCGCCCAAGCTGATGCCGAAAACACCCAGCCGGTCGGCATCGACTTCGTGTTGCGCGGCCAGCCAGGCGACTCCGCGTCGGATGTCCAAAATGCCTTGCCGCATGCCGGCCACGGTCTCGCGGGGATTTTCCGAGATCATGCGAGCCTTTTCGCCTGGCTGCCGCCGTGGTCCGTAATAAGGCAGCTTCAGAAACAGCGCCGCCACGCCGTCGGCGGCCAATTGCCGCGAGAACAGCCGCGAAAGATTGAAGTCGCCGCCCAAGATGTGCAGCACAATCACCGCCGGATGCTTGCCGCTCCCATGCGGTCGAAAGTACTCGCAATGCACCGTGTTGTTGTTGGAGTGGGGCGTTTCGACCGGCGAGGGGAACGTCACTTCAAACACATCGTAGCTTTTGGCCACTGTGGTCTGCGGCACTTGCCGGAACGCGAACGTATGGGCCGGCAAGCGAAACAATTCGGGCACCTGGGGCTCTTCGGCCGTCGGCCGAAAGCGAACCTCGCCGCTGCGTTCTTCCGCTTGGGCCACCACGCGGCCGGGCGCGGCAATCGCCAACACCGTGAAAGCCAGCAGGCGCGCCATCGCCAGCCGGCGGTGGCCGCCGCTGCTTTTCACCGCCATGCCGGGCAAGAAGTGCGGGCGAGGGACCGGCCGCTTGCCGCCCGAAAGCACTTTCAACATATAATCAGCCGCCATACGTGAAGCGCCCCCGTGCCCCACGCGCACTTTCAATTTTACCAGCTCGGCTACCGTGCGGCGGCGGCGGTCTTCGTCCATCAGCCACTCGATCACGTGCTCGGCCACCTGGTGCGAGCGGTCTTCGCAGGTGAGGTATTCGGGAAACAGCACACGCTCGGCTCCCGGCTGCTTGGGGTCGTAGGGCGTCACGTCGTCGGGAAACAACTCGTCGGAAGTCAGCAGGTTGACCAGGGTGATGTATTTCACCTTGCGAAACCAGCTCTGCACGAAGTACGCGATGCGGTTGATCCAATACAGCACTACCGTGGGCCGCGTGTGGTGCAGCAACTCCAGCGACACCGAACCCGACACCGCCATGCAACATTCAGCCAGTTCGATCAGTTCGGGCGTCCGCCGCAAAAACACTTCGGCGGGAAGGCCGCTCGACTTGATCATTCGGCGGGCCAGTTCGGCTTGGTGCGGCTTGAAGCTGGCCACCGCGAACCGCGTGTCGGGCACGGCCTCGTGAACGCGGGCCGCGGCTCTCAGAAACCAACGCAGGTTGTGCTCGACTTCTTGCGTGCGCGAGCCGGGCAAAATGGTCACCAGCCGGCCGCCGCGGGCCATCTGGTGGTCGAGAAACGCCTGGTCCAGCTCCTGTCGCCGCACTTCGTCGAAATAGGGATGCCCGACAAAGGTGGCATTACACCCATGCTGCCGAAACCACGTTTCCTCAAACGGCAGGCTGCACAACACATGGTCGACGTAGCGTCGCATTTTTTTCACGCGCCAACTGGCCCAGGCCCAGATTTGAGGCGGCGCGTAATAGAACACTGGAATGCCGTGGGCCTTGGCCCGCCGCGCGATCCACCAGTTGAAGCCCGGATAATCGACCAGCACCACGGCATCGGGGCGCACGTGGCGAAAATAGCGATCGGCCCGGCCCACCAGGGCCAGAAACTTGTGTAAGTTGAGCATCGCCCGCAAAAACCACATCACGGCCAGGGCGGTCAGGTCGGCGTGCAACTGGCAGCCGGCCTCGGCCATTTCGGGTCCCCCGTAGCCGACGAACTCGGCGCCGGGCAGGCGGGCGCGCAGCGCTCGCATCAGGTTGGCGGCGTGCAAATCGCCGCTGGGTTCACCGGCCGAAAAGAAGATTTTCACCGCCGAAATATCGCACAATCGGCGCAGGCGACAAAGTGCAGTTTTCGCCGCCGGGCTTTGCGCGGGCGGGCAAATGGTCTATCCTGCCGGTTGCACGCCCCGCCAAGATTCGAGATCGGAAAGCCGCTATGCAATCCCGCCCACGTACTCGCTGCAAATTCAAGTTGAAAGCTCGCCGCTGCCCCAAATGCGGCTCGCACCTCAACTCGCTACGCAAGCGTTGTAAGCGGTGCGCGCAGCCCGTGACGCTGCCCCACTAACAGGGTGGCACCGCACCGGCTTAGCCCTCGTCGGCCTCGCCGGCAATTGTTGATCGGAAAAAACGGGGCCGGAAAGTCATCGGTACTGCACTGGCGACCAAAATCACCATCCGGAGACCGTTCGCAGATTTTCGGACGAATCCACCTTTGTGCTTGTTCGCAAGTCCGTACTGCGGGCGAACTGGGCTCTATCCATCGGGAATAATCCTTGCCGCGAGCAGCAGCCGATGCTATCGCGCCGGCAGCACTGCTTCGAGCGCCGTGCGGATGCGCTGTTCGCAGCCAGGCCCCACCCACCGCCAATCGTGATTGAAACGCTCCTCGAATGCCGCCCGCGTGGGAATGTAGCCCGGCCAGCACTCGCCATAGCCGATCGACATGACAAATGTCTCGGGCAACAGCCGCTGGGCCATCAACTGGTAACCGACGAAAGCCTCGCCCGGAAATACGACCATACGTGCCGGGCCGAGGTCGATGCACGGCAGGTCGATCTTTTCACCGCGCTCGATCCGATCGAGACTGCTTAGGCCCATCGCCGCCAAGATGCGATCGGTCGTCTTAGAGTCGGCA
>JAICLL010000062.1 GCA_025927475.1 Pirellulales bacterium
CAGCAGCGCCGCCTCGCCGCCTTCCAGGGCCGCCAGCTTGCGCTCGACCACTTTTTCGCTGGGATTGCCGTAGCGGCCATATTCTTCGCGCGGCTGCTTGTGCTCGATGAAGTCGATCACCGCCTGCGTGTTGGCAAAGGTGTAGGTCGAGGCGCAAAAGATCGGATCGCTGATCGCGTTGCCCGGCTTTTGCCGTTCTTCGCCGGCGTGGATCGCCAGGGTGGAAGGCTGCCAGCCAGCCTCGTCAGAACTGGAACGAGATGGTGTCATCGCGCTGCTCTCATGGAGAGGAATGTCCGCGACGGCCGTTGGGGCGGCGGCGACTTAACAAAAAAGCCGCGTGCCCGCCCACGGCGGTCGCGGCTCACTTTGCTTTCGTAAGATCGTCGGGCGAACCGGCGATGGCACTTTAGCAGGTTGGAGGCTGCAAGCGGCCGCAAATCCCAATTCCTGGCAATTCTAACCACCGCCATCGCCGCCAGCAAGCTACGTCACTACCAGAAAACTCTACGTGCATAACTGACTCGCAAGCTGAACTTAAACAGCCGGGACAACGGGGCACCCGATTATCGCCGGTAGGCGCGTGGCATCAAGCGTTCCGCCAACGCTAGAATGGAGGCATGGAAGAGAGCCGAAAGAAGCGTGGAGGCACTGGCTTGGCCATCCTGTTGCTGGCGGTACTGCTGGTGGCCTACCCGCTGAGCCTTGGGCCAGCGGTCGCGCTAGTTGGAGCGACCGGAACTCACCGCGATCCGTTTTGGTTTACGGTCTTTCAGTGTATCTACGGGCCACTGGCGCTCGTGCCCAGTCCACTAAGCAATCCGATCCAGTGGTGGATAGAGCTTTGGGATTTTTACGGCGAGTTTCATTGATCGAACGGGCCCATCAAGCCGGCTGAACGGTGACAAGCGCTCCGGGATTGGCGCGCCGTAGTCGCTGTGTATTTTCCGGGCAGGCGGCTTTCGAAAACTGTCACAATCCCTCAAGCCAGGCGACTGCGGCGGCAGGCTTCGCTGTAGGTCTCGTCGAGATCGATCGGCACGACGTCGGCGTTGCGAAGTGCGAGCGGCAACAGCGGCAGGGCGTCGCCGATGGTCAGCGGTAAGGGCCAAAGTTCGACCTGGTCGCCCGCGGGCTTCCGCGCGGGGCGATAAGCCACGGCATACGTCGCCACCGGCGGCTCGAATAAAAACGGCCCACGTTGATCGAGCAGCTCCATCAATTCGTTGTGCAAGTTCGCCAGGCGATTGGTGACGATGTCAACCACAATCAGTCCAATGCCGCGGCTAAGATAGGCTAGGCACTTGGCGGCGAATGCTCGCCGAGCCTCGGGGCGGTCTTTATTGCGCGGACTGACGAGTTCGATCGCGCCAACGAGCGTTGCCCCGGTAGTTGTGGCGAAGACTTGCACTTCCACCTCATCGGGAAACACGGCGGGCACGATTAGGCTTGTGGCGGGCGGCGACCACACTGGCGCCAGCATCGCCGTTGCCGAGCCGCTGTCTCTTTTCGCGCCTTTCGACTCATCGAGCGTGGCGACATCGATCTCCACCTGACTTCCGATATGCACCTGCATATCGGCGAAGAACTCATCGCCGAGAATGTCACGGTTAAGCTTTTCAACGAGCGCCGCAGCCCAAAGACCGTGAAAACCTTCCCAGGTTCGGCGTTGGCTTACCGGCGGATGAAAGTGATCGAGCAGCGGCATGCATTGAGTTTAACATGCGAGGGACGCCGCCGGCAATGAAACCGCATTGCACCCCGGGCGCTTGGCGGCACTCCCCTTTCGCCCCGCAGCGTCGGTGGCCGGGGCAGAGCCTAAGCGATGCCCCGGTTACGGAAAGGACATCACGTCTACCCATTGTCACTCAGCGCGAAGTCGACTTACCCATCTGTGCTTATCTGTGCCATCCGTGGTCTCCCTCTTCTCATTAAGGATGACCACGGATGGCGCGGATTGGCACGGATATTATTCAAGAAGACTCGAAGCTCGCTCGCTGCCGGCAGAGTTTTTCGAGTCGTTCGGCGTCCGGCTCGGCGCCGATGCCGGGCAAGTCGGCGGCCACTACTTGCGGCTGGCCCCGCGGGCCGCGACTCAGCTCCAGCGGCGGACGACCGAGATCGTCGTGGTAAAAGCGGCTCGAAGGAAAAATGTCGGCCGGATAAATGAAGTTGTCGAGCATGGCCAGGGCGGTGTTGATGCGTGCCCCGACCGCGCTTTCGAGCATGCCACCGACCCAGCAACCAATCTTCGCTTCGCGACAGAGATTGTGAATCGCCACGGCGTTCGTCAGTCCGCCCACGCGGCCAGGTTTGATGTTCATCCAGCGGCAACTGCCCAGATCAATTGCCTGCTCGGCCTGCTCGACAGATGCGATGCTCTCATCCAGGCATATTGGCGTGCGAATCGCCGCCTGCAAGCGGGCATGATCGATCAGGTCGTCATGCGCCAGCGGCTGTTCGATCATCGCCAGGCCAAAATCGTCGAGACGGCAGAACATATCGAGCTGCCGAATGCGATAGAAGCTGTTGCAGTCGATGTGCAGCGTGGCATCGGGGAATTCTTGCCGCACCGCACGCAGCATCGAAACGTCCCAGCCGGGGCGGAATTTGAGCTTTACGCGTGGAAAGCCGTCGTCGAGTGCCAGGCCGACACCGCGAATCAGTTCGTCGATCGAGTCGAGCACACCGAAGTCGGCGCCCACGTCGACGGCGTCGCGCGTGGCACCCAGCAAGCGATGCAGCGGCACGCCCCGCCGTTTGGCGGCTAGCACCCACCAGGTATTGTCGAGCGCGGCCTTGGCAAAGAAATTTCCTTTGAAATGCGCCAGCCGCCGCTGAAGATCTTCACCCGACTCGATCCACTGGCCCACCAACGCCGGCGCCAGCCAATCGCGCAGACAGGCAAACACGCCGCCGGCCCACTCGGCGCTGTAACACGGAGCGGCCAGCGGACTTGATTCGCCCCACGCCTCGTGTTCGCCGCTGCGCATTCGCACCAGCACGGATTCGGCCACCGCGTCCTCGCCGTAGGCAGTGCGCCACGGGCTGATCAGCGGCATGGCCACGTGGAACAAGTCGATCGAGTCGAGGTGCATGGGGTAGTGGTTGGTGGTTGGTGGTTGGTGGTTGGTGGTTGGGGATTGGGGATTGGTGGTTGGGGATTGGGGATTGGGGATTGGGGATTGGAGATTGACCGCAGTCTCGTAGGGTGGGCCGAGCGCAGCGAGTCCCACCTTCTGGCGGAACCCGGCGCGGCGACGTTCATGTGGCCGATGGTCGAACTCGCTGCGCTCGGCCATCCCTACTTCCATCTCCGAAACGCAAAACCGGGAAACGTTGCGGGCGGCACACCACGAATAGCCTACGACTTCTGGCGCCGGCTGCCAAGCGACCGGGGCCGCTCTGCGGGCGTTGCGCCGATCGACCGCCAGGCCGGCCGGTTGCTAATGTGAGTTGAGTTCGTTTGCATGGATTTGCAGCACGCCAAAGCGACCGGGCGTTGGCACGATTGCTCACGACACGATTGCGCGTACGCGGGCGATTCATTTCGTCCTCCGCGAATCCAACAACTCCATGCGTCGTTCACCGCGGCGCCGGCGGCACTGCGCTCGCAACTTCTTTGTGCCGCACTGTCTACGAGCGAATCGCATCGCCGCGCGGCAAAGCGGCATACCGCGTGCTTAGTAGTGAGAGCGTTACCAGACAGCCACACTGCGGCGTGAAAAAAGGGGGCGTTGATGGTCACGGCAAAACGGGTTCAAAAAACCGGGCGCCAGTTGCTCGCTTTGGCGGCGATTCTCCTAGCGTTCAGCGGTTGCGCGGCGACCACCACAGCCTGGGTCGAGACGTCGGTGAACTCGCTGGGGCCGAGTTTTCAACCGCAGGATTACCACGTTACGGCGCATCTTGGTGTTGAGCTGAAACGCGGGTAACCGCTCTACGGTATCTCCCAAAGGTTTACCACGCCGTCGCGGCCGCCGCTGGCCAAGCGCCCGCCGTCGTGCGAAAAGCAGATGGTCTCGACCGGTTGCGCGTGCCCGCTGAATTGCCCCAGCAACACACCCGTGGAAGCGTCCCAAAGCGAAACCGCGGCTTGAGTTTCCTGATCCCAGCCGCCCGTTGCCAGCAGATCTCCCCGCGGCGAATAGGCGATTGTCAAACTTCCTACCGAGGCGAAGGAGGCAATAACCTGGCAGGTGGCCAAATCCCAGATGCGGACTTCGCCCGTGCTGAGCACCGCCAACTTCGCCCCGTCGGGCGAAAAGGCCAAGCCGTAGTCTTCAGAGTCTTCGCTGGTCCACAGACGCAACTCCAGGTGTTCCTTGCCGGTGGCTACGTCCCAAACGATCGCCGGACCGCGGCTACGCCACACACCGGCCAGATATTTGCCGCAGGGCGAAAACAAAATCCGGGCATCGCCGTTGCGCGCCGCGTTGAAGATGGCGGCCTGCCGCCAGTCGCTCGTGTTCCAAAGCTTGACCGCCCCGTCGGCCCCGGCGGAGGCCAACAGCGAACCATCGGGCCGAAAGGCCAGCGACGTGACCGCCGCATCGTGCGCCCGCAATGAGCGATCGTGCGCCCCCATCACCAGATTCCACAGCCCGCGTTCGACGTTCCACAACGCGATGGTTCGGTCGCCGCTGCCGGTGGCCAGGCAATGGTTGCCGGGCGAAAACGCCACCGCCAGCACCGGCTCGCGATGCCAATGCAGGGTGACGGCCGGCCGCAGGGCGGTCAGGTCCCAAACCATCGTCGCCGACAATTCACTTTTGCTCACGCCGGTCGAAGGCGCAAAGCCGCCGCCCGTGGCCAGCAACGCGCCGTCAGGCGCAAAGGCCGACGCATGGATCAGCCCACAATGTCCGCGCAGTGTAGCCAAGGCTCCGCCCATCGGCTCATCGCCCGATCGAGGAAGAATGACGTCGCGTCCACAGGCCGGGCAGCGTCCTTTCTTCCCTGCCCAATGGAACGGATATCGCAAGATTCTACCACAGGCACACTGGCGGCGTGCGAGATTCGCTGCCGCCGCGGGCACGGGCAGGGCGGCGGGGACGGCGGGTGGTAGGGACGTTTGCAAGGGCTCAGGGTTCTGGATTCAGGGTTCAGGGTTCAGGGTTCAGGGTTCAGGGTTCAGGGTTCAGGGTTCAGGGTTCAGGGTTCAGGGTTCAGGGCGCACGCCGTCCAGCAAGCCAGAATTCGCCGCATAGCAGCGACAGTGGCTGATCGGTCAGGATCCTCCGCCGCCATCGGACGTTCGCGCCCAGCAAATAGGCCGTAGGCCGTGCCGGCCCCTGAACCCTGAACGCTGAACCCTGGACCCTCTCAGGAGAACGCTTCACCACCTGCTATCCTTAGAGCGTGCAGTTGCCCTAACCGTTACATTTTTGCTCGAAAGGCCAAAATGCACCGGTGGCAAAGAATTTGCGCCTTGCCGCCGAGTAGGGCATTTGCCGGGCAAATTAAACCGATAACACCAAGTGGGATGATGTGACGAGGGCTGTGAGAGCCGCACGCCGTTTGAAACCCCGGTTTAGGCGTGGTAAGCTGTCCCGATTACAAAGTTTACGGAAAACCCGCTTTCGGGCCATGAACCACGTGCACTCAGTTGGATCGTTTTTTGGTCCGGAGACGCTCGTCGAGCTTCTGCGTCACCGGGCGCGTTGCCAGCCCGACCAGACGGCATTTACCTTTCTGGTCGATGGCGAAACGCAAGAAGTGACGATCAACCACGCCGAACTCGACCGCCAGGCCCGGGCCATTGCCGCCTGGCTGCAATCGTTGGGCCTCGAGGGGCAGCGCGCGCTGCTGCTCTATCCCGCCGGGCTGGAGTTTATCGCCGGCTTCTTCGGCTGCCTTTACGCCGGTGTGGTGGCCGTGCCCGCCTATCCTCCGCGGCTGAACCGCAAGCTCGACCGCATCCAATCGATCGCGCACGACGCCCAGGCCTTGGTGGCGCTGAGCACCGGCTCAGTCCTGGAGCGGATCACGCCGTTGTTGGGCCAAACGCCCGAGCTGGAGCAAATCACCTGGCTGGCCACCGACGCGCCGCCGGACCGTATTGAGAATGAATGGCGTCCGCCGAACGCGACCAGCGATACGCTTGCGTTTCTGCAATATACGTCGGGCTCGACCGGTGCCCCCAAGGGCGTCATGCTCAGCCATGCCAATCTGCTGCACAACTGTGCGGTCATTACCGACGCCTTCGAAGAGACGCGGTCGTCCACCGGCGTCTTCTGGCTGCCTAGCTATCACGACATGGGCCTGGTCGGCGGCATCTTGACGCCGCTGTTCAACGCGGTGCCCAACGTGCTGATGTCGCCGATGTCGTTCTTGCAGCGGCCGTTTCGGTGGCTGCAGGCCGTTTCGAAGTATCAGGCGACGACCAGCGGCGGGCCAAACTTTGCCTACGATCTCTGCGTCCGCAAGATTACGCCCGAGCAGCGCGCCACGCTCGACCTCAGCTCCTGGCGTGTGGCCTTCAACGGCGCCGAGCCGGTGCGCTCGGAAACGCTCGACCGGTTTGCTGAGACGTTCGAGCCGTGCGGCTTCCGCCGCGAGGCGTTTTATCCCTGCTATGGGCTGGCTGAAGCCACGTTGATCGTTTCGGGTGGCATGCGGAGCGAATTGCCCGTCGTCCGCGCGTTCGACGCCAAGGCCCTGGAGAATCGCCTGGTGGTCGAAGTGCCGCCGATCGAGGAAGACGCCCGCCGGCTGGTGAGCAGCGGCCGCGTGCTAGCCGACGGCGAAGTGGTGATTGCCGATCCCGAGGCCATGACCCGTTGTGGACCCGAACAGGTCGGCGAGATCTGGGTCAAAAACCCCAGCGTCGCGCAGGGCTATTGGCAGCGGCGCGAGGAAACCGAGCACACGTTCCGGGCACAATTGGCCGAGGCGCCGTTGGTCGAAGCGCAGTTGGCCGGCAGTGGCGAAGCGGGCTTTCTGCGGACCGGCGACCTGGGGTTCTTTCAAGACGGCGAGCTGTTCGTCGCCTCGCGGCTGAAAGACCTGATTATCATCCGTGGTCTGAACCACTATCCGCACGACATCGAGCTGACCGTTGAAAAAAGCCACCCGGCCATTCGGCCCAGTTGCGGGGCGGCGTTCACCGTCGAGGTGGACGACGAGGCCCGGCTGGTGATCGTTTACGAAGTTGAGCGGCGGCAGCAGGTCGACCTGGAAGAAGTCTTTGAGGCCGTTCGCCGCGATGTCTCGCGCGAGCACGAGTTGCCGGTTGATGTCATTGTGCTGGTCAAAGCAGGCAGCATTCCCAAAACCTCCAGCGGCAAAATTCAGCGGCATGCCTGCCGCGACGCCATGCGGGTTGGCACCCTGGAAGAAGTCGGCCGCTCAGGCGATCTGACAGCCCGACCTGCCGAAGCCGGCGCCGGCGATAGTGGCTTGCCGAGCTTTGACGAGCCGTCTGAAGCGAAGCCGCGGCCGGCCCAGCGGCCCGCGCGTGCGGCGGCCGAGCGTCCCGCGCCGCGCAAGCCCGCCGCACCACCGCGCGCCAAGCCGGCGGCCAAAGCTGAGCCCGCCGCAGCCGCCGCACGCAACGGCGCGTCGCCGGCCGGTGGGCGTCCGACGAATGTCGCGCAGCAGGTTTTGGAAGAGGTGCAGCGGATCGCCAAAGAGCGCGCCAAGGGGCTCACGCTCGACAGCAGCATTGTCGAGCTGGGGCTCGACTCGCTCGAACGCATGGAAATCTTGGCGTCGCTCGAAGAACGGTTTGGCGGGCGCTTTCCCGAAGAAATCTTGCCGCAGCTCGAAACCTGCCGCGAAGTGGTCGAGGCCGTCGAGAAACACTTGGGCGGCGGCGAAGGAACCGGCGGCGGTGAGAAGGACGATGGCGTTCCGCCCGAACACTATCGCTTCGATCGCTATCCCGAATATCTGCGGCTGAAGCACAGCTTCGAAACGCTTGAAAAGCAGGGCGTCGGCAATCCCTATTTCAACGTCCACGAGCGCGTGACCAACGACACCACGGTGATCGGCGGGCGCGAGTTGATTAACTTTTCGAGTTACAACTACATCGGCATGTCGGGCGACCCGGTGGTCTCGCAGGCCGCCAAGGAAGCCGTCGACCGGTTTGGCACGTCGGTCTCGGCCAGCCGGCTGGTGTCGGGCGAAAAGACGATTCATCGCGAGCTGGAAGAGGCCATTGCGCGGCTGGTCGGCACGGAAGATTCGGTGGTGTTCGTCGGCGGGCATTCGACCAACGAAACCACCATCGGCACCCTGTTTGGCCCGGGCGACCTGATTTTGCACGACCGCTTGGCGCATAACAGCATCATTCAGGGCTGCTTGTTGTCGGGCGCGCGGCGGCGGCCGTTCGAGCACAACGATTGGCGCGAAGCCGACCAGTGCCTGGCCGACCTGCGCCGCGAATACCGCCGCGTGCTGATTGCCATCGAAGGCACCTACAGCATGGACGGCGACATTCCCGACTTGCCGAAGTTCATCGAAGTCAAGCAGCGCCACAAGGCGTTTTTGATGGTCGACGAGGCGCATTCGGCCGGCGTGCTGGGTCGGCATGGCCGCGGCATCGGCGAATACTGGGACGTCAATCCCGCCGACGTCGATCTTTGGATGGGCACGCTCAGCAAATCGTTCGGCAGTTGCGGCGGCTACATCGCCGGCAGCAAGGCCGTGGTCGAGTTTCTGAAATATTCGGCGCCGGGTTTTGTCTACAGCGTGGGCATTTCGCCCTCGAACGCGGCGGCGGCTTTGGCCTCGATTCGCCTGCTCGAACGCGAGCCGTTGCGGGTCTCGCGGCTGCACGAACGTGCGAAGCTCTTTTTGTCACTGGCCAAAGCGCAGGGGCTGAACACCGGCCTGAGCAAAGACACGCCGGTGGTGCCGGTGATTTTGGGCGACTCGTTGCAGTGTTTGCGGTTGTCTCAGGCGCTTCAGCAGCGAGGCATCAATGTGCAGCCCATCGTGCACCCGGCGGTGGAAGAGCGGGCCTCGCGGTTGCGCTTTTTCATCACCAGCAATCACAGCGAAGATCAGATCCGCTACACGATCGACGCCTTGGCCGAAGAGCTGGGCAAGCTCACCTCGCGGCCTGTGCCCACCGCCGCCGGCAACGGCGCCACCGCCGCCGGCTATCACGGCGTGCCTCGGTAAGCGATGCTAGCTCAGATCTCCGCTGCGGGTGGCCAGTTCGCAACCGGCCAGCCGCAGGTGATCCGTCTGGTTGAGCGTCATCAGCTTCAACTGACCATTCCACTGGAGCATGCTGATTGAGCCGTTGTAGAGCAGGAAAGGATTGCGTTCGGCGGGCACCGCCAACAGCGCCTTGAGCGCCGCGGCCAGCACGCCGCCATGGGCCACCACCACCGCCTGCTGGCGCCCGGCCTCGTGGATTTGGTGAAACGCGGCCTCGGCCCGATGCATAAGCTGCCGGCGCGATTCGCCGCCGGGAATCTGATAGTCGGGATCTTGCGATCGCCACCGCGCCGCCTCTTGCGGAAACCGATCGCCCAGCTCCGAGGCCAGGGTGCCCTGAAAAACGCCGATGTTGATCTCTTTCAGCCGATCGTCGCAGTGGATCGGCACACCCAGCGCATCGGCCAGCGGCCGGGCTGTTTCGAGTGCGCGGCTGAGCGGGCTGGAATAGATCGCCTCAATGGGCAGCTTGCCCAGCGTGGCCGCGACGGCGGCGGCGTGCTTTTGCCCCAGTGGCGAAAGCCGCGTGTCGGATTGCCCCTGCAACCGCCCTTCGACATTGTAGGTGCTCTCGCCGTGACGGACGCAGTAAAGCAGCATATCTCGACCGGTTCGTTAGGAAAACAGTCCGTCATAGCCGACCGCCTCAAAGGCGCGCGGAAAATGCTCGATGATCGGCTTGTGCCGCCGATGTGGCCAGGTGACCGCCACCACGTCGAACCGAGCCGGGTATTCCAGCAGGTCGTGTTTGCGCAGATAAGCCACGGCCAACCGCGTTAAACGGCGCTGCTTGGGCACATCGACCGCGTCGCCCGGATGCCCGGCGTCCTGCGATTGGCGTGTTTTGACTTCCACGAACACCACGGTGCGTTTCTCGACGGCTACCAGATCGATCTCGCCCAAATGGCCACGACAGCGACGCGCGATAATCTGGCACCCGTGCCTTCGCAGCCAGCGGGCGGCCAGGGCTTCGCCGCGCTCGCCCAGAGACCGGCCGCGCCTCAGCCGTCGCACAAGCTCAACCAACCGCCGATGCCAGTTACTGCTCACGATTGCCGCCTCATGAACGGCGTGAAGTCGACGCACCAAGGTGGCTGGGGCAAAGCCTCCGCGATGCCCCGGTTGATGCGAGCCGGGGCATCGGCAAGCCTCTGCCCCAGCCACCGCGGAAAAGATGCACTTGCCCCAATCGCTCTTCGCTTATCGCTTCCTCAGGACGCGGCCGCGGCCGCGGCCGTCTTCGTCGCCGCCCCATTGCCATCGGTAGCGGTCGGCTGAGGACGCGAAGCCTGACGCTGTTTCCAGACTTCTTCGATGATCTCGGCGCCCACGAGCCCATAGAGCCTCGGACGCGGCGGAAGCAAGGACGTGTCGACCTCTTCATACGTCAGTTCTGGCTCGCCGCTGGCGCCGTTCCACGCCGCAATAGTCGACTTTAACCACTTTTTGGTGTTCGCCTCGAACTGATCGCACCAGGCCTCGGCCTCGCGGCGGTGCTCAGCGGCCGAAGTGGCCGCCAGGCCGGGAAAGGCAAACTCGGGTTTGTAGTGCGCCCCACGGCATTCGTCGCGCTGCAGTGCCCCCTTCAAAATCACCTTGGCCAAGGGGAACATGTCGCGCAACGCCTTGGTGAAAACGACGTTCTGGTTGGTCCAATTGCCGGTGTCGGAGAGCGAGCAGCGGGCGGCCCGCTCGGTCAATTCGCTCACGGTGGCATAGGCGTCGCGCAGCGCGTTGTTGTGGCGAACCACGGTGGCCGCCTTGGTCATCACCTGGCCCAGCTCTTGATGCAGCAAATACGGGTTCTCGCCGCCGCCGCTGCGCTTCAACAGCGTGTCGTGCGTTTTTTGATGCTGCTTCTGGGCGCCTTGATAAAGGCTGGCGGGCTGATCGGCCGCCGCCTTGCCCACGAGCGACTTCAGCCAGTTCTGCACGCCGGGGGCGATCATCAGCCCGCTGAAGATGCAGCTCAACAGCGAGTTGGCCCCCAGCCGGTTGGCCCCGTGATACTGATAGTCGCATTCGCCCAAGGCATACAGGCCGGGGATGTTGGTCACCTGGTTGCGCGGCGAACCGGCCCTCAGCCCGCCCGACGCGGTGCGCTCGTAATCGACCCACAGCCCACCCATCGAGTAGTGCACGGCGGGAAAGATTTTCATCGGCACGTCGCGCGGATCGACACCCTGAAATTTTTCATAGATTTCGAGGATGCCCGCCAGTTTCTGATCGAGCACCGCGCGGGGCAGGTGCGTCAGGTCGAGATAGACGCACTGCCGGTCGGCTTCGACGCTCAGGCCCTCGTGCGTGCAGACGTTGAAGATTTCGCGGGTGGCGATGTCGCGCGGCACCAGGTTGCCATACTTCGGATACCGCTCTTCCAGAAAATAATAACGTTCGGCTTCGGGAATGTGCCGCGGATCGCGCGGGTCTTGCGGTTGCCGCGGCACCCACACGCGGCCGCCTTCGCCGCGGGCGCTTTCGCTCATCAGCCGCAGCTTGTCGGCGCCGGGCACCGCCGTGGGATGCACTTGAATGAACTCGCCGTTGCCATACTTGGCTCCCGACAAAAAGCAGCGCGCGGCGGCGCTGCCCGTGCAAGCCATCGACATCGTCGAACGACCATAGATCAATCCGCATCCCCCCGAGGCCACCAGCACGGCGTCGGCCGGGAAGGCGCGGATTTCCATCGTCACCATGTCCTGCGCCACGGCGCCGCGGCAGACGCCCGAGTCGTCGATGATCGGCCCCAGAAAATCCCAGAACTCATATTTGGTCACCTTGCCCTCGGTCTGCCAGCGGCGGACCTGCTCATCGAGCGCGTAGAGCAACTGCTGGCCGGTGGTGGCGCCGGCGAACGCCGTGCGTTTATAAAGCGTACCGCCGAAGCGGCGGTGATCGCGAAAGCCCTCTTGTGTGCGGTTGAAGGGCACGCCCAGCCGGTCCATCAGGTCGATGATCCGCGGACCCCACTCGGTCATCTCTTTGACCGGCGGCTGATGCTGCAAGAAATCGCCGCCATACACCGTGTCGTCAAAGTGCAGCCACTCGCTATCGCCCTGCTGGCGCGTGGTGCTGTTGACGGTGTTGATGCCGCCCTGCGCGCAAACGCTGTGCGACCGCTTGACGGGCGTCAGGCTCATCAGATCGACCGCCACGCCCAACTCGGCCAATTTCATGGTGGCAGCCAGCCCGGCCAGCCCGCCCCCGACAATCAACACTCGCTGGTTTGCCATTTACTTCGACTCCGAAACCAAAATGCCGCCGCTTGCGTGGGTTGCGGCCTTGTCGGCCGGCTGACGCAGCTTTTCCAGTTCTTCTTGCTCCCGCCGGAGGTCTTCCGCGCGCCGCTCGTTGCGCACGTGCTCGATGGCACGGGCTTCGTTCTGATCGACGATGCTCATGCCGAACAAAGCTCCCACCCCGACAAACGCTAACAGCACGCCGAACGCCGCGCACACATAGTCGGCCCGTCGCTGGGCCGCGGGCGTGGTCCACAGTCCCCAGGTAATGCCCGAGGTCCACAGCCCGTTGGCCAAATGATAGACGCAGGCCAAGACGCCGATGGCGTACAGTATTTTCACCAGCAACGGGCCGAGAGCCGCCGCGGCCGTACTGGTGGCATGATGCGGATCAAACTGGCCGCCCCGTAGCGGCTTGGCGATGTTCTCCATCCAGTAGCCGTTGTGCAGCCAGCCATGCATGTGGAACACGTGCCAGAGGATGAACACCAGGGCGATCCAGGCGGTGACCCTCTGCAGCGTGTAGCGGATGTTGCTGCCATATCGGTAGACGCCGGCGTTGGTTTCGCAGTACACCGCCCGCACCACGCCCAAAGCGGCGTGAAAGATGAGCGGCAGGAAGATAAGCGTCCATTCCACGATCGAGAGCACCGGCTCGAGGCGGTGGATGGTATCGACCTGGTCCTGGAACGTGGCCGGCCCGCCCAACACGCTAGCGTTGGTGAGCAGGTGGATGCACATATACGCGCCCACCGGCACAATGCCGCTGAGCGAGTGCAGGCGGCGCAGCAGAAACTCGTGACGGCCGTAAAAGCTCGAAGTCGAGGCCGGGCGGGGCGCGGCAGACGGGCTGGCGGTTTCCAAAATCAAACCCCGAAATAAGAAGCGAAGGCTGATGCTCGCCGCTCAATATAGCGTTGCCCAAGCCGGAATCAAAGGGCGCGCCGCTAAACGCTTGTTTCGCCGGCACGTGTCGGCAGATATACTTATCCGTGTTGCCGTCGCTCGTTGCCCCCGTGCCATTTTCCTCGTGAGACCATTGCCATGAATCGAAAGCAAAGAGGCGTCTCTTCCCGGCCGAGTCGCCGTCGATTTCTAAAAACTGCCGCCTCCGGCGCAGTCGCCGCCATCGCGGCGCCGATGATCATACCGCGACATGTGCTCGCGGCGCCGGGCACGCCAGGCGCGAACGACCGAATCACCGTGGGCGCGATCGGTGTCGGCGGTCGGGCGAGCCTGTTGTTGGAACAACTGCCCGAATCGGCTCAGATCGTAGCGTTGTCAGACTGCAATCTGCCGCGGGCCGAGGCGTTCAAAGCCAAGAAGCAAAAAGATTGGCCCGTCTATCAGGATTATCGCCAGATTCTCGATCGCCAGGATATCGACGCGGTGATTGTCGCCACGGGCGAGTTTCAACGCGTCTTGCCGTGCATGCACGCCTGCCAGGCCGGCAAAGACATCTATGCCGAAAAGCCGCTGACGCTTTATGTGAGCGAAGGACGCGCGCTGGTCGACGCGGCGCGCAAGACCGGCCGCGTGCTGCAAGTGGGCACGCAGCAACGCTCGATGGCCATGAACCGCATCGCCTGCGAACTGGTTCGCAGCGGCGGACTGGGCAAGATCCTGGAAGTGCGGGCAATTAACTACACCGGCTCGCAGCCCTCGCCCGACCAGGGGCTGCCGGCGATGCCCGTGCCCGAGGGACTTGACTGGAACCTGTGGCTCAACCAAGCTGCCGATCGTCCCTATCATCCCGACTGGATGGGCTGGATGCGGTGGCGCGACTTCGCCGGCGGCGAAATGACCAACTGGGGCGCGCACGGCGTCGATCAGATCCAATGGGCGCTGGGCATGGACGACACCGGGCCGGTCAAGACCTGGCCGATTCCCTTCGACGCACCGGTCAAAGCCGGGCAGTTTGCCTCCGGCATCGGCATGCGCTATGCCAACGGCGTGGAGGTGAAGTTTGTCATCGAGCAGGGGCACGGACCGATGGGCGGCGCCGTGTTCGTTTGCGAAAAGGGCAAGCTGGAGATCAATCGCAACAAGTTCACCTCGAACCCGCCCGAGATCGCCGCAGAGCTGCGCAAGAAAGTCGACGTGGCCGAAGAAGAGCGCAAGTGGAGCGACCAGCTTGCGCTGTGGCAGGCGCGGTGGCACATGCAAAACTGGCTCGACTGCATCCGCAGCCGCGAGTTGCCCGTGGCCGACGTCGAGATCGGGCATCGTTCGATCACGGTTTGCCATCTGGCGAACATCACGCGTGCTTTGGGCCGCGAGCTGCGTTGGGATCCGGCCGAGGAGCGGTTCATTGACGATGCCGCGGCGAATGCCATGCTGGAGCGCGAGCGGCGCAAGGGGTTTGAACTGCCGGCGGTGTAGCCCCTTGTTGCGGCCCTCAGATTGCTGTATTGCGAGTCTCGTGCGGTAATGCTGAATGGCTGAAGAAAGGTTGAACTCTCCGCACGATCTCCCCAGACTTTGATTCGGACTGGATTTGTCATCAAGAACCGCAATATCGCGGCGACGTGGTGCTCATTTACGTGCCGTTTGTCGGCGCACAAGGTGGCAAAACACGGCCGGCTGTCGTCGTGCAGATTGATTCGCTGAACGTTGCGCTCCGAGAGACGGTTATTCTCGAGATCACATCCACTGTTTCGCGCGGGCTGAGACCGCAACATGTTTTGGTGGACGTCGCCGCTCCGGATGGGGCGTCAACCGGGTTGCTCACGGACTCGGTCATTCGCTGTGAGCGGCCATACCGTCCCACAAGCCGACCTCGTCAAGAAGATCGGCGCGCTTTCGCCTAGGCAGATGCAATTCGTTGAAGAAGCGGTCAAATCCGCGTTCGGTATTCCCTAGCCGCAACGAAGTGCCGCGGACCGCCGGGTTCGGTCATGGGCAGAACCATTGCCCTATCACCGCACCGAGTGAGTTTACCGGCCCAGCCTGGGTTCGTCTTGCCGCGCTCTTTTTGCCGCGTCGGCATCGTAACGTGCCCGCTCCAACGGCGTGAGCCATCGATAACCGGTCCCCTTAAGCAGATAGCGATCAAGCACGTCGGCCAAGGGCGAGTACGCCGACCGGTGATCCAGTTCAGGCTGCCAACAGATCGCGTACATGTTGGCGTCGATGACAATTCCGGCTTTCGATCGCCGCAACGCGCGCAACGCCGCGATGAAACCTTCACGCTCGGTCTCTAGCACCTGTGTCTCATCGCCACGGTCGAGCCCGATCGCCGCAAGGGGGCGGGGGTCGTCGAACGAGTGCCAGATGTCAAAATGCAGCACCTTGAGGTGCTTGAGCGCCTGCAGCGATTGAAGCGATTCCGGCGTCGCCAGGCAGTAATCGAGCGTCAGCTCCTCCAGCGCTTGCAAAACTTTGAGGCAGGCAACGTCGGCCAAACCTCCGTCGCCCACGAACACCCTTCGGAGGCCGAGCGATTTCAAACGTGGAAACGTGGCGAGATGACGAAGATCCTCCTCGCTTACCTGACAGAAGTACAAGTCGATGGCTTCCAGATCCGGCAGTGCGGGCAAATGGGTGAGCAGCGATGGTTGGTCTCCAAAAGCGTCGGAAAAGCTGAGTGACTTGAGGTGCGTCAGGCCGGCGAGGCAGGCCAGGTTCTCGGCGGCGATCTCCGTACCTTGCATGTGCAGACGCTCAAGCCGGGACATCTTGCCGGCGGCCACAAGGCAATCGTGCGCCAATCGCTTCGCGTCGCCCTCGCTTTTCCAGCTCTTCGTCTCGATGCGCAGCTCCCGAAGTTGCCGCATCTCACTGAGTGCTTCGATCATCGCGGGGGTCAAGCGGTCGGCTTTGAGGGACAAGTATCGCAGCTTGGGCAGCCGC
The DNA here is from genome assembly GCA_025927475.1 of Pirellulales bacterium. Classification (GTDB taxonomy): domain Bacteria; phylum Planctomycetota; class Planctomycetia; order Pirellulales; family JAICIG01; genus JAICLL01. The sequence continues at coordinate 16,263 of JAICLL010000062.1, forward strand.
GAGATTCGCTGGAGCCGGTCTTCGACGGTAGCGCCGTAGCGTTCGACGTCTGTTGTGGAAATGCGTGCGCCGACGATGTAACGACGATAACGATCGGCCCCGACGAGATCGAGCCATTTGGGCCCTTTCCGCTCCAGCCAGACTGTTGTATAGGGTTCGTGCGAAAATGCGGTGAGCAACGGATCCTGCAGATCGGCCCGGTTGCGGGCAGTGGAATACCACCCGCAACAGGCGGCCGCGAGCGCGATGGCGGCGAACATGGTCCGCAGGCTCCAGCGAAATCCTGGCCGGTAGCGGCGCAAAGCCCATTCGCAGGCCGCGGCCGGCGCTACCAAGAGCAGGAACCACACCAGGGCGTCCGCGGCCAGCCAACCGGCACTATAGTCCCAACTATGGATGCGAAAATCGAAGTATCCGACCATCGCGATGTTGTGCCAGTTCCACACGAACGGCCAGCCATGCGCGGCTCGAAGGGCTCGCCCGGGATTGTCATGGACGGCGCCTTCGCTCAAATTCGCCAATACGACCGGCGCGCCGATAACTACCAACACAATCAAGGTCAAGACTCGCGGGCGATAGTGCCACAGCGCTCGAACTTTCGATCGCATTCGCTGTTTCCGGGGCACCGTGTTGGATTTCAATGAACCCAATTCTAACGCGCCTTCCGCACCGCTTGCCACCGGACAGCCACCTGACAGAACCGACGACAATCGAGGCATCCGTCCTTGGTCTCGTAAATGTCGCGCGAGGCGGGGAATAGCCACGACTTGCGACGGACCGCTTTGGGCGTTCATCGGCGCCTAAAGACGGCGTTTCCCTGCCGAATTGGCAACCCGGTCGGGCACGCTCAGATTGCTGCCGGCGAGAAACGAGCTAAACTTCTCTTTACCTGCCGCCGAATCCGAACTATAAGTGGATAGGCGACAAGAGTTTGCAGCAAGCGCCCACTGGCCCCCGCGGCAAGACTTGCGCGTTTGGTATCCAGATTGCTTTGAAGTGTTCCGCACTCTTCAACTGTCTTGGCCATGCATCCCTCGATCTTGATTACCGACGACGACCGCGGCTTCCGCGAGACGCTGCGCGGGCTATTCGAGCCGCAGGGCTTTCGCACTTGGCTGGCCGGCGATGGCGACGAGGCCTTGCGGATCGTCCGCGATCAAGACATCCATCTGCTGCTGCTCGACATGCACATGCCGCGGCTGACCGGCTTGGAAACGCTGCGGCTGGTCAAGCAATTCAAATCGCGGCTGCCCTGCATTCTGCTTTCGGCCAATCCCGACGAAGGTCTGGTGGAAGAAGCGCTTCGGGCAGACGCTTTCTCGTTTCTCAGCAAGCCAGTCACGCGCTTGGCGATCACGAATACGGTGCGTTTGGCGCTGGCCCGCACCTATGAGTGGGCCTGCCCGATGGAAGAAGATCATCGGGTGGATGATAGTGGGGGCTAGTGGATACAGTGGGGGCTAGTGGCTGGTGGCTAGTGCACGCCGAGTCCCATCGACGCAGGCGGGGCATCGCTAAGGCACTGCCTGGGCCGCGCAAAATGGCCGTTTGCGGACGCGAACCGGCCAAGCGTTTTGTGCTAGACTTGTTCCGCTCCGCCACCGCTGGACTTGCCCCTAATGCCGCGAGATTAGGCCGCAAGCCGTTTGCGGGCTTGCGCTCGGGGCGCGGTCATGTAGGAGTATTTTTGCGGTCGTTTTTTTAAGGAGGCGAGGTTCTTTGCGGCCAGGACGATGCCCGACCACGGAAGCGGCAATGGCTCGCAGCAGTTCTCTTTCAATGCGGCTTTGCTCCAAGTCGTCCGAGTAACGCAGTGCCTCGGCAAAGTTATGAATATGGTTCCTTGCGGCAGTGAAGCTCAGCGCGCGGGGAGCAGCGTTGTGACGCGACACCGCCTGAGCCATCCGCACGCGAATCCAATTATACGCCAGGAAATGCATCCACAACTCTTTGCGGACCATCTCAGGCGTTTGACACAGCGAGTGATGGATGTTGAGAGTCTTGCCGAATACCACATCGACGCCGCGAGCTTTGAGGAGGGCAGTGTCTCGGTACGCATCGTACAGGCGGTCGGGCAGGCGCTTATGCGCGGTGCAGTAGCTGAAACTCGCGAAACGGCAAACCCTCTTCCGCCTTCAACCGCTTAATTTCGGTTTGCACCTGACTCGGCAGTGATTCCTTGGCACGATGCGCCATCCTTGGCCTCCTTTGCTCTTTCGTTTGTTTGACCACGCTCGAAAGATGCCAGAGGAGGCCTTTTTTGCCTATACTATTAATCGCTTCCGCCTAATCTCGCGGCATTAGGGCTTGCCCCGCTTGTGTCACTTATCGGCGTTCTAGCGATTCGCTGAATTTCAGCGATGGGAGCGACGATACTTTCAATGCGTCCCGAGCGTGACCCAGGTGACAAGGAAATCGAACGATGAAGCGCGCCTTGTTTGCGGCGTTGCTGCTGGCGGCGAGCGGCCTGAGCAGCGGTTGCTGCTGGAACGGCCGTTGCGGCCACGGCGACGAATGCAAGAACGGACAATTCCAGAATTGCGGCTTGTTCCACGCCAAGCGTTGCCCCGAGTGCGGCAAAAGCTGCGGCTGGTTCCACAAGTGCGGAGGCTGGTTTAAGAAGCACCATGCGCCGCCGGAGGGCGCGATCGGGCCCTATGGGGGCGGGCCGCCCGCCGCGCAAATCACGTATCCGTATTACACCAATCGTGGACCGCGCGACTTCTTGGCGCGCGAGCCGCGCGGCATCGGCCCGTAATCTGCCGCTGCTCGAACCGACTCGATACATGCGAGGCGCCGGCCGCACGGGGGGAAAACAGCGGCCGGCGTCTCGTTTTTTATTTCCCAACGGCACTGTCGTCGAGAAAGTCGGACACCGCGATCGGTTTTACGAGGATTGAAATGAGCGTGCAAACGCTAACGCTCGCTGGCGAACGATTTGTAATTCTGCCCGAAGCCGAATATCTGCGGCTGGCTGGCGAGCCGACTGAGCCGGAAATGCCTCCGGCAAATGCACGTGGCAATTATCCGGCGCGCGAAGCGATGCGCGTCCTCCTTGCCCGCAAGATCATTCGGCAGCGGCGTGCTCGCTCGCTAAGCCAGCCGGAGCTTGCGAAGCTCGCGGGACTTTCCGCAGAAACGCTGCGCGATATCGAGCAAGCCAAACGTTCGGCAACTGCCGCGGAAATCAAGAAGATCGATCGGGCGTTCGCGAAGGCGGGCGCAAAAGATTGACTCCAAAGGTCGATGCGATGGGAAGCGCTCCCTGCCAATCGGGAAACGGAGCGCCGGGGCGTTCGACATCCAGCCTTTCACCGCGTTGCCCTCGCCAACCTCGATACCTGCCTTGCCAATTGTCCGGCGCCAGCCGCAGGGCCAGCTCGGGCTGACCGGTCAAGGCAAACACGGCTTGCAAATTGAGCACTTCGCGCCACGTCAATCGGCGGGGTGGCTCGGCGGTCGCCAGTGCGTCGAGGTATTCGGCGATCGAGGCGATCTCGTCGGCGGGCGATGGTTTCACCCGCCAGCTCCAATAATGCGCCCAGCGCGTCAGCAGCTCGGGCCGCCACGAGAGTTCGAGCGAGAACGCTTGCCGCAGCGCTTCGCCGGCCTGTGGGTCGGAGGCGCGCCGCGCGAGGTAAAAGTCGAATTGCTGGTTGCCCGTGCCCCAGCCGGCCGCTAGTTCGCGCAGCACCACGTCTCGGTCGCGCCGGCGCTCGAGCGCGGCGATTTGGCCGGCCGCTTCGCGGTAACTCGCCGCCTGGCCAATGCGGTAGGCGGTCCATTGAGTGCCCGCACCGTTGCCGTAATACCACCACAGGCCGCCGGCCAATCCACCCACCGCAGCGAGCAAGGCCGCCCAGGACAGGAATCGCGAGTGGTTAGGTCGAATCGGTAGCCCTCCCGCCCGTGATTGCTGGCAGCAACGCCTCGCCTGCCCGCGACGACTCATCGTCGATCGATCGCAAGCGGACGATCCCGACGTAGGCTCAGCCCTTGAACCGCGACGCGATCAGCGTGATGTTCTGCCCGCCGAAACCAAAACTGTTGCTCACCGCAATATTGCACTTCGCCTCGCGAGCGGCGTTGGGCACATAGTCGAGATCGCAGTCGGGGTCGGGCGTTTCGTAGTTGATGGTGGGCGGCAACACGTTGTCGCGGATGGCCAACAGGCAGACAATCAATTCGGTCGCGCCGGCCGCCGCAATCAGATGGCCCATCATGCTCTTGGTGCTCGACACGGGCGTGCGATAAGCCCGATCGCCAAACACCCGTTTGATGGCCAGCGTTTCGACGCGGTCGTTCACGTCGGTGCTGGTGCCGTGGGCGTTGATGTAATCGACGTCGTCCACGTTCACACCCGCGTCGGCCAGCGCCATTCGCAGGCAACTGGCGGCGCCGCGGCCTTCGGGATGGGTGTCGGTGATGCGGAAGGCGTCGGCGGTCGAGCCAAAGCCGGTTACCTCGCCATAGATGCGGGCGCCGCGGGCTTTGGCGAATTCGAGGTCTTCCAGCACGAGCATGCCCGAACCCTCGCCCAGCACAAAACCATCGCGGTTTTTGTCAAACGGGCGCGAGGCCTTGGTGGGCTCTTCGTTGTGCGTCGACAATGCGGTGAGCAGGTTGAAGCCGGTGACGCCGAAGGGATGAATCATGCTGTGCGTGCCGCCCGAAAGCATCACGTCGGCATCGCCGCGGCGGATCATTTCAACCGCTTCGCCCACGGCCTGGCTGCTGGCGGCGCAGGCCGTCAGGCAATTGACATTCGGTCCCTGGGCGTTGAACAGGCTCGCCAGATGGCCGGCGGGCATGTTCGGCTCTTGCTCCAACTCGGAAAGCGGATGCAGAATCTCCATGCCGATCTTGGTGAACTTGGCGATGTTGAGTTCGTCGCCATCGAGCGCGGCGATCATCATCTGCGTAAAGCGGTCGAAGTCTTGCTGACCTTCGCCGCAGCCCAGATAGACGCCAAACCGCGTGGGATCGAGCGCGGCGTCCGACAGTCCCGCGTCGGCGACGGCCTGCTTGGCCGCGCCCACGGCAAACCGCGTGTGCCGGCCGCGATACTTCCACTTCTCGGGATCTTCGCCGACCTTCGAAACGTCCCAGTCGCGGACTTCGGCGGAGATTTGGGTGGGAAAATTGCTGGCGTCGAACAGCGTGGTGCGGCCGATGCCCGACTCGGAATTCAGCAGCCGCTTCCAGAGTGTTTCCACATCGTGACCCAGCGGGGTCACGCAGCCGATGCCAGTAACTACGACGCGACGTCTCATAGCAGATTTTGGATTTTAGGTTTTGGATTTTCGATTTTGCTCCCGATTGCCATCAATCGAAAATCCAAAATCGAAAATCTAAAATCGCGATTACGCCGTACCGATTTCAGCTCGCAGCGCAAGAAGTCCGGGCGGCTCGATCAGCTTGCCGCCATCGCTGGCCCGGCCCACGTCGAACACGCCCAGCAGCTTCATCGTAAACACAAAGTTCTTCGGTTCAAACAGCGTCTTGGCCCGGCCCGTATCGTCGAGATGGGCAAACATGATTTCGGCTTCGGCTTGCAAGCGGTCGCCCACGTGGCTGGTGGCGGTGACCGTGGCGCCCCCTTCGGTGATCGAACCAATCACGGCGGTGTAACGCAGCGTGTCGCCCGGCACGGCCAGAAAATGGAAGGTCGCTTTGGAGACCTTGGCCAAAATCACCTTTTCCTCGAACCGGTTGTGCTCACCCACCAGCAGCCCGCCGGTTTGCGCCAGCCCCTCCAGGATCAGGCTGGCGGGCATTACCGGGTAGCCGGGAAAATGGTCGTGCAGGTGCTCCTCGGCCAGGCTCACGTTTTTGATGGCCGTGGCCCGCCGCCCGCTTTCAAACTCGGTGAACTTATCGATCCAGATCCAGCGCATCAGGCGGCGACCCCGACCTTGCTCTCGACGTAGCGGACCATGTCCTGCACCGTGAGCAGGTTGCCAAAATCTTTGACGTTCGGATTTGACGAAAACGCGTCGAGGTCGGCAAACGGCATCCTTTCGCGCAATTGCTTCAGGCCGTCGGGCGTGACCTTGCCGTCGCGCACGTATTCGCTGTTGGTCAGAATGTCTTCGGGAAACAGCTCGCCGCGCGGCACCTTGATGTTGAACGATTTCTCCAGGCGGAAAACGATGTCGAGAAAGTCGATCGATTCGGCGCCCAGGTCGCCCACCAAGGTGGCTTCGGGCGTGACTTCGTCTTCTTCGACGCCCAGGGCCTCGACGAGGCAGGTTTTGATTTTGTCAAAGATTTCTTGCTTGCTCGGCATGGAAGCGTTCTCCTGCAAACCCATATTCGTAATTAATAACGTGCGCTAATACCCGCCCAGGCTCAGGCCCCCGTCCACACGCAGCACCTGCCCAGTGAGATAACTCGCCTCGTCGCTGGCCAAAAAGGCCACGACCGCGGCGATTTCCTCCGGCCGGCCCACGCGCTTCAACGGGATGATTTCTTTGATGCGGTCGCCGGCCAGGTTGCGGACCGTCTCGCTCATGTCGGTTTCGATCATGCCGGGCGAGACCGCGTTGACGCGGACGTTCCGCGCCGCCAGTTCCTTGGCCAAGCAGCGGGTCAGGCCGTCGATACCGCCCTTGCTGGCCGCGTAGTTCACTTGCCCGCGTGCGCCGAACTCGGCGGCCACGCTGGAAATGTTGACAATGGCGCCGCGGCGTTGCGACATCATGGGCCGCACCACGGCGCGGCAATAGTTGTACGTTCCGCCCAGGTTGGTTTCGACTACGTCGCGCCACTCGTCGGCGGCCATCATCGCAAACAGGCCGTCGCGGATGATGCCGGCCGAGTTTACCAAAAGATCGAGCTTCTGCCATTCGCCGACCAGCGTTTCGACGATTTGCTCGGCCCTGGCGGCGTCGCGCACGTCGGCCTGCAGGGCCCGAACGCGGCGGCCCGCGGTTTCTTGCTGCGCCACCAATTCTTCAGCGGCGGCCTGCTGGCTGTGGTAGACAAACGCCACAGCGGCGCCTTGAGCGGCCAACGCCTCGACGCAGGCTCGGCCAATGCCGCGGCTGCCGCCGGTCACCAGTGCGGTTTTGCCTGCCAGTCGCATCGTTACACCGCCCGGGCTGTGGCGGGCGAGCGATGCAGGAGCGCCAATAACTCACGCATCTTGTGCTTGATGATCTGGTCGGTCAGCTCACGCCCCGCGTCGGCTTCCGCCAGGTTGTAACAGGTCAGCACCAGCCGGGCGGAAACGGCTTGCTCATCGCCGACCATGCCCGACGCTTTCAGCTTCACCTCTCGCTGGGCCGCGCCCGCCGAGGGAGCATCGAGCAACTCGGCCGTCACGCTCAGGGTCTGGCCCGGCTCGACAAATTGGTTGTATTTCACGTTCCGGGCCTCTTTCAGCACGACCATGCTGTGGGCAAAATCGTCGCTCACCCGCACCAGCCACGCGGCGGCTTGAGTCATCGCCTCGAGCATCAGCACGCCGGGCAACACGGGAAAGCCGGGAAAATGGTCTGCCAGGTATTCTTCGGCCAAGGAAAGATTCTTGACGGCGCGGATCTTGGCGCCGGGCTGCAGGTCGACGATGCGATCGATAAGCGTAAACCGCATGGTGGACCTGGGCGAAACGGAACGAGTGCGGGGAGTTTGCCGAGAGGAAACTGGGTAAGTTGCACCAATATACCTAGGGCGGCCAGCCGCCACAATGCTAAAACCGCTCTCAGAAATGCTTGTAAGGGCTTTTCTCGTAAGCGGTTACCCCTTCCGCAACAGGTTCCTTCGTCGCTTTTTGCTCTCCAGCGGGGCAATAGAACTGTGTATAGCACCACCTGGGGGGTGATCGGCAGCGCGCTGCCGATCCACCGCCTTGTCACTCTTTCGGTCAGCGCGCAAGTTGCGGGCATTTTTTTCTCGCCTCGGAGAGAGGCCAAGCGGCGGACGGTCATCGGTTCACAAACTCACCTGCGCTTGCCGAAAACAAGCTGCCGCTTCATAGGCAGCGCTGGATAAGCTGCACGCCCAGCGCACTTTACGGCGATTTCCGAACGCATCAACGCCGGCTTACGCAAGCGCCTTGTGCTCCGGCAGCGGGCGATTGGCCAAACGGTTTCGCCGCGTCTTTCTCGCTCTGCGTTTCGGCTGGCCAAAAAAACGTCCCTATACTTATTTCTACGCACGCCGAGTCGTTTGGTTCGCGCGTCCTCGCGACCTGGGCGAGAGTCGGACGATGCCCTCATCGCCCGCGCTAGCTCGCAATTCAACGATAATCAGCCCGCGAGCCAAGACCTTCGGCTGCCATCCTCCGCACCCAGGGATCATCGTCACTTTCAAACGTTCGAAGAAGGATATCAACGGCTCGCGTGTCCCCAAGTTTTCCCAAAGCCTGCACGGCATAAGCGCCACCGTCGACGGCAAGTGAAGGCTTCGCGTGTCGCAACGCTTCCAACGCGCATCCATTCCTCAAGCATGCCGAGCGGAACGCGACGTGATAGGCCGACGAACGCAAAAAAGCCCGACACGAAGACGGCTTCGTGCCGGGCCCAATCGTCGTTGCTTGAATTGCGTTGAGTCACCGTCCGCTGGCAAAGCCGGCGGCCAGCTCGCTCAGACCCAAGATCGTTCAGACCATGTCTTTCAGGTTCTTCAAGGCGGTGACGCGCACTTTGGTCGAGGCGGGCTTGGCCGGGTAGTCGCGGAATTGACCAGGATTGAAAGGATCGGGCGCGTTCTTGCGCGCCGGCTTGGCGGGCACCTGCTTGCGCGCAATCTTAACCAGGCCCGGAATCTGGAAGACGCCGACACCACGCTTGCCGATCGCCTTGCGGATTTCTTCGGCCAAGGCCTCGAGGACGGCGGCCACCTCTTTTTTAGGCACGTTGGTTGCGGTCGCGATGTTGTTCAGAACTTCACTTTTGCTGGGCGCCCGAGCCTTTTGGGCGCCCGTCGCTGCTGGGGCTTTCGCCATAATGCGGTTTTCCTCCCTGCGGAGACGAGTAAGAAACGGGTAAAGTAAACACACCATCCATTTGATGGAACGCGATGATTTAAATCGACTCGACCGAAAAAGCAACCCTCAAAACCGCCAAAACCGCGGAAAAAACGGGAAAAAGTCGCCGTCGCGCCTTGGGCGGCGACACCAAACCCGCGGTCGCCGCCGGCTTTGCGGTCGCCAAAGACTGGCGCCTCGAGCGAGTTGGCCACCGCCCCGCACGAGGCCGCCAGGCGCCGGGGACCAGTTGGTTGCCCGGTTTGGTGAGGCTGTGTAAGATATTGTTTGCTAGGGGTTTATGATTTTCCCGGCTGGTTCAAGATGAGGAGTTGCCGCACCGTGGAAACTGAACGGATTCTGTGGCGGGCCTGGGCAAAAGTGGGCTGTTGCGGCCTGCTGGTGCTGCTCATCGGGCCTGATTTGCCCCGCGCCTGGGGCCAAAACCGTCCGGGGGGAATCCGCGTGCAAATTCGCCGCGGAAATGTGATGCCGGGCCGTCCCGCCGCCCAAGACGGCGACGACGATGCTCCCAACAGCGTCTTTTACCCGCCCGACCGCGAAACCCTGCAGAAGCTCTCGTTGGCCAAGGAGCTGATCGAGCAGGAGCGCTACGGCGAGGCAGTTCGCCTCTTGAGCGATATTCTCGAATCGCCCGAAGACTACTTTTTCCAGCCCGACCGCCAAGAGCGCAACTATCGCAGCTTGAAGGGCGAGGCGCAGCGTCTGCTGGGCGCGATGCCGGCCGAAGGCAAAGCCTCGTATGAATTGCAGTTTGGGGCCGAAGCGCGGCGAATGCTCGACGCCGCGGTCGACCGAGGCGACTTGTCGGGCGTTGCTGAAGTTTCTCGCAAATACTTTCACACCCGCGCCGGCTATGAAGCGACGTATCTGCTCGGCGTCGCGCAACTGCAGCGCGGCGAGCCGCTGGCCGCGGCGCTTTCGCTCGGGCGGTTGCAAGCCACCTCGGCCGCCGAGCAATTCGATCCTGCGCTGTCGTTGAATTTGGCGCTGTGTTGGGCCCGGGCAGGCCGTGCGGAACCGGCGGTGTCGCTTCTCAAAGACCTGAACCGGCGGATGCCCGACGCCACGTTTCGCGTGGCGGGCGGCGAGCGAAAAGGTTTCGCCAGCGATGCCCAGGCGCGCGCATGGCTGGCCGAGGTGGCCCCGCCCGGCGGAGTCGAACTCGATGCCTCGCAGTGGTCGATGTATCGCGGCAGCCCGTCGCGCAACGCGCCGAGCGCCGGCAGCAGCCCGCTCTTGAATCGCCGCTGGTCGGTACCGGTGGCCGATCATCCCCGCGTCGAAGAGCTGCTCGGCAAGCTGGCCCAGGACCACGTCGAACAAAGCAGTCGATTGCTGCCGGGCCTGCATCCGCTGGCCGTGCGCGATTATGTCTTCATGCGTTCGCTGACCGGGTTGGTGGGAGTCGATTTTCATACCGGCAAGCGCATCTGGGTCGAGAACGAAAAAGAGCAGCAAACCAATTCGCTGGTCGACGCCTTGGCTCAGCCGCCCGGCTCGCGCGGTTCGGCGGCGCTGGCCAATTGGCTCGAGCGGCGCGTTTGGGACAGCGCCGTCTATGGCACTCTGGCCAGCGATGGCGAAATGATTTATTGCATCGACGAGCCCGATCAAGGCTCGTTTACCAACGAATCGGCTGCCATCGAGCAGCAGATGCACCGACAGATGTTGTTCAATCCGCGTCCGTTCACGCGCGGCTCGGCGGTTCAGGGCCACAACCGGCTGGTGGCCTACGAGATCGCCTCGCAGGGAAAGCTGGTGGGCGAAATCGATACTCGACCCGGCGACATCGCGCACGCGCTATCGGGCGGATTCTTTTTGGGGCCTCCCTTGCCCTTGGGCGGCCGCCTGTACGTTTTGGCGGAAGTCAAAGGAGAGATCCGGCTGTTCGTGCTCGATCCTAAAAAGCTGCGCGGCGACAGCGAGGCGGCAAAAGACGATCTGCCCATCGAATGGTCGCAGCAACTGGTGGTGCTCGATCCCGTGGTGTTTGAAGAGCCGCTGCGGCGGTTGGCCGGCGCCACACCCTCGTTTTCCGATGGCATCCTGGTTTGCCCGACGTCGGCCGGCGCGGTGGTGGCGGTCGATCTCACCACCCGCTCGCTACTGTGGGGATATCAGTACCCGCGCGCCATGGATGCCTTTAACCATCGGCTCATGATCCGCATTCCGGGCATGCAGGCGACGGGCGAACCCGCCGAGGACGACCGTTGGGCCGACGCCAGCGTGACGATTGCCGACGGGCACGTGCTGCTGTCGCCCTTGGAATCGAGCGAGATCTATTGTCTCAGTCTCACCGATGGCACGTTGCGGTGGCACAAGCCGCGCGACGACGGGCTGTACATCGCCTGCGTCTACGACGGCAAAGCGGTGATCGTCGGCAGCCGCTCGGTGAAGGCGTTGAAACTGTCTGACGGCGAGTCGGCCTGGCCGAGTTCGTTGGCCTTGCCCGCCGGCGGCGCTTCGGGCAGCACCCCCAGCGGACGCGGTTTTTATAATAACAACCGTTATTATCTGCCGCTCTCGTCGGCCGAGGTGGTGGCGATCGATCTCGATCAGGGGCAGATCGTGGCCCGCAGTCGCTCGCGCAGCGGCACGGTGCCGGGCAATCTGATTTGTTACCAGGGCGCCGTGATTTCGCAGGGCGTCGACCATGTCGAGAGTTTTTATCAGCTCGATGAGCTGCGGCAGCAAGTGGCGGACACGCTGGCCAACGCGCCCGACGACGCCGAGGCGTTAGCGCGTCAGGGCGAGTTGCTGTTGGACGAGGGAAAATTCGACGAGGCGGTGACCGAACTGCGGCGCAGTTACGAGCGCCAGCCCGATCCGCGCACGCGCGAGTTGCTGGTCGACGGCATGTTGGAAAGTCTGCGGCTCGATTTTGCGCGGCATCGCAAGCTGGTCGGCGAAATTGAACGGTTGGCCGATCAACCTGCCGAACACGCCAAGCTGGCGCGGCTGCTGGCCGGCGGATTGCAACAGACCGGCGAAATCGCCGCCGCCTTCGACGCCTATCTGCGGATGGTCGATCTGAAGAGCGATCCACAACCGAGCGAGCGGGTCGAGAGCGGGCTTTCGGTGCGGCGCGATCGTTGGGTGCGGGCCCGCTTGAGCCAGCTCTACGATGCGGCGTCGGCCGACGACCGCCAGGCAATGCAGACGCGGATTGCCCAATTCCTGGCGCAAAGCAGCGAGGCGCAAGATCCCGCCATGCTGAAGCGATTTGTCGGCTACTTTGCCTATCATCCGCTGGCCGATGAGGCGCGCCAGCGGCTGGCCGAACAATCGCTGGCGGCCAAGAACTGGTTGGAAGCCGAACACTGGCTGCGGCAACTCGAACGGTCGGCTGAGCCGAGCCGCCAGCGATCGGCGGTTGCCCGGCTGGCGCAGTTGCTCTGCGACGCGGGACGACCGGCTGATGCGCGGGTCTACTATGAACCGCTTGCTGGCCGCTGGGCCGATGAAATCTGCCTTGCCGGCCGGCGGGGCCGCGAGATCGCACGCGATCTGGCCGCGCGGCCGCAGGTGGCCCGTCATTTCGTCCGCGACGCCGACTGGCCCCAAGGCAAAGTTGAGATTCAGCCAGAGAAGGCCCAAAACGCCCAGGCGGTCCGCTCGGTGCCGATCGAATTTCGCGGGTCGCTGCGCCCCTTCTTTGAACGAGCCACCATCGAAGTCGATGCCAACATGCAGCAAAACACCCTGCTGGGCCGCGATGGCCAGGGCCGCGAGCAATGGCGTTTGCCGCTGCGCGACCGCAACGACAACATGGGCCTCAACCCATCGATCGACTATGTGCGGGCCGACGGCCATCTGGTCGTCCTCTCGCTGGGTTATCAGCTTGTCGGCATCGATACGCTGGGCACGCCCAACGTCGGCGCACGCACGCTTTGGAAGCACGAAATCAGCGAGTCGCTGGGCGGGCTGCCGCGACAGTTTGCGATGAACCCCCGTTTGAACGCTCGTTTTGGAATGGGCGCGCAACGCATGCAACCGGTTGATTCCAACGGTCGCCCCGTGGGCAATACCAGCCCCATCACCAGCGAACTGGTCTGCTTCCAGCGGATGCGCGAGCTGATGGCGGTCGATCCGCTGACCGGCGAAACCGTTTGGACGCGGCACGACGTGCCCTCGGGCTGCGAACTGTTTGGAGACGAGGAGTTGCTGTTTGCGGTGCCGCCGGGAGCGACCGAGGCGATTGTGTTGCGTGCGTTGGATGGCGAAGACCTGGGCCGCCGCGAACTGCCCGTCAGCGAAAAACGCATGCTGACGCGCGGCCGGCTGGTGCTCGATTGGGAACCCGCCACGAAGGGAAAAGGCCGCCTGCGGCTGCTCGACGTGTGGAAACAAAACGCCGTGTGGACGAAAGAGTTCGACGGGCAGGCCCGGTTCCATCCGGCGGCCGATGAGGCCGTGGCGGTTCTGGAGCGCAATGGGCATCTGACGGTTTTGTCGCTCGCCGATGGCGAGGTCACGATTGACGAGAAACTGCCGGTCGAAAAGTTTGCCGAGGTCTACTTGCTGCGCTCGCCCCAGATCGACGTGGTGGTTGTCAATCGCCAGCAGAACCGCAATGCCAATCTGAACGTCATGCCCGCCCCCATGAACGCCGCCGGCGCGGCGGGCGCCGTGATCAATGGCATGGTGTACGGGTTTGATCGTCAGACCGGCAAAAAGCTGTGGGGCCGCGAGGTGGTGCGCAAGGCGATCGCACTGAACCGACCGGCCGATCTGCCGGTGGTGTTGTTTGCGGGCAACACGCAGCGCGCGGGCCGCATGCCTCAGCAACTTCAAGGCGAGCTGGCCGTGATGGACAAGCGCACCGGGAAAATGCTGCTCGAAAAGAAGGTCAACCAAATCATGGCGGTCGACGCCACTTGCGACCTCGAAAAACACGAGGTGACGGTGCACACCCCGCACGAAATCTTCCGTCTGACTTTTACCAACGAGCCTGACACCGCCGATGCGGTCGGCAAGAAAAGCCCGACGTCAGCCGCGGGCCGCGCGGTCTGGCGCGCCTTGCGGAAGCAATTGGCGCCCTACGGCGAGGCGCTCGACGAGCAGGCCGAGGCCCTCAAAGAGGCCTTGGGCATTGAGGACGACGATCCGTTCGCGGAATGAAGGATGCGCGCATGATGAACGCGAAGTTCTTACCAAACCGCGTCTGTAGGGAACGCCCTCGGTGGCGTTCGGCGTCGGGCGGCGCGACGTCGAGCCGCAGAAGTCGGGTGGGGCGAGCGCAGCGAGTTCCACCATCAGGCCGCCTGGATCGCTGCCGTTTCGATCAGCCCGAGACCGTGGTACTCGCTGCGCTCGGCCCACCCTACGGGCGATGTCCAAGTTTACGAAGCTTGATGATCAAAACCCATCAGATTGCGCTCTTTCTCTTGATCTCTTCGCACATCTTGACCGGCGCCGCGCGGGCCGCTCGTGTCGTTGCCGACCCCAAGGTGGACCGCGTCGTCGCGCGCGGACTCGATTGGTTGGCCAACACGCAATCGCGCCTCGGGCATTGGACCGCCAATGAGGGACGCTATCCCACCGCCATGACGGCTTTGGCGGGCATGGCGCTGCTATCCGAAGGTTCGACCACCACGCAAGGCAAATATGCCCAAAACCTGCGCCGCGCGGTCGATTACCTGGTCAGCCGCTGCCGCACGAACGGCCTGATCGGCGATCCGCACAATGACGACCGCTACACCTATGGCCACGGCTATTCGATGCTCTTTCTCTCGCAAGTGCTGGGCGAAGAAGAAGACGCCGAGCGGCGCGACACGCTGGTCGAAGTGTTGACCAAGGCGGTCGAGTTTACCGGCGAGGCGCAGACCGAGGCCGGCGGCTGGGGCTACGTCAGCGCTCGCGACGGGCATGGCTTCGATGAAGGCTCGACCACCATCACGCAGGTTCAGGGTCTGCGCGGCTGCCGCAACGCCGGCATCCCCGTGCCGAAGGAGATCATCGACAAAGCGGTCAAATACATTCGCGACTGCACGTTGCCCGACGGCGGCGTGCAATACAGCTCGAAGGGCGGGGGCGGACGCCCGGCGATCTCGGCCGCGGCCATCGCCTGCCTGTTCAACGCGGGCGATTACGACGACAAGTTTGTGCCTAAGCTGCTCGACTATTGCCGCAAGAACCTCGACAACATTCACAACGAAGGTTTTGGCCACTGGCATTACGCCCATTACTACTACGCCCAGGTATCGTACCGCGAGGGGGCGAAAATCTGGAACGAATACCGCGATAAAGTCTACGCCAAGCTGGTGGCCGAGGCCTCGCCCAATGGTTCCTGGACGCAGGGCTACATCGGCCCGGTCTACACCACCGCCATCAATCTGACGATTCTGCAGTTAGAGCAGGGGACGTTGCCCATTTATCAGCGGTGACGCGCGGCGTGCGAAACGCTGGTCGTGTCTTAAAGTTGTGTTGCCGGAGATCCTGTAGCACCGCCGCCCCCGGCGGTGATTCGCCGCGTACGGCGGTGTAGACCGGGAACACAGCCGGGGCGGCTGTGCCACATCAATTTGTGCGGGCGACACCACTACCCAAACGCTGGTTGCGGGCCGCGGAGGGCGTTATATTGTGCGCGCGTCTCGTGCGCCGTTTCACGCCAGTCCCCATCGAGCCGAGGAGTCTTCGCCATGCTAACACGATCGCTTCGTTCGCTGCGTTTGCACATCGTCGCGGGGCTGGCGGTGCTGCTGACTTTTACGCCACAATCTCACGCCCAACGCCGCCCCGCGGCGCCCGCCCAGCGCGGCGCGCGGCCCGCGACGGAAGCCAGGCAGCCGGCGGCGACAAAACCGAAGACCGCATCGAAAGCCGCCGCGCCGGCCAACACAGCCAACCGGCCCGCGCCGCTCGATTTACGCTACATCACCGCCGACTTCGCGCTGGCGGTCGTCGTGCATCCGCAACCGGTTCTCGCCTTGCCGCTGATTCAGGCATTGCCGGTCGAGCTGGCCCAGGCCGTGGCGCAGGAACAGCTTGGCGTCGATCTTTCCAAGCTGCACGAGGTCATCGTGCTGCTTTCGATCGATGCGGCGGGCGAGCCGCAGCCGGCGGTCATCGCGCGGTTCACGGCGCCGGTCGATCAGGCCGCCGTCGAGCAACACGTGCGGCAGCTCTTTGCGCGCGAAGGCCCCGAGGCGCCGATGGCCATCGTGCCGGAACCAAACACCGTCTTGGTGGGCCGGCGTCGTCTGCTCGAAAAGATGTTTCTCGCCAAGGGCGACGCCGATAGTCCGCTATTGCAACGCTTGCGCAAGATCGACGCTGGCGCGGCGGCCGCCGCCGCGGCAGTCGTCAGTCCGCTGCGCGACGAGCTTCGCCACGCGATCGCGCTGTTGTCGCCGCTGCCGCCCGCGTTCGACGACGTGGCAGGGCTGCCGGCACTGGTCGACTTCGCCCAACTCTCGATCAACGTTGGCGAAAAAACCGAGTCGGCGTTCGTCTTTGAATGCCGCGACGAGAAGTCGGCCGCGAGGCTGGAGGCGCTGATCGGAAACACGATCAAGTTTGCCAGTGACATGCTCGACGCGCAGCTTGCCCAGATCCAGGCGCGTGGTGCGCCGGCGACCGAGCAAGCCCCGCTGCTGTATGCGCGGCGGATGTTTCGCCAGACCGTTGATTCGGTCGAACGCCAGCGCGCCGGCAACCGGCTGACGCTGCACGGCCGCGGCGAGATGGGCGCCGCGCCGGCCATGGCCGCGGTCGCCGCCGGGCTGATGCTGCCCGCGGTGCAGTCGGCCCGGCAGGCGGCTATGCGCAACCAATCGGTCAACAACCTAAAGATGATCGGCATCGCGTTTCACAATTACCACGATGTCTGGGGGCAGTTTCCCACCTCGACGTACGACAAAGACGGTAAGCCGCTGTTAAGCTGGCGGGTACACATTCTGCCGTTCATCGAGCAGCAAGCGCTCTACCAGCAGTTCCACTTGGACGAGCCGTGGGACAGCGATCACAACAAAGCGCTGATTGCCCGCCTGCCCAATACCTACCGTAATCCGACGTTTGTCGACGCCGAGCGGACCCTTTATCTCGCCCCGATCGGTCCGGCCGCCGTGTTTCCCGGAGGAAAGGAAGACGGTAACGCGGTCGGCCAGGCGGTGGTCTTTCGCAAAGACAATGCCGTTGTAGCCTGGGCTCAAAAAGTCAGCATGCAGAACATTACCGATGGCACCTCGAACACGATCATGGTAGTCGAGGCCGATCCTGAAGAGGCGACGGTTTGGACCCGGCCGGACGATTTGCCGATCGACCCCGAAAAGCCGATGGCCGGGTTGGGCGGATTGCAAAAAACCGGCTTCAACGCGCTGTATTGCGACGGCAGCGTCCACTTTCTGAAAACGACGATTGCCGCCGAGACATTGCGGCGCCTATTCAATCCCCGCGACGGCCAGCCGATTCCGCCCGACGGAGAATGATCTCGGCTACCAACCTGAAGTGAATTGTCGAGACACTTCACGCTTAGTTCAAGTTTCGCAGTTTTTGCTAGCAGATGAACGACGCCGTAGCGTCATTATGCCGCAAGTTGGAGTACTTGGTCGAGAATCTGCTTGATTTTTTTGCTTCCCTGTCCTGAC
>JAICLL010000126.1 GCA_025927475.1 Pirellulales bacterium
GCGGCCCACGCCCGTCATCACCTGGGGGCACAGCAAGGACCATCGCCCCGATCTGAAGCAATTGCTCTATACGCTGACCATCAGCGAAGACGGGGGCGTGCCCGTCTTTTTCGCGACCTCCAGCGGCAACACCAGCGACGCTGGACTTTTTACTATTATGCCGGCGTGCGTCTCGGCTACCAGGTTCAGCCGTTCGTGGGCGTCCAGACCGAACCCACCGGTCCGAGCGGAGCCGTCGGTGGCGTTATCCTGAATGGGCCACTCCCTGGTGGCTCTCAATGAGGAGTAGCTCCCGCAGAGAATTTAGACATTCTGATTGGCTGTAACAACCAAGAAATCGCACGCCCCGCAACGGTCCAAAGGATTCGATCATGCAGTTAAACCATTCTTTTCGTCGACTTGCGATGTTCATGGCCCTGGCCGCCTGGCTTGGAGACGCGGCGCAAGGGGACGAATCGCCCGGTAGCAGGAACCAGGTCTTTCAGGTGGCGAAAGGCGGCGAGCCCATCCTGCTACCAGTCTTGATCGGCGGCAAGCCGTACAATTTCATTTTTGACACGGGTTCTGGAAATAGTATGTTTAGCACGCGGCTAAAGCACTTGCTTGGTGGTCCTACGCATTCGCGCCAGGTCGTTACCACCATCCAGCCGGGTCCGTTCGAAACGATGCTCTTCCGCGCCCCGCCGATCACGCTGGCGCACACAGGTCGGCGCGATGTTTCAGAGGTTCTCTGCGTCGATCTGAAGGCTCTAGAACCGTTTTTCGGCAAGCGGGTCGACGGTGTCCTCGGATTCGATGCAGTCCGCGACTTAATTGTACAGGTGAATTTTGATCGGGGCGAGTTGTCGATTCTGCCTAAGGTTCCAGCCGACGCCGGCAAAGAAGTGCAACTCTGGGTAGTCGAAGGAATCCCTGCCGTTTTGCTGGAGCTTGACGCCGGCCCCGACTTTTTCCGTATCGCCACCGGCCGAGTCGGAGCGGCGAGCGGTTCGCTGGCTGCGCGGAAATTTGGACTTTTGATGGACGCGGGGCAGTTGTCTGTTCTCGGCGAGGTGACTTGAGCGGCATCACATTACGACGCCCGGAGCACGATACTGTGGCGGCATTCGTGGCGCCAAACAGCGCGGCGGAGGCCGCCGGGGTACAAGTAGGCGATGTGATCTGCGAGATCGACGGCCACACGGCCGAGAAGTTGTCGATCCGCGGGATCAGGAGCCGGCTGGCTACGCCATCCAAGCGATTGCTCACCGTTCGCCGGGACGGGAAGAACGTGCGCATTACGCTCCAGCTACACGCGCCGGATGCGGACCATTGCGAATAAAAAAAGGTGGGCAGCGCGATGTGGTTGAGTTTTTTTGCCGAATCGCGTAGACTTCGGCCAGCGATCGCCTCTTCGCTGGCGATCTTTCTTCAGTCTGGTGCAGCGGTAGAAGGAATTACCGAATGGCGGATTCCGCCTTTTTTGTCCAAGAGTGCCCGACCTGCGGACGCAGCTTGCGGGTGCGCGTGGAGTACCTGGGCCGACGCCTGGTGTGCCAGCATTGCCGCGGGGTATTGACGGCCCACGGTCCGGGCGCCGCGCCGCCCCTCGTCGGCGACCGTTCGGGGCTGCTCGCCCGGGCCGAAGAGCTGATCGACGAAGCTCAGCGCCGTCTGGCTCGGCCGCGCTAGCGGCTGCGCTTGTGCAGGACCGTTGCTCGCGCGTCGGCTTCCAAGAACCCCGCCTAATAAACTCGCGTGCCGCACGTTATCTATGATGGATGGCAGATGCGGCAAACGCGATGGAAGATCGGCGAGCCACAGCCCGAGTGAATGGCTGCGATCGGGAATTTTTCAGCCACTTCGCGCATCTGATCCATAGGCCCGCTGACTGGGCCGCACTTGTCTGTTTCGTCTTCTGCTACGGAGATTGAGCCATGTCTTCTTCTCAGGCGCCATTGCGCGCACGATTAGCCTCGACTGCCGTCCTCTTTCTGTTGTTCTTCGGTTGCGGGCGGTCGCCAAACTACGCCAACAAGAGCGCAATGCCGCCGGCCGCTGCACTGTTGATGGATTCGCACGACATCGACGAGTCGCTCGAAGCCAACCATCAAGAATCGGCGCCATTCAATACCGAAAGCTACGACCGCATCTACGAGAACCCCTTTCTTGAAGTCCGCCAAAATCCGCTTTCGACGTTCTCGATCGACGTTGACACCGCCTCATATGCCAACCTCCGGCGGTTCTTGAGCGCCGGGTCGCTGCCGCCCAAAGACGCTGTGCGGATCGAAGAAATGCTCAACTACTTTACGTACCAATATGGACCTCCGGCTGATGACCGCCCCTTCGCCGTGCATTCCGAAGTGGCGGCTTGCCCGTGGCACGGCAAGCACCGCCTGCTGCGAATCGCGCTCAAGGGCCGCGAGATCGAACTGGAAAATCGCCCGGCCAGCAATTTGGTTCTCTTGATCGACGTGTCGGGATCGATGGACGACCCAGCCAAGCTGCCGCTGCTGAAAAATGCCCTGCGCCTGATGATCGACAAGCTGGGCGAGAACGACCGCGTGGCAATGGTGGTCTATGCCGGTTCGTCAGGCCTGGTGCTGCCTTCCACGTCCGGGCAGTTCAAAGAGACCATCCTGGCGGCGCTCGATCGCTTGCAGGCCGGCGGCTCGACCAACGGCGCCTCGGGCATCCAGTTGGCCTATCAGACCGCCCGGCAAAATCTGATCGCGGGCGGCACGAACCGTGTCATCCTGGCCACCGACGGTGATTTTAACGTGGGTATTACCGATCAGGGCGCGCTCACGCGACTGATCGAAGAGGAAGCCAAAAGCGGAGTCTTTCTGAGCGTGCTGGGTTTCGGCACAGGCAACCTCAAAGATTCGACCATGGAAAAGCTGGCCGACTGCGGCAACGGCAACTACGCCTACATCGACAGCATCCACGAAGCCCGCAAGGTGTTGGTCGAGCAGTTGGGCGGCACGCTGGTGACGATCGCCAAAGACGTGAAGCTGCAGCTTGAGTTCAATCCGCGGCGGGTGGCGGCGTATCGGCTGATTGGCTACGAAAACCGCCTGCTGCGCAGCGAGGATTTTAACGACGACGCCAAAGACGCCGGCGAAATCGGGGCCGGGCACACCGTGACGGCCCTCTATGAGTTGGCGCCGGCGGGGAAAGATGCGGGCGTGCCGGCGGTGGACGAGCTAAAGTATCAGCGCACCATCGAACCGAGCGAGGCCGCGGCCAGCGACGAGTTGCTCACACTCAAGCTGCGCTACAAAGAGCCCGACGGCCAGCAGAGCGAGCTGATTTCGACGGTCGTTCACCCTTCAGATCAGAGTTTCGCCCAGGCAAGTGAAGATTTTCGGTTTGCTTCGGCGGTGGCGGGGTTTGGTTTGGTGCTGCGCGGCAGTCCGCATCGCGGCGAGCTGACGTTGGCCGCGGTGCACGAGCTGGCCGCCGCCAGCCGCGGAGCTGACGAACACGGCTACCGCGCCGAGTTCCTCGGCCTGGTGAAGCAGGCCGAGCGGTTGTCACAAAAATAGAAACGCCCGGTTGAAAACAACCGGGCGTTTCTCTCTCGTCGTTTCAGTGGCGCCGCGGTGAGCGGCGCGGGCAACCCGACGGCTCGAAAGCCGCCGTCAAGAGCCGGCTACTTCTTCTTCGCGGTCTTCTTCTTGGCGCCCTTACGCTTCGTAGCCGCCTTCTTCTTGGTTGCTTTCTTCTTGGCCACCGTACATCCTCCTAACAGAGAGTAACGGCGACTTCCTTGCCGCTTGCCGGGCTGGGACGGAAGCTCGACAGGTTCGTCGCCACGGAAACGCTACCTCCGATTCGCGAGTCGGCTTGTCAGTCTATCGCCGAAGCGATACGACAAGATCTCGTCCCTCGGTGTACTCCACACTGACATATAGTACGCATTCCTCGAAAAAGTGCAAGCAGAATTCTTGGTCCGAGCAATATATTTTTCGCCGCGCGATCGCCGCGCGGTTTGGTCGCGTCTTCCATCTGCCGATCGCGCGGCGCGTGCGCGAGGTGTTGCTCGACACGATTGACGATCGAATGCGCGTGCTCGAAGTCGGCGCCGGCGATCGTCGCATGGGCGCGCTGCTCGGCCAGCGCCGCCGCGCCGTCGTCTATCAGTCGATGGACATCGACACGCAAGGCGAGCACGATTATCGGACGCTTGCCGAGATCCACTGCGAGTTCGATTGCGTGTTCGCCTTGGAAGTGATCGAGCATCTGCGGTTCGACGAAATCGCTGAATGGTTGCGCGAGCTGCGCCGCTTGCTCAAGCCCGGCGGGCGGCTGTTGCTCTCGACGCCCAACACGTTTTATCCGCCCGCCTATCTGCGCGACGCGTCGCACCGCACTCCGCTCTGCTATGACGAGTTGGGCGGCTTGCTCGAGGCGGCGGGGCTGCGCGTGCGGCGGATCGTGCGGATCTATCACGACCCGGTGTGGCGTAATTTCCTGCGGCGCTTCGCTTTCGGTTGGCTGTTCCGGCTGATCGGCATCGACTTCGCCCGGCAAATCGTGGTGGTGGCCCAGCGGCCGGCCGACTAGGTAGGTCATGCGTTCGACGTCTGTAACGGACTCCGTGCCGTTCCGTGAACTGAATCGGTTTCGCCACCAACGGTAACGTAGTGCAAGACACGAAAGCTCTCCCGCAACTTTCGATCTTGATGGCCAAAACCGATTAGACATTTTTACGGCAAGATCGCCCGACCTTGGCAAGCAAGTTGCATCACCCGAGGTTGCGTCGCGGCGCCTTGATCGCTAGGCCGTGCGCGCTAACGCTGAACCATTCTTGAGCAGGAGAACAGGCAATGTGGTCCGATGAACAACAGCAACCCGTGCGTGAAAACGCGCCTCAAGGAAAAATCGGCTGGGCAATCCTCTGGCTGCTGGGGGTTCCCCTGCCCGTTTTAATCGTGATTTACTTTCTGACAGGCGGCGGCTGCAGCAATTGACGATGGGCCGAGCAGCAAGATCGCCGCGCGCTGGCCAACCGGCGTTCCACTCTGCCCAACCGACGTTGAGTTCTCCCGAACGAATCAACGAACCGCAGTGAGCCGAGAGCCATCACCCCTGGATGCTTTGCCTACCGCGGAAGGACGCTACATTCGCGGAGCGAATGGCGGCGATAGCGGAGCGAAAAGCGGCGACCGCCACGCGCCGCCGCGATTGGCCGTCAGCCATCTTTTTGTCTGGACAACATGTTGTGCGATCTTTTTGGGCCTGGCCAGATCGCTCGCCGACCGGCCAGCCGGCGCCCTCGGCGCGCTGGTGCTGATTTTGGTGGCCGTGGGTTACGGCACCGCTTGGATGGGGCTGGTTGTTTCGGCGTACCGGCTTCTGCGTAGCGCGCGATGGTCCTTCGAGCCGGGGCAGTGGTTGCTGGCCATTGAGGGCGCCACGCTTGCCTTGCTCGCCGCCGAGCGATTCGTTCGCGGGCAGGTGTTCCGCAATCCGTGGGCGGTCATCGACGCGGTCACCGCGTGTCTCTTCGTCTTGCCGCTGTTCGGCCGCAAGCTGCCGGTGCATTGGAAATGGATGTTTGGCGTGCTGGCCGCGGTGTACGGCTGGCCGCTGGCGGTCGTCGCGCTCGATGCCTGGGCGGGCGCGCCCCGAAATCTCGTTTGGCTGGCCGATCAATTTTCGGCAAACCGCAAGCAAGCGTTTGCCGCGGCCGTCGCCGTCGTGTTGGCCCTGATCGACTTGCGGATTGGCCATCGCTGGGGCTGGCTGCACTGGGTCGGCGTGATCGATGCCGCCTGGTTGGCACTGTTGCCGATGATCGCTGCCTGGTTGGTTTCGCTGCCGTAGCGGAGGGTGCACATTGTTGACTTTGCCGCCAAAACCCCTACCGTGAAAGGAGGAGGCATTTCCAGCTCTGCGGGGCGAACAAGGAGGCCGGCCATGCGGAACATCGAGAAGGGGGCGCTGGCGGAAGCGCGCTCTGGGGATGAATGCTGTGCGGATACTGTTGCACCGGTCACTGCGGCACCGGTCACTGCGGCACCGGTCACTGCAATTCAGTGGCTATCGTCTCCGCGCCTGCGCTTGCAGCTCTACCGTCGGCGCCGGTGGGTGCAACGGCGGCGCGAAGTTCCCTGCTGGCTGGTCAGTCTGTTTCTGCATCTCTTGTTCGTCATGGTGCTCGGCTCGATCATCGTGCCGATCGCCCCGCGCCGCCGTCTCGCAGCGATCCTGCTTAGCTTCGCTAGCGGCGACACTCAGGCCGCCTCGTCGGCGCCGCCGGTATTGCTGGCGGCGGAACCTGCTGCCAAGACCGACGACGCCGGCCCGCCGGTTCTGCTCGACGCTCCAACCCTCGGTTCACCGCCGATCGAGCTTGCGTCGGCGATGGAAACCCCGTTTTCCACTCGGTTGGCGGATGCGATCGGCCCGGGTCTCGCAAGCCTCGCTGCGCCGGCGCCCAGCGCCGCTCCAACGCCCGGCGAACAACCCACGCCGCAAGAGCCTGTCGTCAGCCCCTTGGAGGCGGCGCAGGTGCTTGCCGAGCAGGCGCGCCACGATGCGATTGTCGACCGCTTCATCGCGTTCGACATTGGCCGCCTGCGGGGCGATGCCGGCGCAAAGGCCAAGCGTGAGTTCGATTTGCTTGATTCGCGAGCGATTCCCTCGCTGGTGCGGGGGCTGAATCGGGCGGCGCAAATCCACGCGAGCTGCC
This sequence comes from Pirellulales bacterium, assembly GCA_025927475.1. Lineage (GTDB taxonomy): Bacteria > Planctomycetota > Planctomycetia > Pirellulales > JAICIG01 > JAICLL01. The sequence continues at coordinate 6,680 of JAICLL010000126.1, forward strand.
CGGTGATGGTGATATCCTACAAGCTCGAGCAGGCGCTGGAAGAGAATCACGACCCGGCGATGCTTCGCTACGCGCTCGATCATTTGGGCGACGGTGTGCCGCCCGATGCGCCGCATTACGCGCGCTTGGAAATGTTCCTCGACAAATTCGGCGGCGCTGGCCCAAATGCGATGCGGCCCGTGGCGGTGCAAACCCTGCTGCAATCGCTGCAAAGCCGGCGGCTGCAAACTCGGCTGCGGGCGGCCGCCTCGCTGTTGGACGATGCCAGCCAACTGCGTGACACTCACAAGCCGGAGATCGCCTGGCAGTTGATCCGTTGGCTGACGACGAAGAACGCCAAGCTGCGCGAGGCCGGGCATCGCGCGTTGGTGGCCTTGGCCGATGGCGCCGACCTGGGACCGAGCGTCAAGGCCGACGCCGACGCGCGGCAAGCGGCGGCCTGCCGCTGGTCGCTGCACTTCGACGCCGAGCGCTTCGAGGCCGCGGCCCAACGGGCGTTTCAAAGCGCGCAGCATTTGCACGACGCCGGGCATCGCGACGGGGCGTTACGATTTTATCGCAAGCTGGTGCGCGAATACGCCGGCACGACCGCCGCGGCCCAAGCCGCCGACGCGCTTCGCCCCGTCGGCCAATTAAGCCGGAAATGATCGCCGAGCCAGCCTCACGAAGAATTCAAATGCTTCCCGCCGGGGCGCGCTGCCGGTCGAGCGCGGCTTGCAACGCTTCTTCGGCAGTTCGGGAATACGGCAGTCGGTGGAACCAATAGAGCAGCCCCGCCGCCGCCAAGCCCGCCAGCGCCGTCGCCGGCCATGTGAACACATAGGGCACTTCGTCGTGCCGAACGAGCAGCCAGTTCCAGGGAAACTGCCGCGCGGCAGGCTGATCGATCAGATGGCCAAGCAACAAGGGCAGCGAGTTGTTGGTGAAATGATAGACCATCGCCGGCAACAAGCTGCCCGTTTGCACGGACAAATAGCCAATCACCATTCCAAGGATGCAGGCCACGATCGATTGCTGCAACATGCCGTGGACGATGCCAAAGAAGATGCTGCTGATCAGAATGGCCTGCCATTTGTGACCCAGGTGGCGCAAGCCGGATAGCATAAAGCCGCGGAAGGCCAGTTCTTCGCAAAAAGCGGGCGTCAGGGCCAAGACCGCCACAAGCTGCCACATCGGCGTGTGCGCGTCGAGCGGCAGCGCCAGCGCTTCGCGCATGGCTTCACTCACCGGATAAATCCGCTGCACGATGATGCTCAATTGGGCCACCACCGGATGCAACACCACCGCCAGCAGCACGGCCGCCGGCACACTGCCCAGCGGCGGCAACCGCAAGAGCAGCGTCTTACGCGGGCTGCGCGTGAGCATGATGGTCATCAATAGCGCCGGCGTCAGCACGGTGGTCAACTGCGTGATCAAGACCAGCTTGGCCCAAGGCTCGAATGTTTTGGGCGGCGTCTGGTCCATCACCAGCCCCAAGAAGAAGCGGATGGTCAGGATCAGCAGACCACAAAACAGCGCCTCGGCCGGGCTGGGCGTATCGCCGCGGTCGCGCACCAGGTGCCGCAGCCACAATCCCAGGTCTAACCGCTCGCTTTCGCGGAACAACACGCTCTCGGAATTGAACTGATCGACCGCCCAACGGATCGACCACAGACAACAGGCCAGCGTGACCATCACCACCACCGGCAGGTAGGGCAGCGCCTCCAGCGAATTGCCTTCGAGCAAAGCCCGCAAGAGCAGCACCACGCCGGTGACCGGAATCAAGCTGTTGCCCAGCGTCAGCTCGACGCCCGGCGCCATCGGCAGCAGCACCAGCGGCATCGTGATGAGCATCAGCGGCATCAGGTAATATTGCCCTTCCTTGCTGCTGCGCGCGAACGACGCCAGGGCCAGGCACAACGCGCTGAACAAGGCCGACATCGGAACCAGGGCCAGCACCAACCACAGCGGCGTGAGCGTGGGAGGAGAACCAATTTCCTTGGGCAGCGAGTGGACGATCAGGCTGCCGGTCACGCCCATGCTGGCCAGGTTCAGCAGTGCCGTAACCATGCTGAACAGCATGATCGTGAGCAGCTTGCCCCAGACGATTTCGCTGCGTTCGGCGGGGCTGCTGAGCAGCGTTTCCAGCGTACCGCGTTCTTTTTCGCCGGCACACAGGTCGATGGCCGGATAGAACGCGCCGGTCAGCGCCCAGATCAACAGCAGAAACGGCAGCAGCTTCGACCATACCGCCGCGTCGCGATGGCCGTGCTCGACCGCCACATCATGCTCGGCCAGTTCAAAGGGGCGGGCGGCGGTTTCCGGCAGGTGGCTCTCGGCCAGGTTTTGCTTGCCGATGGCTTCGGTCCAGCGGGCGATGACCTGCTCGACGCGAATAAACGTGATCTGCGATTTTTCCTTGGCGGTGTTGTAATACACCTCGGGGCTGGGGACCGACCGCTTTGATTCTTCCGCGGTCGCCTCTCGGTCGCCGGTGAGGCTCTTGCGAAATTCGCCGAGTTGCCGACCGAAGCCGGGCGGAAAGTAAACCACGGCTTCGTATTCGCCCTGGGCCACCGAGCGCCGCGCGTCGGCAAAGATCTCGTCGGCCGAGTTGGTTTTCGCCTCGCCCGTCACAAACGACAATTGCAATAGCCGGGCCTTCGCGGCCGAGCTGAACCATCGCTCGGCGAAATGGTCGCCCTCAATCAACTGCGGGGCTTCGGGCAGTTCATCGGCGCCGATCACCAGCACGCGCGTGGCATGCTCGCGCACGAATTGCAGCACCTGGAACATACTCATGCCCAGCAGCGGGTAGAGCAGCAGCGGCAGCACGGCGATCATAAACAGCGTGCGCCGGTCGCGCAATTGGTCGCGCACCTCGCGGTGAAGAATCAGCTTGACGTTCGACCAATTCATGCGGGGGTATTCATCGAAAGCAGATGTAGGACATCCGCACTAACACGCCGGTATCTTCTCTTCCTCATTCGTAATCAACTGAAAGAACAACTCTTCCAAATCTCGCTGCTCGTGCCGGTCGCGCAGCTCGTCGAGCGTGCCTTCGGCCAGAATCCGGCCGCGATGCACAATGGCCAGCCGATCGCAGAGCTTTTCGGCTTCGCGCATGATGTGCGTCGAAAACAAGACGCACTTGCCCTGCTCGCGCAATTCGGCCACCGCCTTAAGCAGCGCCCGGGCCACCAACACATCCAGCCCCGACGTGGCCTCATCGAAAATCAGTACCGGCGGATCGTGAACCAGCGACCGGGCAATCGACACCTTCTGCTTCATGCCGGTGGACATCTTGGCGCCCAGCAGGTCGCGGAAATCGTTCATCTGCAACTGGGCGAAAAGCTGTTCCATGCGGGCTTGCAGGGCCTCGCCGGCCAGCCCGTGCAGGCGGCCAAAGTATTCGACCATTTCCCAGGCCGTCATGCGGTCGTACACGCCCGTGTTGGCCGACATGAAGCCGATCTGCCGCCGCACCTGTGAGGGCTGCGTGACCACATCGCAGCCGTTCACGCTGACCCGTCCCGAGGTCGGCCGCAGCACGGTGCTAATGATCCGCAGGGCGGTGGTTTTGCCGGCGCCATTGGGACCAAGCAATCCATACACCTGACCCGGATAAGCGTCAAAACTGATGCCAGCCAGCGCCGCCAGCTTGCCGCGCCGCAGATCGGCGTAATCCTTGGTCAGTTCGTGGACGTGGATCATGGGCGGGGCGGGCTGCCGGCAGGGTAGGCGATACCGTAGCTTAGCTTATCGCCTAGGTTTGCGCCAAAGACCGCTTAAGCGATCTGGCGCGGGGCCGCGGGGTCGAAATCAAAGGATGCCGCCCTACCGTGGGCGCGGGCCAGGCTTGCGATAGAATCGAAGGGTGTGGAGAAGATGCCCCTACGACAACCAGGTTCAGGGGTCGCACCAAAAACCCGAAAGATTGCCGCATGCCGTCGCTTCGTCTTGCCGTGCAGTTGCGCAGCTTGAGGCTGCCGTTGAAAAAAGCCCTGCAAGTCGCCAATGGCTGGCGGGTGTCGGGCGTTGAAATTGACGCCCGCGGCGAAACCAACCCGCGCGACCTTTCGCAAACCGGCCGCCGGCAGTTGCGGAAATTGCTCGACGATTTCGGACTGCGCGTGGCGGCGGTCGGCTTTCGCACCCGCCGCGGCTACGACGTGCCCGACCAACTTGAGCGCCGCATCGAAGCCACCAAAGCCGCCCTGCAGCTTGCCTACGACCTGGGCGCGTCGCTGGTGGTCAATCAGGTGGGCCGGGTGCCCGAAAAGTCGGAAGGCCCGGCCTGGGCCTTGCTGACCGAGGCCCTCGGCGAGTTGGGTTGCTACGGGCAGCGGGTGGGTGCACTCTTGGCGGCGGAAACCGGCAGCGAATCGGGCGGCGACTTGCGGCGGTTGATCGATGCCTTGCCGCCCGGCTCGCTGGCCGTGACGCTCAACCCCGGCAATCTGATTGTCAACGGCTTTTCGCCAGCGGAGGCGATCGCCGAGCTTGGCTCGCACATTCAATACGTCCATGCCAAAGACGGCGTACACGATCGGGCGCGGGGCCGCGGCGTCGAAGTCGAGCTCGGCCGCGGCTCAGCCGATTTTCCCGCCTTGCTCGGCGCCTTGGAAGAGTACGATTACCGCGGCTACTGGACGATCGAGCGCGAAAACGCCGCCGACCCCGTCCGCGAAATCGGCCAGGCCCTGAGCTACTTGCGATCGGTTTGAAACGCCAACGATGTCTACGCGGCTTCGCGCCTCGCTCGTAGCGAGTTCATGGCCCCGCGCCGACGGGCTGGCGCGGCGCGCCGCCGCCGAGCTAAATGCTGCTTGAGGCGACGACGCACCGCGAACTTCGTGCGACTCGCCGTGCGGCTAATCGCGGCGAAGATGTCGGAGTCGAGCCCGGTCACCACCACGCTCCCTCGGCGACGCAGCTCCACCGCAATCCGGCACCTTTTCGCCACCCCTCCGCGCGGCCCGTTCACGTCGCGCAAGTACACGCGCACCCGCTCAATCGAACGTGTGAACCGGCCCAGGGCCACGTGCAGCCGTTGCCGGACATGGTTCCGCAAGTCCTCCGTGACCTCGATGCCGCGTTGACGAATCTCTAGACGCATTTGCTTCTCCTTTTTTAACGCGATGAGGACTTGAAACAGACAACACTTGGGCCGTGCGCCTCTGCCCGCTGCCAAAGCGCAGGCTCAGACCGCTCGCCGCTTCCGCTTGCGCAAATGACGGACAACGTCCAGGGCACTGACGACGCCGATCAGCACGTCGCTGTCGTCGACTACAAACAAGCGGCGGACGCCCAGGCTGATCATGATCTCGACGACCTCCCGGGCAGTCGCATAGGGACGGACGCAGAAGATCTTGGGCGTCATCAGCGCCCGCACCGGCGTGCGATCGGCCGAAGCTTTCGGATAGTGGGCGAGCAGGTTGGAACGGCTCACCACGCCCACGGGCCGCCCCGCTTCGTCGATGACCGGCGCAGCACTGATTCCCCGCCGCGTCAAGAAGGCGGCGGCCTCGCTGGCCACCGACTCCTGGCCAATCGAGACGGGGTTCGGCGTCATCATTTCCGCAGCCGTCCGGGCGCGAAGCACCAATTCCTTGACCGATTTGCGGGAGCGAAGCGTTTTCATGTGGGTCTCCTTTCGAGTGATGGGGCGCGGTGATCTCCTGCGAGAACGGGCCGGAAAAGATTCCGAAGGGAACGGCCCGTTGACTTGCTCGCCTTGGTGATCTCTCACTAAGGCACTTCGCGTGCCACGCCGTATCACGAGAAATCGCCAGCAATTACAGAGAATCCCGAGCGTAAGCCGGGCAACATTCGACCAGGTCTGGATAAAAGTTGCCTAGCCCTAGACCTCGACCTTCAACGCCATCCGCAGATCTCCGTGATTGGTGTAAACGAGCGTCACACGGTCGCGCGGCTGCACCATGCGCAGCTTGACCGGCTCGCCGCGCAACACCACCGCGCAGCCAACCGGTACGTCAAAGATCAGCAGTTCGCCGTCGACGAACGCCGCGATTTCTCGATTGACCGTGTCGACATGGCGGACCACTCCGCTGCTGACGGCCACTGTCGCATGATGGCCCGTGTGTGGTTGTTGCTTCGTAGACATGGATCGTCCGGCGGCGGCTCCGCCTCGTTTACGCTTCGGTCTTGATGTCGCTGGCGCCCGCTGGCAAGTGACGGGTAAAGCGCTGCCAAGCAATCGCGATACCAAGCGGACAGGTCTCGCTACAATTACGAGCGGAGAGAGACAACCATGCCCTTACTTCCCGAAGCCTTTTTTGAGCGACTGGTGCGGTCGGCCCCCGGGGCGGTCATCGTCCTGAGCGCCGGCCAGATCGTCTTTGCCAACGACCGTGTGGAAGAAATGTTCGGCTATCGCCCGCACGAATTGACGCGAAGCGGGCTGGAGCGGCTCTTCGCCCGCCAGGAACATGCCCTCTGCCTGGAAATGGTTTCGGCCTCCGCCAGGGAACCGATGAGGGGCGCACACCAGGTCATGGGGCTTCGCAACGACGGCAGCGAGTTCGCCGCCGAAGCAATCCTTTGGCGAATCGAATCGGAAGGCAACGAGTTCATCGCCGTCAGCATTCGCGCCATCACCCAACGCGAGGGGGCCGAGGCCACCGCGCCAGTGCGTCAGCAGCAACAACACTTGCGCCGCGCCGAGCAAATGATGGCCATCGGTCAGGTGGCGGCCGGCGTCGCCCACGAGCTGCGCAACCCGTTGACCTCGATCAAGGGATTGGTGCAGGTCAACCTGCGCGAGGCGCGCTCGCGGGGGCTGCCGGAAGAAGACCTGGCCACGATCGAGCACGAGATTCGCCGCATGGAGCGGACGTTGCAAACGTTTTTGGATTTTGCGCGTCCTCCCAAGCCCGATCGCCACCGGCTCGACCTGTCGAGCGTGGCGCAGCGCGTCTTTGCGCTGGTGGCGGGCCGGGCCAAGAAGCAAGGCGTCTCGCTCGAACTGACGCAGCCAGACCCGCCGGCCTGGCTGGAGGCCGACCCAGACCAGCTCCAGCAATTGCTGCTCAATCTCATTCTCAATTCGCTTGACGCGATGCCGCAGGGCGGCCGCGTCGAGGTGGACATTCGCCCGGCGCACGACGGCATTGTAGAGCTGCAGGTGCGCGACACCGGGCTGGGCATCGCCGCGCACATCCTATCGAAGATTTTCGAGACTTTCATTAGCAGCAAGGAAACCGGCATCGGGTTGGGCGTGCCCGTTTCGCAGCGCATTGCCGAAGAACACGGCGGCAGCTTATCGGCCCATAATCTACCGGCGGGCGGCGCCTGTTTTGTTCTGCGTCTGCCGGCCAAGTTGGCAAACGATCCTACGTTTCCCGGTCAATCTCTTTAATTTGTTGCCGATGCGGAGCAGCCATGCCGACCCTGCTTGTGATTGACGACGAGCCTTCGATCCTGCACTTCTTCCGCCGGGCCTTTCCGCGGCCGGAAACAACGCTGCTGACCGCCTCGACGGCCGCCGAGGGCCTCGAGCGGGCGGCCGGCGGCCGCCCCGACGTCGTCATCTTGGATATCAACCTGCCCGATGCCTCGGGCCTCGAGACGTTCGAGCGCCTCCACCAGATGGATCCGCGGATTCCTGTCATTTTCATCACCGGCCACGGTACCACGGCCACGGCGATCGAGGCGATGCGGCTGGGCGCCTACGAGTATCTGCTGAAGCCGCTGGAACTGGATCAGCTCTCGGACCTGGTGGAGCGGGCATTCGAAATCAGCCGGCTGATGCGCGTGCCTGCCGTGATTCCCGAGGGAACCGAGACGCGGGGCGACTCCGACGCGTTGCTCGGCCGCTGCCCGGCCATGCAGGAAGTATTCAAAGCCATCGGCCGCGTCGCCCCGCAGGACGTGACGGTGCTGATCTTGGGCGAGAGCGGCACCGGCAAAGAGCTGGTGGCGCGGGCGATTTATCACTATAGCCTGCGCGACCAACGCCCGTTTCTGGCGATCAACTGCGCCGCCATTCCCGAGAATTTGCTCGAGAGCGAGCTGTTCGGCCACGAGAAAGGCGCCTTCACGGGGGCCGATCGGCGGCGGATCGGCAAGTTCGAGCAATGCGCCGGCGGCACGTTGTTTCTGGATGAGATCGGCGACATGACGCCCCTGACCCAGACGAAAATTCTCCGCGTCCTGCAAGGGCAGGAGTTCGAGCGGGTGGGCGGCAACGAGTCGATCAAGGCGAATGTCCGCATCGTTGCCGCCACCAACCGCGACCTGGAGAAAATGATCGGCGAGGGCACGTTTCGCGAGGACCTTTACTACCGCCTCAACATCTATACGATCCATCTGCCGGCACTTCGCCAGCGTGGCGACGACTTGGCGATGCTGACGGAGCACTTCGTCTGGCGTTTCAGCCGCGACTTGAAAAAAGACGTGCGCTGCATTGCCCCGGAGGCAATGGAAGTGCTGCGAGCTTATCGTTGGCCGGGAAACGTGCGGGAACTGCAAAGTGTCGTCAAGCAGGCGTTGCTGCGCGCAACAGGCCCGGTGATCCTGCCTGAGTTTCTGCCGGCGGCGGTGCGCGGCGCGAAGCATGGATCGGAAGCGTCTGACCAAGCAGGTATCGACTTTCACGGGTTGACGTCGTTCATTCAAGATGAGCTGCGGGCCGGCACCACGACGCTTTACTCAGATTATCAGGCGTTGAATGACAAGCACCTGTTTAGCGAGGTATTGCGCCACACCGGCGGCAACCTTTCTCAGGCGGCGCGATTGCTCGGCATCACGCGCGCCACCCTGCGGACGAAGCTGCAGGCGCTGGGCATCTCTGCCGGGATTTCTGCGGAGCGGTCCTGAGTCTCAGCCAAACACCGGCAGCACATTGCCATCGGTCAGCGGAAAGCCTCGACCGAAATCGTCGACGACGCGCGTGTCGGGCGAAATGCCCAGCGCGTGAAAGATCGTCGCGTGCAGGTCGGCGGGGCCGCAGGGCAGATCGAGTGGGGCGGCGCCGATGCGGTCAGAGCGGCCATAAACCTGTCCGCCGCGCACACCACCGCCGGCCAGCGCCACCGAATAGCAGAACGGAAAGTGGTCGCGTCCCGCGTTGGACGCGCTGATCTTGGGCGTGCGGCCAAACTCGGTCAGCCAGACCACCAGCGTTTGGTCGAAAAGTCCGCGATCGATCAGGTCGTTGACCAGCGCCGAACTGGCCCGTTCGAGCGGCGGCAGCAGGTCGCGCTTGAGCCGATTGAAATTGTCGCCGTGCGTGTCCCAATGATCGCCCGCCGCGCCGTTCAAATCGCCCGCCGCGCAGACTACCGTAACGGCCGGAACGCCTTGCTCGACGAGCCTGCGGGCCAACAGAGCGCTTTGGCCACAGATATGGTCGCCGTAGGCTTCGCGAAGCGACGGCGGCTCATGCTCAAGGTTGAAGGCGCCACGCACCTTGGGGTTCGCCAGCATGTCGATGGCCATTTGACGAAAGCCATTGTAGGCTCGCACACCGTCCGTCTGCGAAACGGGCGTACTCTGGCTGGCCAGCGCCGTCGCCAGATCGCTCCGCCGGCGAAAACGATCCGCATCGATGCCGTCGACCGGCTCGATGCTCAGGTTGCCAAGCTGGGGCGACACGCCGCCATAGGCTTTGCCACCGCCCGGACGAACAAAGACGGCGTCGTACTTTTGACCGAGCCAACCCGCCGTGTCACCCGCCTGCCTGGTCTTGTTGTCCACGAGAAAATACGGCATCTGCACGAAGGGCGGCATCTCCGCGGGGGCCGGGCAGAGCCGGGCAATCATGGCCCCGAGATTCGGCCAATCGGTTGACGAGGGCGGAAGGTTGGTGAACTGCCCGGCATTGGGACTGGGATGCCCGGTCATATTCCAGTACATGCCACGCCCGTGAAACGTCGAGCTATGGTGCATCGACCGGATGATGGCCAGCCGATCGGTGAGCCGCGCGAGCAGAGGCATATGCTCGCCCAGTTGGATTCCCGGCACGGCCGTGGCGATCGGCGCGAATTCGCCACGGACTTCGGCCGGCGCCTCGGGCTTTAAATCCCAAGTGTCGAGGTGGCTCATCCCACCCCAGCAATAGAGAACGATGCACGACTTTGCCTTGCCGGCCCCGCCGCCGCTCGCCGCTTCGGCGCGTCGCAGGCCGAGCAATTCTGGCAGCGCCAGGCCCATCGCACCCGCGCTGGCACGCAGCCAGTGGCGGCGGGAGATTCCGGTTGTCGGCAGGATCGTTTTCATACGCTACGGATTATGCCGCCGAATCCGTCGGCCGGCGGTTGACGGGCCGGCGGCCGAGACGGGGGACGCGCAGGCGAATGGTCGGCGCCTCGGCCATGGCTTCTTCGACGCGCAGGCGATAAACCGAAAGAATGTTGCTGCGGGTGACCATGCCTACCACGCGGTGCGGACGGGCGCGCGAGACCACCGGCAGCCGCCCGATGCCATGGTTCACCATGTGATCGGCCGCTTGACGCACCGTGCAATCGTCGTAGACGTATTTGGGCAAGCGACGGACCAGATCGCGGATGCACAGGCCGTCGGCCTCGCTGCTGCTCACCAGGTCGCGGCGCGTGAGGACGCCGATCAGCACCTCCTGGGCGTCGAGCACCGGAAAACCCTGGTGTGTCGTGCCCGCGGCGCCCGAGGCCAGCCAAGCGCGGACGGCCGCCAGCTTATCGTCTGCCCGTAGCGAAACGGCCCCCCGCGAGCAGATCTGCCCGACCAGCACTTGTTCGAGCACGTCGGCCACGTATTCGGCGGGCGTGTGGATGCCGCGGCGGGCGATTTTTTCGGTCATGATGCTGTTGCGCATCAGCAAGCAAGAAATCAGGTACGACGCTGCGCAGCCGCCCAACAGCGGCAGCAGGCCCAAGGGCTGCAACGTGGTTTCAAACGCGAACACCGCCGAGGCCAGCAATGCCCGCGACGCGCCGGCGAACAGCGCCGCCATGCCCACCAGCGCCGCGATTCGCACATCGACGCCGGCTTCGGGCAACAGCCAGACGGCCCATGCGCCCAGCACCGCGCCCAGGCCGCCGCCGATGGTAAACAACGGCGCGAGCGTTCCGCCTGAAGTACCGCTGCCCAGCGAAACCGACCAGGAGATGAATTTCATTACGCACAAAAAGATGACGGCCTTCAGCGGTAGATTGTCCGAGAGGATGTCGGTGATGTTTTCATAACCGACGCCCAGCGTGCGCGGGGCAAAATAGCCCACCACGCCCACCACCAGCGAGCCCAGTGCCGGCCACCACATCCAGTGGACCGGCAGCCGCTCGAACAGGTCTTCGATGTAATACACGCTGCGGGTGACCGTCACGGCCACCACGCCCATCAGCGCCCCCAACAGAATATAGATGCCCAGCGCGGCCGCGCTGGGATGAATGACGCCGGGCATGTCGAAGGCGGGCGCCACGCCCAGAAACAGCATGCGCACGCCGGTGGCCGCGGCACTGGCCAACGCCACCGGAATGATCGAGCGCGGGCGAAACTCGAAGAGCAGCAGTTCGACGGCCAAGAGCACGGCGGCCACGGGGCTGCCAAAGGTGGCGGCCATGCCGGCGGCCGCCCCGGCGGAGAGCAGCGTCTTGCGCTCGGCGGGTGTGGTGCGCACGATCTGCCCGACCAGCGACCCCAGCGCCCCGCCGGTGGCGATAATCGGTCCTTCGGCCCCAAACGGTCCGCCGGTGCCGATGGCGATGGCCGCCGACGCCGGCTTGAGAAACGTCAGCCGGGCGGGAATGCGGCTTTGGTTGGTGAGCACCTGCTCCATGGCCTCGGGGATGCCATGCCCGCGAATCGCCTTCGAGCCATAGCGAGCCATGAAGCCCACGAGCAGCCCCCCCACCACCGGCACGAGAATGACCACCAGGCCCAAGTGATTGTCGGCGGGCGAAAGGTCTGCCAGCGAGTAGCGCTGGAAGAATGCCAGGTTCGTGATGAACTGAATCAGCCCAATCAACAATTGAGCGATGAATCCCGCGGCCACGCCGATGCCCAGCGCCAGCCCACAGATGCCCAGCACCCGCCGATCGAGCACGGCGTATTGAGCCGGCACCTGGGCCGATTCGAGTACGGTGTCGAGCGAGGGCGAAACGGTCAGCCCGTCGGTGGTGGCCGAGCGGGCCGAATCAAGTTCACTCATCCAGCAAAGTCCCCTTGGTTTTGGTAAAACCAGCCATTGTACGCTGGACGACGGCTATCTGAATATACCCCCGGAAACCGGTCGCGGCATGAGGGCGCAGGAACGGGTTTGCAGGAGTCGGCTGGGCCGAGTAATGTATCTGGCCGGGATTTGGTTTACTCGTAGGACGCAAGTTCAAGGATGGACAAGACATGTCAAATGCTAAGCTCGCGGAGCGAAGGATCAAGGAAA
>JAICLL010000155.1 GCA_025927475.1 Pirellulales bacterium
CCCCGGGTGGCCGGGGGGGTCCCTCCGTTTGTTTCAAAACCCTTCGCCATCATCCCCCCCTGTTGTTTTCACCGCCCGGCCCCCCCCGCCCTTCGGGGGCCGCACTGCCGGCGGCGAACGAGCGAAGATGGCCGGGAAGAATCGCCTCCTGTAGACGGCCAACGTGAAACTCCACCGGGCAAGCCGGTGGCATCTTGTCGCTGGTGCAGATCAACCGTTGGTATTGCGAGCAGTTGGCTCACCTCGAAACAAAGCCGGAACCAACAGCGGGCGACCGTAGTCATCAAGTTTGCACAGCCCAGGTAGAGCCTGGATCATGCAAAATGGCCGATCTGGGACGCGGATATGCCACGTACTCCGTGCCGGATCTGTTCCGCTCCGCCACCACCCGGGCTCGTCCCGGTGGAGCGATGACTGATTTACTAGACGAAGGCAAATCCACGCCCGTTTCCGCCCCGCATCCGCCCGTTTCCGCCCCGTTTCCGCCCGCATCCGCCGCATCCGGCGGCGGATGCGGGCGGAAACGGAGGGGGGCGCTTCGGCCGGGCGAAGCTAACTAGTCAGTCATCGCTCGACTGGGGCAAGCCCAGTCGGGGCGGAACTAAAAGAGGATGTACGATGAAACGTGAGGAGGCGTATGAAGTATTGGCCGCCGGCGAGATGCGTAGAAAGTATGGGCTGACAGCCGAGAGCGAGTCAGATTCCGATTCGCTTGGCCAGCGTAGCATCGGCAGGAACATAAACTCGCTCTTCGGGGGTCGATAACTTACCTTCCCGCCACGCCGCCGCATATTGTCGATGCGCGGCGACGAAACCGGTCATATCAATCACTTCGGCGATTTCCCACTTGCTGTAAGCGTCCTCTTGACTGGCCCGGCCAAAGCCTGAAAAAGCGAGCTTGCGTTCAACCGACCGGTGGAACCTGACGCCGCAACAAATCATGAAGAAAGCGGCGCTGGTCGGCGTTGGGCGATGCTCGTGGCCGACATTGCCTTAGTTTCTGGATCGCCGTCGATTATCGTGTTAATGAATCTCCCATAGGCGTCTTTCGTCGGAAGACTCCGGGTCTTCAGCAAATCGAGACTGATGCGAACATGCGTGGAGAAGAACCGTTCTTTGAAAAACGACGTCTTCCCCGAGCCTGGCGCCCCGACGAACAAAACCGCTTCGATTGGCATCTGGGTTCCCTTCAGCTTCCCCAGCCCCACGCCAGTTGACAACCGAGCGCGAAGGCGGGTTCGCCTGGATTTTAAGCCCCGGACGAACGCCGTCGCCAGCCTCGCCATTACCGATCTTGGCTGCCGAAACCGGTTAGGGAACACCCGCTTGTGGCGTTCCGCATTCCCATGATCGTGCGAGGCCGATTTAGCGATCCGGAGGCAACCGCGCCGCCGAGCCTCGCGCCAACCGGTGAACCAAACGCCGCGGCGTGCGTAGAAATAAGTAGAGGGCCATCGCGGGAGCAATGGCCGCGCAGAAACCGTGAAACTTTAGGCGGTCGGGGCGGGTATAACCTGGGAGAGGGACGTCGCGCGAGCGAGCGAACAAGCCGGCCGGTCGTTAGCCTCCCGCGCGATGTGCGAGGGCGGTCCCGAGCCGCGGGAGCGGATTGCTCATCTTTTTCGGCTGGTCGTTGCCCGGCGTCCAACCGTGGCCGAACTAGAAACTTTACTCGCCGCCTACGAGCGCCACTTGGCTCATTATCGCGAGCATCCCCAGGCCGCGGCCGAGTTGCTGACCATCGGTGAATCCCGCATCGCAGGCGCATTCGACCCGAGCGAACTGGCTGCATATGCCGCAGTCGCCGGCGTCGTGCTGAATCTCGATGAAGCAGTCACCAAGGAATCGAGTGGACAGCGGCATCGCTTGCGTCCGCATGCCGTTCGGCCACCGTAGCCATCATGCTCTGCGTGACGTCCACTTTGTGACGGAGTGCTCACGGCTCAGGCTCGGGCATCACGCCGGTTTCGACGGCGGTGCGCAGCTCTTGCGGGCTGGCTTCCCAGGCGGTGCGGTAGGTTGACTCCAGAGGCGCCAGCACATGCACTTCGCTCGATAAAAAGAGAGCGATTTCAGGCAATTCATCGCCAATGCCAAGTGGTTCGATGTACGCCACGCGCTCCGCGCCGGCCCGGTAAGATGCGATGATTCGATCTTTGCCGTCGGGAACAGCAAACGGCTCTTCAACGAATTCATCCCAAATGGCCTTATGAATGCCAAACGGATCGCGCGGGGTCGGTGGAAAAAGATCGATGACCAACACGTGGATGCCCGCTTGCAAGAAATCAACCGTCTTTTCGACGAACTCGCACAGCGACGCGCGACAGTCTTTGATGCCCGGCGAAACAACCTCAATCACCGCGATGATCCGGCCCAAATGGTGTTTGACGACGACCCGGTTCGCGCGGTCCGAAAAAGCCCCGCGTTCGGTGCGCCGGACGATTTGCGCGACAGGGGACGGCAGAGTCGCCACGCCGCTGTCGCCGGCACCCAGACTGATCGCACGTCGCTCAATCGCCAGCACATCAGCTTCGCGTGGCCCAGACCGCTGCTCGACGAGCGCGGCGACGCCTTTCGGCAGTCGGCCGCGGTTCAAGGCGCGCGCCAGTTTGATCGTCCAATCTTGATGGAAATGATGAAACAGGCCGGCGGGCACGCGTTTCCAGTCGTGGATCGGCATGATCTCGGTTCCCACGAATCTCGCATTCGAACCCACCAACAACATAACCGCTCGACGGTGGCTCCAGTAGTCGCCGACTTATAGAATATCGCCAATGGGCCGCAGAACGTGAAGACAACGAAGCGAGGCGCGCAACGTGACGATCATCAACTTGTTGTCATTGGATGAACCGGATGGCGTGGCTCCCGCGGCCTTTGGGCATCTCACAGGACACGAAATATCGCTTAGCCCGGCTAATGAATACAACCGCGCGAATGTCCGAATCTGTGTCGATTGGCCCGACTATGGGCCGTTAGCCGATGGCTTGCCGATGATGCATTATCGGCTCAAGATGAGCCGATGCGTCGGCGCACCAACCCGCGACGAGCGATCCCAAGACGTGGCGGAAGTGAAGCGATTCATTTGGGAAGCGTTTGGATGGAGTAATCCCCGCTAATGGCTCGGAGCTAAGTCGCTTGGGCGAAGCGACTTACCGTCATTCAGGCAGCGGTTTCTGCCGGCCCGAAAACCGATGAAGCCACTGCGGGTATAACCTGGGAGAGGGGACGCCGCGCGAGCGAGAGAACCACGGAGAAGCGCGGGGGGGCTCGGGCCGAGGCCGGCTGGTTTCCTTAATGGCTGCCCGTCGAGCGATGGTCGAAAGCGCTTGCGTAAAACCGGCCTTGATGCGTTGGGCAACCGCCGCAAATAGATCGCACGCCGCGAGTTAGGCGGCGGAAGTGGTGAGGCAACGCCTGGTTTTCCGCAAGCAATGGAAAGCTGAACCCTGAACCCTAAGGGCGCGTGACGGCTGGCGCCACGGACCGCCAGGTGGTGACGGCGATGTGAGCGTCTGCAATGGTGACGCTGATGGCGCCACAGTCGGCCGTGGTGAGCACCTGCGCACGCTGGGCGCGATACGCCTGCTCGACTTCCGGGCGGCGGTCGGCAAAGCTGCCGCTGATCACCACCCACTGGGGCGTGGACCAGGCCGCGAAGCCGGGCGGATCGCTGCGCGTGCTGCCGTGATGCGGCGCCAAGATGACGTCGCAATGAATGGGCGACTCGGCCAGCAGATCGTCCATGCCCGGCGATTCCAGGTCGCCGGTCAACAGAATTCGCCGCCCTTGATACTCGACATCCAGCACCAGGCTGTTGGCGTTGTCGCTGCCGAGCACGCCATCGCGGGTGGGATGCCAGACTTCGATCAGGCAATCGCCGCCCACGCGCAGGCGATCGCCCGACCAAGTTTCGCGCAACGGCACGTTGGCCGCGTCGATGGCCGCCCGCAGTTTTTGCATGGCTGGGCCTTCGTCGTAGAGCATGGCCGGCGTGGCGTAAATGACACCGACCGAAAACTTTTGCAATAGCTCCGGGACGGCATTGTAATGATCGACATCGGCGTGCGAGAGCACGATGGCATCGAGATGCGTGACGCCGCGCTGCCAAAGATAACCGGCCACCGATCGCGCGCCGGCCTGCGGCGAGCCAAGGCGGCCCGCGTCGTAGAGCAGGGTTTTTCCATCGGGCAGTTCGAGCACTACACCGCAGCCATGCCCGACGGAGAGAAAGGTGCATTGCAGCCGCGGCGACTCGGGCGGAGCGAGCACCGGCACGCCCGCCCCGAGTGCCGCCCAACCGAACAGCGCGCCCAGGCACCAGCGGCGCGGCGGTCGCCAGCCAGGCGCGGCCGCGCCCACCGCCAAGGCGGCATAAAAACCAAGGAGCCACCATCCCGACGGAGCGGGCGCCCAAAAATGGCTGGCCGGCGCGCGGCTCGCCCACTCGACGCCGCGCTGGATCGTATCGAGCGAAATGTCGCACAGCAGCGCGGCCGCGCCGCCCACCGGCGGCACGAGCCAGCCCAGCGCCAACACCACAAAGCCCGACAACAGAGCCAAAGCCACCGGCCCGGCCAGCAAAGGCGTCAACACCAGGGTGGCGGGCGAGACCAGATGAAACTGAGCCAGAACCAGCGGCGCGCTGGTGCCCCAAACCACCAGTCCCAGCGCCACGGTTTGCCATGCCCACCGACCGCCACGACGGGCGAGCCTTTGCGGCCAGGGGCGGGTTTGGGCGATCAGGCGGTCGAGCGGGTCAGTGAGCGGACCAGCAACCAGCCGTGGGCCGAACCACGCCAACGTGGCGACCGCCAGAAACGACAGTTGCGGACCGATGCGAAACAGCTCGCACGGGTTCATCGCCAGCACCAAAATGCCGGCCAACGCCAGCAAGTTGAACGGCAGCCAGCCCTCGCGCCGCCACTGGGCCACACAGACCAACAACACCACCACGGTGGCTCGCACGGCGGGCGGCTCGGCGTCGATCACCAAGGCATAGCCCAGCGTGACCAGCGCCACGCACGCCAGCGCCAACCGGCGGCCGACCAAACCCAGCCGCATGACCCAAAACAAAAACAACGCCAACATGCCCACATGCAAGCCGGAGATCGACAGAATATGAACGGTGCCGGTCTGGGCGAAGGCGGCGGTCGTGTCGAGATCGAGCTCTTCGCGCAATCCCAGCAGCAGCGCCGCGGCCAGCGGAGCGCGGCGACCATCGAGCCGCCGCCACAGCAATTGGTCGCCGCCTTGGCGAAGCTGATCGAGCAGCCGCGACACGCTCCAACGCGACCCGCGCCGCGTCACTTGTATGCATTCCGGGAAATCTGCCGACAGCCGGCTAAGCTGGCGATCGGCACGCGCGTGCAGGGCAAAGTCGAACTCGCCGGGGTTTTGGGCGGCGGCAGGGGCCGAGAGCTGCCCCACCACGCGCACGCAGTCGCCGGCGCGCACGCCCGACAACCGTCCATCGACCCAAAGCTGGGCGACGCCCGATGCGCTCCGCCACTGCTCGCCGTCGCGCACGGCGGCAGCGCGAACCCGCAGGCGCGTGCGCTCGCCGCGGGGAATGGCGCACAGCGGATCATGGGGCGGGGCGGGCACCCAGTGCGGGCTGCCCAGCGCGATTGCTTCGACGCAGACGGGCCTGGCTTCTTCGCTGGCGAAGCGGCCCATTTCGTCATTGCCGAAAAGCCGCCAGTGTTGGTGATGCCACGCCGCGCCCAAACCGGCGACCGAGACACAGAGCAGCGCGGTTCCCCACCGAGTGCGGCGCAGCCGCCAGGCCAACAGCCAGCCGCACCAGCTTGCCAAGGCCGCCAGCCACCACGCGACGACCGCGGTCGACGAAAAGCGGTCGGCCGCAATTCCGGCGACCAGCGCCGCGGCCACCAGCACGAGCGGTTGATAGCGCGGCCATCGGCCCCCGGCAACAGCGTCGCTCGCGCCCAGCAGTTCCATGGTCTGCCAGCGGTGAGAGTAAAACGGCGAAAAACCCCGCTCAATAATCTACCACGGTTCTCATGGCATGGAATCCCGAGCGGCGATAAAATGGACGAATGCCGACCGTTCTCCGCGTTGGACGCTTCCGGTTTTTCTTCTTCAGCCCGAGCTTTTGGAGGCCTTGATGGCGGGCGTCGATTTGCGATCTGCCTGACGCTTCCCGGCGCTTCACCATGCACCGTCACCCTCCATCGGCCAACTCCGATCGCGGCGAGCGAGTTGCTCGCTACGCCGTGCTGGTCGTCGCGGTCGCCGTGGCGGTGGTCAGTGCGCGCGATTACGCGGGCGGATGGAACGACGGCAGCCGGCTGGCCACCATCGAATGCCTGGTCGATCATCACACGCTGGCCATCGACGAATCGGTGTTTGTCCGCGTGCCGCGCATCAAGCCCGACAGCGACGAACCGTTCCCTTACCCGCTAGAGTATCCCGATACATGGCTGTTCGGCACCAAAGACAAGATCCTCGTCGGCGGGCATTATTATTCGCACAAATCGCCGCTGCCCGCCGTGTTGCTGGCCGGTTGGTATGCGGTGTGGCAGACGTTGACCGGATTGACGGCCCGCGGGCAGTGCGATCAGTTTTGCTATTGGATGACGCTTGGCTCGTCGGGTGTGGCGTATGTGGCAACGCTGCTGTGCGTGTTTCATTTAGGCGGGATGCTGCGACTGCGATTGATCGACCGCTTGGCGGCGACGGCCAGCCTGGCCTTGGGCACGGTCGCCGTTGCTTACACACGCGGCGTGAACGATCACATTCTGCTGCTGGGCGTGGTGGCGGCGCTGCTGGTCCCGTTGACCAGGCTGGGCCAGCGAGCGGCGGCGAGCGACCAGCAGACGCGATCCTCTTGGAAGACGCTAATGGCCATCGGGGTATTGTCGGGATTGGGATATTCCATCGACTCGGGCAGCGGGCCGCTGCTGTTTCTCACGACGCTGGCCGTGGTCGGCTTTCGCGTGGCGAGATCATCCGCCGGCGTTCGCTCGGCGAAAGAGCATGCCGCCGCGCAGCCAAAGGCGGCGATCACCGCCGTGCTCGCGGCGCTGGCCCTCGTCGCGCTGGCGGCGGCGCCCGCGATCATCGCCCATCACGCCTTGACGTACCGCATCGGCGGAACGCTCAAGCCGCTCGGTTCGTCGCCGGAGTATTTCGATTGGCCGGGCACGCCGTTTCGCCACGAGAACCTGACGGGCTTTTGGAATCACCGGTCGATGATCGGCTTCGCGGCCTACGCGGCGGCGTTGCTGTTCGATCCGCTCACGCGACTGGCCATCGGCTATCCCGCGGCGGATTTTCCGGTGCGCGGTTTTCTGCCGCACAACTTGCCGCTGTTGCTGCTCGTGCCGGGCGCCTTGTCGCTGCTGCGGCGGCGGCCGAGCGAGTGGCCCGAATTGCTGGCGATGTTCGGCTGGAGTTGCGGAACGTGGCTGCTGTATGCCGCGCTGTCGGTGAATTTTTCGGGCGACTGTTGCTCGATCCGTTGGTTCGCGCCGCTGCTGGCCGCGGGCTATTACGCATTGATGGTTTTGATGCGCGACGATGTGCGCTATCGCGTCGGTTTCTGGATGCTCACCGTGATCGGTCTTCCGCTGGGGGCGATGATGTGGTGGCAAGGGCCGTGGCTGGAGCCCGAAACGCCGTATTTTTTGCCCGTCATGCTCGCGGGCCTCGCGGCGTGGATCGGCTGGTGGTGCTGGATGCTGCTGCGCGGCAGGCTACCATGCCTCATGTCATCGTGCGCATGAAAAGCAATGCTGGGTTAAGAGGCGACTTCGGTCTGCGTGGGCTAGGCGCCCAGCGCCACAATCGCCACGCGGTGGTCGTCGGCAAAGCGAACGACTTCGGGCTGGTCGACGATAATCGTCTTGCCGGCCTCGATGGCCAGGCAGGCGGCGCCCGCCTCGATCATGGTGCGCAGCGTACCCATGCCCACGGTGGGCACGTCGAAGCGCATGTCCTGCTGCGGCTTGCTCACTTTGACCACGGTGAAACCGCCTTGCTTGCACAGCTCGCCCGCGCGGCGAATACACTGATCGGTTCCCTCGACCGCCTCGACGGCCAGGGCGGTGCGGCCCTTGACCGCCACGCTTTGTCCGACATCGAGCCGGCCCAGCTCTTTAGCCAATTGCCAGCCGAACTCAATATCGAGCCGCTGCGACTCACTGGGGCCGCGGCGCGTCAATTGTCCTTCGTTCACGAGCAACTCCGGTGCGAAATCGGTGGGCGGAAAAAACGTGATTCCCTCGGCGGCGAACTCGCCCAGCAGTGTATTCATGAGCGTGTCGTCCCGCCGATCACGCCGGTTCAGCAGAAAGTGTTTATAGAACGCGCGAATCGTTCGCCAGTCGGGCAGGTGCTTGTAGCAGACGCCCGGCTGAAAGAGGATGTGCTTATGTACCTTGCCCGCCACCATCGCGTGATGGACGCCGTTGCGGCGGAAGTAGCGGCAGGCCCGCCCGACTTTGCCCAGACCGAGCCAGTCGAAATCGGCGCAGAGCCTGGCGATGGCGGGGTCGGCATGACCTTTCAAACCCAGGCAATAAGTCGCGTAGCCTTGTTCGGCGAGAGCCTCGGCAATCACGATTGGATAGCGGCCCCAGGCGGCCAGCAAACCGAGACGAGGGAGCGACTGTGTGCGGAGTGCGAAGTGCGGAGCGCGGCCGTGCGTGCGGAATGCGGAGGGTAAAGTGCGAGGCGCCGCCTCGCCGGGCAAGGCGCCGTGGTTGGGAAGTTGTGATTCGTTCGCGGACATGAATAACGCTGTGTCTATTCGGAAACGCCCTCCGTGGCGACGCCGTTGCCGGAACGTCGCGGAGGGTGTTCCCCTGGCAGAGGCGGTTGCGCGTTTTCGATCGTCACGCCGCGGCGGCAGCGTTCTCGTCGGGACCGAGCCGCGCTTCCAGTCGCGCCACGGCGGCCTGCACCGCGCGGAGTTGGTGGCGGAATTCGGGCAGCCGCGCCTCGACAGCCAGAATCAGCTTTTGTTCGCGTTCGGGTCGGGCCGGAATGCCAAACATCACCGCGCCGGGGGCTACGTCGTTGGGCACGCCGGCCTTGGCGCCCAGCACCGCTCGGTCGCCGATGTGTACGTGATCGCGCACGCCAGCCTGGCCAGCCATGGTCACATAGTCGCCGGTGCTCGTACTACCCGCCACGCCGACCTGCGAACAAATCAGGTTGTGTCGGCCCAGCCGGCAGTTGTGGGCGATCATTACCAGATTGTCGATTTTGGTGCCCTCGCCGATGACGGTCGGCCCGTAAGTGCCTCGGTCGATCGTGGTGTTGGCGCCAATGTCGACATCGGCCTGGATTTCGACATAACCTAGCTGCGCGGAAAGCTGATGCCGGCCCTCGACGACGTTGTAGCCAAAGCCGTATCCGCCCAGCACCACGCCCGCGTGAATCACGACCCGTGGCCCAACCACCGTGTTTTCGTAGAGCACGGCGTTGGGAAAGATGGTGACGTTTTCGGCAATTCGGCAGCCGGCCATGATCTGCACCCCGCTGTGAACGACCGAACCGGGGCCGATCTCGACCTCGTCGCCAATGATCGCGCCGGCATGCACCGCGACGCCGGCGGCCAGCCGGGCCGTCGGGCTGACCAGCGCCTGCGAGCTGACACCCGCCGGCCCCGCGGCGCGCAGGGGGCGAAAGCGCAGCACGATTTTAGCAAACGCCGCATGAACATCGTCAACCTGGATGCTGGGCAAGCGTTCGGGCAGCACGCCCCGAGGCACCACCGCCGCCGATGCTTCGGTGCGGGTGGCCCGCTGCGGTTTATCGGTCGAGTCGAGTAGGGTGATTTCGCCGGGGCGGGCCACGGCGAGCGTCGCCGCTCCGTGGATTTCGAGGTGCTCGTGAGAGCTCAGTGTTCCGCCCACAAGTTGGGCCAGTTCGGCCAGGGTGACAGGCATGGCAGGGAATCCTTTCCGCGCGGTTGCCCAAAGCATCGCCCAGAGCGCCCTCCTGGCGGCGGCGTTGTTTCGGGGGTGCGGCATGTTAATCCTTGGCTCAAGCGGGAGCAAGAGCGGCTCTCAACAGACTTACCCTGAGCGCATAAAAAAAGAGAGCGGGCAAAGCCGCTCTCTTGGACTCTTGGCGTAGATATTACGAGGCTGGCTAGGCGAGGGCTAGCAGCCGGCGACGATGGCGCCAGCCAGCGCCGCCCAACACCAGCCCGAGCAAGCCCCAGACCGTCAGGCTGCCCGGAGCGGGCGCCATGCCATTGATGCTGAACGCGGCGTGGTCCATGACGACCGACGAGGGCAACGCGGTGCTCACCTTGGGAACCACGCCCCAGGTTCCACTGGTAAAAAAGCCGGTGGTTTCGCCGCCCAAAGGCGACGAGGCAAGGACGTGGTCGGTAGCGAGCACATTGCCGGCGACGACCGGTCCCGGACCGCTGGCGAACCGATCAGTGGCCAGATGGAAGCTGGCGATTTGAACCGAATGATTAGCATCGCCGCCCTGGGACGCGTTGCCTGAAGAAGCGTTACCGCCACCTTGCAAGAACGATTGGCCTCCCCCCGCACCCGACGAGGCTGCGCTCGACAACGATCCTTGGGGCAGACCGTGCGTGAAGAGCAACCCGCCGCCACCACCACCACCGCCACCGCCGCCAACTCTGCCTCCTGCCGCGGAAGAAAACGACGCCGGCATGGGCGGACCTCCTTTAGGCCCGCCACCAAGCGCAAGACCACTGCCGCCGACATTCGCACCGCTGCCGTGTGGAAGGTCGTCGAAATAAACGATTGCCCCCGCCGCACTTTCGCTCTGCTCGAAGTTCGCATCGGGACCAAAGGTAAAATGAGTGCCTGTGCCGCCCGGCGGCGCGCCGGTGACGTCGGTTTCCGAGATCGAAGTGAACTCGTCTCCGCTGGCCGGAGCCGCGTCGACCGGGTTGCCGCTGCCATCGGTGGCGTAGAGCCCGCCGTTCGAGCCTCCGACCGCAGAGCCTCCGGATGAGGCGCCAATCACCGCCACTCCCGCCCAAAGCGGCGACGCGACAAGACTTACGACCGTAAGCGGGGCCAACCACCGGAATGGATTAGACATGGTTGTTCGTCCACAAAAGCGGCAGAGAGGGTTTGGTACTGTGGTTTATTGCCCGCCGGACCAACGATCCTGACAGGGTTAATGTTGGGCGGGGGCCAATTCGGTCGGACGCGTGGCCCGCTCGGTGCGTTGCCATGTGCCACGTTGGGCGCCCACGAGCCACCGCCAGCAGCCCACCAGCAAGGCCAGGTTGACGCTGGCAAAAAGCGTTGCGGCCCGAGCCAGCCGCCAGGCGGGATGTCGGCCGTGCGCGCAGGCGCCCACCGCGGCCAGCACGGCATAAATCGCCTGCCCGGCCAACAGCACGCGGTATTCGGGCCGGCCCGCCAGGGCAAGATTGCACGCCACCAGCGCGATCAAGGCGAACGGCGCCATCCAGCGGAAAAGTTTATGAGAAATGAAGGCCATCGCCAGCCAGCCATGTCGCACGCTCAGCAAGCCGCGCAAACGGGAGATGCTCTGAAATCCGCCGGCGCCGATCCGCGCGCGGCGGCGGAACTCGGAACGCATTTGGGCCGGCGTCTCTTCGACCGCTGTGGCCGACGGATCGTACACCATCTGGCAGCCAGAGCGCAGGTAGGCGGAAAGCGGAATCACAAAGTCGTCAATGATCGTGTCTTCGGGAATGGGCTGATAAAGCGACCGCCGCATGGCGTAGATAGCGCCGTTGGCCCCCAGCAGCACGCCCAGCCGCGCTTCGCACCGCTTCAAGAACGTTTCATAGCGCCAATAAAGGCTGTCGACATTATTGCCGGTGCGAGCATCGATGAGCTGCAACTTGCCGCACACGACGCCGACCGAGCGATCGTTAAACCACCGAGCGATCGAGCGGGCGGCCGAGGCGTCCCAAAACGTGTTGGCGTCGGAGAACATCAGCAACTCGCCGCGCGCCTGCGGCACGGCGGCGTTGAGTGCGGCGGCCTTGCCGCGCCGCTGGTTAAAATCGAGCAGCCGCACCCGCGAATCGGCGCAGCGGCGCACCATCTGGTTCGTGGCGTCAGTGCTGCCATCGGAGGCCACTATGATTTCCAGCTTGTCGCTGGGATAGTCGAGCGACAGCGCATTGCGAAGGCGTTCTTCGATGACTTCCGCCTCGTTATGGGCGGCAATGATTAGTGAGACGGCGGGGAGCTGGTCGTCCGCAGATATCGCCGGGCGCGGCTGGCGGCGCCTTCGGCCGAGGCAATACACCAGCACGGGATAGCCCGCATAGGCGTACACGACCAGCGCGGCCGACAACCAGAAAGCCGCCTGGAGAATCAACGTAATGGTCATTCAACAATCTCCAATTTCATCTTCCGATCACGCGCCGACGGCGGCCCAGGCGGGCTGGGCCGCCGGGGCGTCAACCGCTTCCCAACCGATTGTCTTGTCGAGTAGCTCTGCCAATTCGCCCGCCTGGCGCTTGCGGCTGTACGGCGAATCATCGACGGCGACGGGCATGGGCGCGCGGGCCTCGCCCTGCTCATACCGCCGCAATTCGATTTCAAGTTGCTCGCAAAGCTGCGGGATGTTGTCGGGCGATACGCAGGCCGCTCTCGGGTGGTCCTTGAGAAGGTCATGCACTTCTCCCGGAGGAGCGATGGCCAGAATCGTTCGGCCCGCCGCCATGTACTCGAAGATCTTGGCCGGCACCACTCGCTCAGCCCCTGGCAAATCGGCCAACAACAGGCACAGCGCATGCGCCGAGCGCATCAGGCGAGTCGCCTGGTCATGGTCCACATAGTCGAGCCGCGTGAGCCGACATGGCAGCCCATCGAGCCGCGAGAGAATCTGCTGCTCGGCCGGTGTGCGGCGGCCGGCAAAGACCAGTTCCAGCCGCGATGCCAGTTCGGGCCGCCGCTGAGCCAGCCGCGCGACCGCCTCGACCAGCGGCCTGACCGTGGTCAAGTTCCAAAGTGTGCCCACATAAACCAGGCGATAGCGGTCGGCGGGAGCATCGTGCTCAGGCAGGTGGCTGAAATCATCCGGATCGAAGCCGTTATAAAGGCACGCGACGCGGGCCAAGCTGCCCGATCGGTCGCGTATGGCTTCCAACGCCGCGGCGCTGGGCCGCGAGGTGGCGATCATCAGACGAGCCTGCCGCGCGACGCGCTCTTGCAACTTGCGTTGCAAGGCGAGCGAAACACGGTCGAATTGTTTGTTCTCCCAATAACGATTGCTCAGGTCCCATTCGTCGCGATAGTCGAGCACCAGCGGCACACCGGTGCGGCGGCTGATCGAAGCGCCCACGAGCAGCGTCGAAAACGGCGGCCCGCTGGCCACGATGGCGTGATGCGGCGTGGCCCGCAGCAGCCGCGTGCCGGCCCGCACCGCCGCGGGCCACCAGAGAACCTGCGCATCGGGTTGAAGCACGAAGTTAGCCGCCCGCCGCAGCGCGCGCCGCGGCCAACCGCGAACGCCCGACTCCTTGATCGCGCCGTTGCTGTTTGCCGCAATCGTGCGCTTGGCGGCATAGCCGGGTTCCCACGTGCGGGCGCGCACCATCCGCGCCGCCGCGGGAACGTCGTCGAGCAAGCTGGGGTCGAGAACCGGCACCGATGGGTTCGACACGGTCAACACAGTGGGCGTCCAGCCGCTGGCGGGCAGGTACTTCACAAACTTCGCCACTCGCTGCACGCCGGCGCCGCCCACCGGCGGAAAAAGGTAAGAGACAAACAAAACGCGTCGGTCCATGAAGTTGCTCCTTAGCGAAACGGCGTGCGTACCCAGGTGTCGAGGGTTGTGAACTCCAGCCCGCGATCGCGCGCGTCGGCGAACAAACCCGGGAGCACCTCGACCAGATAAGGACAGCAGTCGTGCAGCAGCACAATCTGGCCGCCCATGAGTGGATGCGTGCGAAACCAGTCGCGAATCGGCTCGGCGGCGGTGCTGGCAAAATCCTTGGGATCGTTGTCCCACAGCACCGCGGTGTGCCCCGACAACCAGGTGTGCGACAGTTTGCCGAAGCTGAGCTTTCCATAGGGCGGGCGAAGCAGCCGCGGCGGCAGGCCCAGCAGTTCTTCCAGTAATCGCCGCGTCCGCAGGGCCTCATCGCGGAAACCGCGGGCGGTAAGTTCCTTGGCCGGGCAGTGCGTGTAGGTGTGATTGGCGATGGTATGGCCGTCGGCGGCGATCTGGCGAACCAGGTGTGGGTGAGCGGCGGCTTGCTTGCCTAGCAGGAAAAACGTGGCCGCGACACGATGCTCACGCAGCACGTCGAGCAAGCGAGGCGTATGAGCCGGGTCGGGCCCGTCGTCGAAGGTCAGGCAAATCTGCCGGCTGCGCCGCGGTCCCGAGACGATCAGCGCCCAGCGCGGCAACATGGCGGCCATGACGCGCCGCAGCAGTTGGCGCGGCATCCTACGTAGGTTGCCTTCGAGCATGCTAAACGGTTCGTTAAGCTGAATGGGAAAGCGGGCCAATTGTTGCTTTCGACGTCGGTACGGAACGGGCTGCGTGCCGTTCCGTGAGCTGCCTTTGGGGGTTGGCCCGCCCCAGCACTTGCTCAAACAGCGACACCAGTTGCTGCGCCGCCTCTTCGTGGCTGTGCCAGCGCGGACCGGCGATCGCAGACACCGACGACGTGAAGAGCTGCTCTTCAAGGGCATCGGCCAATGCACGGGCGTTGCCAGGCTCGACCAGATGGTGCGGGCCAATCTGCGTGAGTTCCGGGATGCCGCCCACGCGGCTGGCGACAAAGGGCGTTCCACAAGCGGCGGCTTCGAGCAGCACGTTCGGCACGCCCTCCGATCGGCTGGGCAGCACAAACACATTGGCGGCCCGAAACCAATCGGGCAGCTCATGGTGCGGCTTCCCGCCCAGCCAACGGAAACGTTCGCCCAGCCCGAGGCGGGCCGCTTCGCGCCGCAGCGGCGCGTCGAGCGGGCCGCGGCCGATCATCAAACAGGTAAACGGTACGCGCCGCGCCGCCAGCAGTTCGCCGGCGGAGAGCAGCACATCAATGCCTTTGACCGGCAGCAAGTTGCCGACGAACAAGACAAGCGGAGCACCTTCATCGAGACCAAGACGGCGGCGCGCCTCGCGGCGGCCACCAGGTTTGAACAGCCCACGGTTGATGCCGTCATACACCACTTGAATCCGCGACGGTTCGACGCCCAACCGAACGACCCGCTGCTGGAGGTCGCGGCTCACGGCCACCACGGCGTCGGCGGCCGCCAGCGCCGCGGCGGTCGCCTTGCGTCGGGTGGCATTGCGCAGCAGCAACAAAATGTCGGAGCCATGAACTTTAACCACCACCGGCAGCGCCCGGCGACGCGCCAACTGCACCGCGGCCCAACCGTCGGGATAGGCCCAGCAGGCATAGACCAGGTCGGGGCGGAATTCGTCCACGGCACGATCAAACGCCGCCTCGATCGACCAGCGGAAGCATTGCCCGTGCGTCCAGCGCGGCACTTTAGGCGGATACCAATAACGCGGGTGGAACACGTCCAACCCATCGCAGTGCGCATGGCGATCGCCCGGCAAGCGGTGTTGCGATCGCCAGCGCTCGCGGAATTCGTCCACCCAAGAGACGGGCGAAATGACGCGCACGTCTTCGGTCGTCGCCAAGGCCCGGAACTGTTGCCGGTTGAACTGGCCGCGCTGCGGCTGCAGCGGGTTGGGATAAAGATTGGTTAGCGCGAGAATACGCATGCGATTGTCAGCCGAGGATGCTGGTGGATGTCGAAAACGGACCGTAGGGTGGGGGGGGGGGGGGGGGGGGGGCCGGCGGGGGGGCGGCCCGCGGCCCCCCCCCGCGGGGGGGGGGGCGCGGGGGGCGGGGGCGGGGCCCCCCCCCCACCCCCCGGGA
>JAICLL010000251.1 GCA_025927475.1 Pirellulales bacterium
CGGCACAGTAGATCTCGGTTCGCAGGGTGGAATTAACTGACTGACCGGCTTTGCATCGCCGCGGTGGACGGCGGTGGCGGGCACTGCCCTACAAGCGGGCCAACCAGCCACATCATACCACGACCGCTGACCGCAGAGCGAGCACTGGCGCCGCCATTTGACCCGCGGGCGGCCCGACGTAGAGTTCTCTACGCGTTGAGTCCCGGGGCCACGTATTACCTATCATGCCCGACGCTTCTACCGATAGCTTGCTGGCAAGTTTGCTGAATAAGTCTGGCGCCACCGGTGCCGATGCCTGGGCGGCGGTGGCGGCCACACCACCCAAGACCGCGTCGCCGCCAAAACCGGCGCCGCCGTCAAAGGCGGCAAATCGCGAAACCGAACCGGATAAACAACTGGAGGAACTGCTCGGTCGCGTCAAACGCATGGTGGCGCCCGTCTCCAACGACGCACCGGCGGCGGCCAGCGATTTCATGCCGACCGAGCCAGGCTCGCTACGCGAGAGCGGCATTAGCGAGGGGCTGGTCGAATCGCTGGTTATGAAGTTCTTTTTGGCCAATGGCACCGCCTGCGGCCGCGACGCCGCCGCACAGGTCCGGCTGCCGTTCAAAATCATCGACGACATTCTACGCGGGCTGAAAAACGACCAGCTTGTCGTTTATCGCGACACCGCGCCGATGAACGACTATCAGTACCAGCTTACCGACTTGGGCCGCGAACGTGCCCGCCGCTATGCCGATCAATGCACCTACTTCGGCGCGGCGCCGGTGGCCCTGGAACATTATGTATCGAGTGTGCGCGCGCAATCGCTCACGCGGCAACGCCCAACCAAGCAAGACCTGGAGCGTGCCTTCGCCGACCTGCTGCTAAGCCCGCGGATGTTTGCACGGCTGGGACCGGCGGTCAACTCGGGCCGCGGCATGTTTCTTTACGGCGCGCCGGGTAACGGTAAATCGAGCATCGCTGAACGGATCACGCGGGCTTTCGGTTCGCACATCTGGATTCCACGCGCATTGTGGGTCGAGGGAGAAATCTTGCGGCTCTTCGATCCCAGCAATCATGAAGAAGTGCCGCTGGAAAAGGGCGACGGGCTGATCGACAACCGGCAGCTCGACAAACGCTGGGTCCGCATCAAGCGGCCGACCATCATCGCCGGCGGCGAGCTGACGATGGCCTCGCTGGAGGTGACGCTCAACGAAAGCACCAAGATTTGCGAATCGCCGCTGCAGCTCAAAAGCAACTGCGGCACGCTGGTCATCGACGATTTCGGCCGCCAACGCATGACCACCGACGAACTGCTCAACCGCTGGATTGTGCCGCTGGAAAAACGTTACGACTACTTGAACCTACCGAACGGAAAGAAGATCGAGGTGCCGTTCGATCAGCTTGTCGTCTTCTCCACCAATCTGGAGCCCAAAGACCTGGTCGACGATGCCTTTTTGCGGCGCATTCCCTACAAGATCGACGTGCTCGACCCGACGGCCGACGAGTTCCGCCAATTGTTCCGCGTAATAGCACCCAAAGTGGGCGTAACCCACTGCGAAGAAGCGGTCAACTACCTGATCGCCACGCACTACGTCGGCCGGCCGTTCCGCTGCTGCCATCCGCGCGATCTGTTATTGCAGATCAAGAACCTTTGCGATTTTCAGGGCCAGCCGCCCGTCATGTCGCGGGAGAACTTTGATTTTGCGGTGGAGAATTACTTCGCGGTGATGTAGTGTAAGCAGGCATCAGCATCGGGTATCAGGCGCGTGGTATCAGGCGTCGGGTATCAGACTCGTTCCTGACGCCTGACGCCTTCAGAGCCCAATGATTCCACCAGGCGGCGCGGCGCGCCGATGTCGAGCACATGCACCTCGCCGGTGTAAGCGGCAGCCCCCGTCACGAGAAAGCCAGGCTTCAATGCGACGAACGTGCAGGTATGCCGGGCACGCACCGTCTGCGCCGCGGCCTGGCCCGTATCGCAGTCGAAGCCGCTAGGAAGGTCGATGGCTAGCTTTGGCGTTGCGGAGGCGTTGAGCTGCTCGATGACTTCGTCCAGCGGCGCGCGTGGTTCGCCGCGAGCGCCGGTGCCGAGCAACGCATCGACAATCCATTCCGCTTCGCCCATGTGTTTTTCTAGGCGGCTGGCGTCGTGGCGCTGGCCGAATACGTCGATGGTGAGTCCCCCTTTCTCGACGATATTAAAATTGGCCGCGGCGTCGCCGGTCAGCTCGTGAGGCTCAGCCCAGAGCAAGAGGCGCGCTTCAATGCCGCGCAGATCGAGATGACGGGCCAGCACAAAGCCGTCGCCGCCGTTGTTTCCTTTGCCGCAGCATATTACGACCGGCCCCTGCGCGCCAAACTGGCAGAGCTTATCGGCGACGCCGCGGCCGGCGTTTTCCATCAGCACCAGGCTCGACATGCCGTACTCTTCGACGGCCCGCCGATCGACGTCGCGCGTTTGTTCTCGATGAAGCACAAAAGGCAGCATGCGTGTCACCTTTGGGCGGATCCCAAAAAGCAAAGTTGACGCCACATTAGGCCAGCAGCCGCTCGAGTTTGGGCGCGATGGCACTAGCCAATACCGTGTAGCCGGTCGCGTTAGGATGCACCAGCATCGGCTGATAAAGACCCTGATTCAATGTACCATCAGCGTTGGTGAAATAGGACCCCGCGTCGAAATAAAGCACGGTTTGGTCGTCGGCCAAAGCAGAAATGCTCTGATTCACCTCGGTGACCGTTTGCATAGGCTGAATGGGCAGCGGCTCCGCGGGCAAAATGCCCAGCAGCAGAATCTTCGTATTGGGCAAACGCACTTGCAGTTCGTCGACGACGGCTGTAATGCCCTCGGTCACCATTGCGGCAGTATCGCCGCTGAGCACGTTATTGATGCCGATCATCACGACGACCACCTTGGGCGAGATGCCGTTCAGATCGCCGTTTTCGATCCGCCAGAGAAGATTCTGTGTCTGATCGCCGGCGATGCCGGCGTCGAGCGCACCGAGCGGGGCAAAATCTTCGTCCCACGCCGCCATCCCCTCTTGTGTCCAGAGCTGCGTAATGGAATCGCCGAGAAAAAGCACCTGAGCCTTGCCCTGGCCAGCATTCGATTCGATCTGGGCATTGAGCGCCGTCCAGGCGGGGCCGAAACCGGGCACAGGCACCGTGCTGGGCGATGCTCCCGTTTGCTGCTGATAGTAAACGCTCGTGCTCATCAACGTGGCTGCCAGCCCCTGGTCTGTGGTTTGCCGGGCAACCAGCTTGCCCGACCAGTAATCGAGAGCGCCGACGTCTGGCGTGATATGCAAATACCGGTTGTACTGGTCGACCACCACGTCTCGTTCATGCTCCAGACTGGTGGCCAGACTGAGCGCGACGAGGCCGCGCGGCAGGCCGGCGGCAAGCTGATTGGTTACGGCAGAGACGTCGCTGGCACGAGCCGGCCGATTCAACACAGCCTGATAGGCCGCCGCGGCCCAAGCGGCGTTATTGCCGCCTGCACGGAGGTAAAACTCATCGCTGGCGACCAGCGAGGCGATGAGCTGTTCGTCGCTGGTATTGGCGGCCAGCGCGGCTGACCAGAACGCGAGTGCGGCCGGCTCGGCCTCGCGTCCGAGGCATTGGCGGTAGGCTGCCTCGACCAGCTTGCTGGCATATTCGCGACTGCCCACGATGCTGCCCGTCAGCGTTTCGGCCGCGATGCCTTGGTCGAGCATTTGTGTGCCCCAGGCCAAGGCGCTCGTGTCGGGTACGCGACCTAGTGCGTCGCGAAACATGGAGCTGACCAACGCCGCACTGTAGGGCGCCGCGTCGGATATCAAAGGAGTTTGCCCGGAAAGCAACTGGCGACATTCGAGCGTTTCGAACGACGCGAGCCGGTGCGTAATGCGGGTTGAATCAAATCGCATGCAGGTTTTCCGGAGCATCAGCGGTTGAGCAGGCGATTGAGCTGCGGTGCGACGCCCTGAGCCAGCACCGTGTATCCGGCAGTGTTGAGATGAATGCCGTCAGTGACATGCAGTTCGGGCCGGAAGCTGCCGTCGGCGTTGGTGAAGTCGGACCAAAGATCGAGATAGGAGACGTTCTGTCCGTCGGCCAGGGCGGCGAGTAATTGGTTTGTCGCCGTGGTGGACGGCAGCAAGCTCGCATCAGAACCATTCGGTGCCGCCGGCAAAACGCCGAGCAGCAAGATTTTGCTGTTAGGTAAGTGCTGGCGCAAGGCGGCGATATCGGCCGTTACGCCCTGGGCCACGTCTCGCGGAGAGTCGCCCGCAAGAATGTTGTTGATGCCGACCATCAACACGACGACTTTGGGCGAAAGACCATCGAGCTGGCCGCTCTCTACGCGCCAGAGTAGAGTCTGAGTTGAATCGCCGCCCACGCCGGCGTCGAGAGCATTGAGGGGCGCGAAATACTGGTTCCAGAGAGGTTGGCCAGTCGGCAACTGCCAGGCTTGTGTGAGTGAGTCGCCGACGAAGACGACGGGACTCGTACTCGCCGCCGCATCGGCCGTGACCTGCGCAGTGCGTACTTGCCAGGCGGGAATATCATAGGGAACCGGTACCACTGTGGGCGGCACGCCCGTCTCCTGTTCGTAATAGGAGTCACTGCACATCAGGTCGATGGCCAAGGTTTCGGCGGTGCTCTGATAGGTGGCGAGATTTGCCGTCCAGAATGACGAGCTGGTGCTGTCGGGAGCGGCGTGGATATATTGCTCGTACTCGGCGTTCACGACTTGCCCTTCATGTTCGGGGCTGGTGGTGATTTGCAGCGCGACGATCTCTCGCCCGAGGCCCGTGGCGAGCTGGCCGCCCACCATTTGCAGATCGCTGGCCGTGGCCGCGCGCCCCAGCAGGGCCTGGTATGCCGCCGCAATCCAGGCGGCGTCGTTGCCGCCGGCGCGCACGTAGAATTCGTCGCTGGCTACCAGCGCCGCCGCCAATTGCTCGTCGTGCATGCCGGCTCCCAGCAGACGCGTCCAAATGGCAATCGATTCGGTTTCGGCAGCTCGGCCAAGGTACTGCTGGTAGGCCGCTTGCACGAGGTTGGTCATGTATTCGTTGCTTAGAACGACGAGGGCGGGCACGGTTCCGCGCGCCTGACCCTGTTCGAGCTGTTGGGTGAGCAAACCGACCGAACCGGGATCGGCGGCTCGTCCCAGCGCAGCGCGGTAAACGCCGCTGATATAGGCCGTGCTGTAGGGGGCCGCGTCGGCGATCAGCGGCGGCTGGCCCGAAAGCAGTTCGCGGCGCTCGAGGTTTTCAATTGACGATGCGCGCCACCGATCGCATCGCGGCGACGCCGCCGTGCAGCGTGAGGATTTAATACGTCCTTGCAAAACTTGCCTCCATGATTCAAAGGCGCGGCGGTCCGCCACGGCTCACGGCGCGATGAGCAATTGGTCCAACTCCGGAGCGATCGCCTGCGCCAGCAGGGTGTAGCCCGCCTGATTCAGATGCAAACCATCGCTGACATGCAGCTCGGACCTGCTCGAACCGTCAGGATTCGTGAAAAAAGGCCAGAGATTGACGTAGAAAACATGCGCGTCGTCGCCGATCCCGGCCAGGAGATTGTTTGTCGCCAGGATCGGCGCCAGCAAGTTCAGTGGCGGCGTCGTTAACACGGCGGGCAAGATGCTGAGCACCATGATCTTTGTGTTTGGCAACTGCTGCCGCAGCGCTTCGACGTCGGTCGCGACGCCCTCGGCAACTTCCTGGGGGCTGTCGCCCGCGGCGAAGTTGTTTACGCCGACCATCAGCACCAGAACCTTGGGCGAGAGGCCATTGAATTCACCATGTTCAATTCGCCACAGGACGTTCTCGGTGGTATCGCCCACAATGCCGGCATCGAGCGCGTTGAACGGGGCAAAGTATTGCGACCATACCGGCTGCCCTACGAGCTGCCAGCCTTGCGTGATCGAATCGCCAAGGAATACCAGGGGCGAAGTGCCTTGTGCGGCGGTGGTTTGAATCTGAGCGAACCGAGAGTCCCAGCCGGGAATCAGGCTTGGCATCGGCACGATAGTGGGCGGCACGCCGGTCTGGGCTTCATAGTAAGCATTGGTGCCCAACATGCCGATGATCATTGCCTCGTCGGTCGTCTGACCCGACGAGAGGCGGGTGGCCCAGGCGGTGTACCACGCGTCGTCGTACGTCGTATGCAGATAATGCGTGAAGTCGTCCCTAACGGCGTGTTGCTCGCGCTCCATGCTCGTCGCGATGCTAGTGGCCAACGAGAATCGCGAGACGCCCAGATTGAGTTGATACAGACCCCAGCCGATGTCCGGATTGGAAGCGGCACGGCCCAAGACGGCCTGATATGCCGCTTGAACCCAGGCGGCATTGTTGCCACCAGCATGCAGATAAAACTCGTCGCTGGCCACCAGCGCCGCAGCAAGCTGCTCGTCGGTAGTGCCCGAATGGAGTGCGTTCACCCACACACCGACGGCGGCGGGCTCCGCGTCGCGACCGAGATATTGCTGATAGGCGGCACGCACGGTATTCGCGGCATATTCGTTACTATACACCAAGGCGCTGGCCACGATTCCGGTCGGCTGTCCCTGATCGAGCACCGTCACCAGCCAGTTGAG
Organism: Pirellulales bacterium; assembly: GCA_025927475.1. Lineage (GTDB taxonomy): Bacteria > Planctomycetota > Planctomycetia > Pirellulales > JAICIG01 > JAICLL01. The sequence continues at coordinate 6,572 of JAICLL010000251.1, forward strand.
CGCGCCGCTGTCGGCCGGCCGATCGAGCACATCGCGAAACAGGCCGCTAGCGAAGGCGGTGCTGTAAGGCGCGGCGTCGGCAATCAACGGCGGAGTGGCCGACAACAGCTCGCGCTTTTCGAGCGATTCGAGGCGCAAGCCCAAGCCGGCGCGCCGCTTCTCGTTGCCGCGATGAAGTCCGGGTTGTTGCCGCACGGCTTACTCGCGGGGTTCTGCAAACGAATGACCGACTGCAAGTAACGATCGTCCGCCACCGGCAAGATCCTTGGAGTTGAGCCTGGGCGGTCCACTTATAAGGGGTGGCGCGGTTAGAACAGCGCTCACATGCCGAGTTGCAGAGTGTGACGCTGGGGCGCTTACCGGCTGGGGCCAGCCGCTTCCAGTTTGTCGGTGGCTGGGGCAGAGCTTGGCCACGATACGCGTGGCAATTCACTCATGCCGGCGGCCAAGCGATGCCCCGGGAAGGCTGGCACCGGGGCATCGCTTGGCCATCGCGTTGTGGATCAGCGCCGA
>JAICLL010000101.1 GCA_025927475.1 Pirellulales bacterium
CCGTGTCGGGTGCCCCGCGCGCCGCGAGTCCCACCATTTGCCGAATCATCATTGCCGTGTCGTGTCGCCGCCCGACGGGGGCACTCGCTGCGCTCGGCCCACCCTACGCCGCTCTGTAGAGAACGCCCTCCGTGGCGTTCCGCGGGGGGCGGCGCGGCGTCGAATCGCAGGTTCCCGGAACGCCACAGAGCGCGTTCCCTACAAATCCGTCTCCGACTCGTCCGAGTCTGCCGCGGTGGGTTCGGGCGGAGTCTCATCCGATTCTGACTCAGCGGAATTCGCATCAGCGGGCGCTGGCGTCTGCGAATTGCTGGCAGGTTCTTCAGCGGCCGGCTGATCGGGCGGGTTGAGACTCGGCTCCGCCGGCGCAGTGAACGCCAGATAGATCATCATGCCGGCGATGAGAAGAACCACTGCGATCGCGGCTCCAATCGACCATTTCAGCGCCACCTGGTTCATCCGCTCGGCCTTGAGCCGCCGCAGCTCGGCCTGCTCTTCCTTGAACTCGATACTGTCTTCATAACGCAGATGGAATTGCGTGTTACAAATCGGGCAGAGCACGTCCTGCTGAACCATATCCATGGGCGTCTGCAACTCGTGGCCCTGCGGACACGGAATGCGCACGATCCGCGGTTCTTGCTTTTCGGGCGGGGGTTCCGGCTTAGGCTCTTCGGCGGGTGCCGCGACCGCCGCGGCTTCCACGGGGGTTGGGGCCGGCTCGGTTTGAACCTGAAAATCGGTAAACGGAGCGGGCGGCGCGGCGCTGGCCATTCCGTCCGGTTGCACCACGGCCGGGCCGCCCGAAAACGCTGGCTGTCCCGGCGCAGGTTCCTGTCCTGGCCAAGGCTGCGCGGCACCGGGCATCGGACCGCCGGCATATCCGCCCGGATAGGCGCCCGGCGGATAGCCGCCCGGCGGAAATGCGCCGGGATAAGTTGGATATCCGGGATAGGCCGGGCCGGCCGGCCCTTGCGGGTAGTAGCCGGGCGTCTGCGGCGGATATCCCGCTGCCCAGCCGGGCTGCGCAGGGGCCATGCCCGCCGCGACCGGAATGACGAATACGCCTCCGCAGATCGGGCATTGGCTCTGCTGCCCCATCTGCGATTCGTGGCCTTCTAACAGATGTCCCTGTGGGCAATAAAACTGAAACGGCATCTGACTATCATGGTTGATCTTCGCCCGCGCCACAAGCTTGCCGCCAGCAATGATCGAACAGCAAAAACCACTCGCGTTGCTGGATTTGCCGGCAGAGCCCGGCGGCGGCGCGGCCTGTGGCGGCGGCTTCGCACAAATCGACAAACCGGAATTGATCCCAGGTCGTCTGGCTGGCCAGAAATCGGCTGGCGTCATCGAGCGCATTTTCGACCGCCAGTGCTCGCGCCGCCGCGGCCAGCGGCAGACCGATGGCGTGCTGACCCACGCGGCGAAACCAATACTTGGCGTTGCCATAGTCAGGCTCGCGGCGGTGCAGGAGGCCATGCCAATAGCTTCCTTCGACGGTCGAGAGTTCCTGGCTGAGCGAATGCGATTCGTCGAAAAAGTCGTGGTAGAGCCAGAGGCCCGCCAGGCAAGCGTTGGCCGCCGAGCGATCGCGCACGCGGTGGGGTGCGCACAGTCGTTCGGGCGAAAGCGCGGCGAGTTGCTCGCGCGCCGCCTCGTTTGGCTCGCCCGGTCCCAATTCGTTGAGCCGCGGTGGCGTCAGTAGCCCGTCGACCGCCGGGCCATACGCTCGCGGAACCAAGGATTCCATAATCGCTTCTCCTTCTACCATCGTCCGCCCGCCGATGTTAAACTAACATCTTTTCACGACCTGCGTGATGAACACGACTTGCCCCGCCCCGAGAATGGTCGTCCCGGCCCTTGTGGCCGGCATGGTTGCCCTCGTGGCCGGCGAGGTTGCCGTTGAAAACCTTGCAACCGCCGGGCACAAGGCCCGGAGCCACCTTTGCTGACCTCGAAACTTTTTCGTTCCCAAGTCTGAGCACGTTCGTAATGAATAGCGAACAGGTTGATTCGTCGCTGCCCGCCACCAACTTCGTACCTCAAGAGCCGGCGGTGTCGAGCGCACCAAGCTCCGAGCCGCCCGCCAGTGCCCACGCGGCAAACGCCCCCGCGCCGGCGCCGACATCCGCCGACACCGAATCCGCAGACACTGCCTCGGCGGATCGGTCGGCCAAGCCCGGCGCGAAACTGCGCATCGGCTCGCAACGCCCCGGCAGTCCCAAGGTGAGGGCCAAGCCGCAGGTGGCGCCGGTCGAGTTGCAGCCGGTCAAGACGGTGGTCGTGCCCAGCGTGCGGCAGCGGCTTTCGCCGGAAATGGAAGTCGAGATGGCCGAGGCAATGGGCGATGTCTCGATGGAAGAAGTCATCGCGCCGACCTTGGCGGCGCCGACGGCCGAACTGGAGCCGGAGACGCGCTGCCGCGGCCGCGTCGCCTCGCTGCATCGCGACGACGTGTTTATCGATCTCGGCGGACGAAACCAGGGCGTCCTGTCGTTGCGGCAATTCGCCACGCCGCCCGAGGTGGGCGCCATGCTCGACGTGGTCGTCAGCCGGTTCGACGCCGAAGATGGACTCTACCAGCTTACGCTGCCGGGCGGGGCGGTCGATGTGGCCGATTGGTCGCATGTCGCCGAGGGCATGCTCGTCGAAGCCCGCATCACCGGCCACAACAAAGGCGGCCTGGAGTGCGAAGTGAACCACCTGCGCGGCTTCATCCCCGCCGGGCAGATTTCGGTCTATCGCGTGGAAGATCTTTCGCAGTTCGTGGGCCAGTCGATGACCTGCATCGTCACCGAGGCCAATGCCGAGCGCCGCAATCTGGTGCTCAGCCGCCGCGCCGTGCTCGAACGCGAAAAAGCCGAAGCCAAAGACAAGCTGATGGCCGAGCTGGCCGAGGGCGACGTGCGCGAAGGCGTGGTCCGCAGTCTGCAAGACTACGGCGCGTTCGTCGATCTGGGCGGCGTCGACGGTCTGTTGCACGTCAGCCAGCTTTCGTGGCAGCGCATCAAGCATCCCAGCGAAGTTCTTCAGGTCGGGCAAGCGATCAAGGTGAAGATTCGCAAGATCGACCACGAGACCGGCAAGCTTAGCCTCGCCTTCCGCGACCTGACCGAAAACCCCTGGTCGCTGGCGCCCAGCCGTTATCCGGCGACCAGCAACCACCAAGGCACCGTGACCAAGATCATGGATTTTGGGGCGTTTGTACAGTTGGAGCCGGGCGTTGAGGGCCTGGTGCATATCTCTGAGCTATCGCATGGCCGTGTGTTTCGCGTGCGCGACGTGGTCGAAGAGGGACAGCAGGTCGACGTCAAAGTGCTCTCGGTCGACGCCGAGAATCAGCGGATCAGCCTTTCGATGAAGGCCCTGGCCGCCAGGCCCGAAACGCACAAAGCGGAGCCCGAACCGGAAGAGGAAGAGGCGCCGCCGCCCTCACCGCAGCCCAACCGCAAGACGCCGCTGAAGGGCGGCCTCGGCAACCGCAGCGGCGGATCGCAGTTCGGGCTGAAGTGGTGAGCGACCTCTCGTTTGAATCAACGGTTAAACCTAAGCACACGGCATTACGAACGAGTGCTACGGCATCCGTCGCGGCGCGGGAAGACGTTGAATCTGGCGCTATGTGGAATCCGCCGCGGCGGACGTAGTGTGGGTCGCCTCTGAACACCGCGCGAAAGATGGTCGGGCACGGCGTCTGTCGCGACGGCCATGTCGGGTGGGACTCGCTTCGCTCGGCCCACCCTACAAACGTCGAACGGAACTTCAGTCGTGAAAGCATTCGCCGGCCTTTACCGCGATCTTGACGAGACGACCAAGACCAACCGCAAGCTGGCTTGCCTGCGCGATTATTTTGCTTCGGCGCCCGCGGCCGACGCCGCCTGGGCGCTCTATTTTCTCAGTGGTCGAAAGCCCAAGCGTCTGTTGTTGGCCCGCGATTTGGCGCGCTGGTGCGCCGAAGAAGCCGGCCTGCCCGACTGGCTCTTCGATGAATGCCACGACGCGGTGGGCGATTTGGCCGAAACCATTGCGCTGCTCTTGCCGGAACCCGAGCGATCGTCCGACGCCCCGCTGGCCGAATGGGTCGAACGCCGTTTGCTTCCCTTGCGCGAGATGCCCGCCGACGAACAACGCCGACGACTTATCGCCGCCTGGCGCGAGATGGACCGTGGCCAGCGGCTGGTGTGGAACAAGCTGCTGACCGGCAGCTTCCGCATCGGTGTTTCGCAGACCTTGGTGGTTCGGGCATTGGCCGAAGTCAGCAGCCTGCCGGCCGCGGTGATCGCGCATCGGCTGATGGGCGTTTGGGAGCCGACGCCCGCATTCTATCAACAGCTTTTGGCGCCAGAGACCAACGACGCCGACGTTAGCCAGCCCTATCCGTTTTGTCTCGCACATCCCTTGCTCGTCGAGCCGCAAACCCTCGGCGACGTGCGCCAATGGCTGGCGGAGTGGAAGTGGGACGGCATTCGTGCTCAGTGCGTGCGCCGCCGCGGACAGATGTCTTTGTGGTCGCGCGGCGAAGAGCTAATTACCGAGCGGTTTCCCGAACTTCATCCCGCGGCCGCGGCTTTGCCCGACGGCGTGGTGCTCGACGGCGAAATCCTGGCCTGGAAAGACGGCGTGCTGCCCTATGGCGTGTTGCAGCGCCGCATCGGTCGCAAGACGGTGGGCAAGAAGCTGCTTGCTGAAGCCCCCGTCCGCCTGATCGCCTTCGATCTGCTGGAGTTTGATGGGCGCGACATTCGCCCGCGACCGCTGATCGAGCGGCGGCGATTGCTCGAAGAATTATTGACCGAGCTTCCCGCGGACTCAGCGATTGGGCTTTCTCCGGTGGAGGTCGCCGCCACATGGGACGAGCTGGCCCTGTTGCGACAGCAAAGTCGCCAGCGGAACGTCGAAGGGCTGATGCTCAAGCGGCTCGATTCTCCCTATGGCGTGGGCCGCATCACAGGGCAATGGTGGAAATGGAAGATCGCTCCACACACCGTCGACGCCGTGCTGATCTACGCCCAGCGCGGTCACGGGCGGCGGGCGAGTCTTTACACCGACTACACCTTTGGCGTCTGGAGCAATGGCGAGCTGGTGCCGTTCGCCAAGGCATACTCGGGGCTGACCGACGAAGAGATTCACCAGGTCGATCGCTTCGTCCGCCAGAACACGCTGGAAAAGCACGGGCCGGTGCGGCGAGTGAAGCCTGAGTTGGTGTTTGAATTGGCCTTCGAGGACATCCAGCTCTCGAAGCGGCACCGTTCGGGCGTGGCCGTCCGATTCCCGCGCATGTCGCGCTGGCGGACCGACAAAACGCCCGACCAGGCCGACACGCTCGACACCATCAAGGCGCTGCTGCGGCGCCACGGCGGGTGAACGCACCCGTGTCTCCGCGCGCGCTCTTGAGCGCCAAGAACCGGTTAATGAGCATCGTCGATGCTGCGCCGAAGAAAAAGTACTGCCCGACCGTAAATCTCTCCTTCGATATCCGATATTGCGACGTGCTCGATATCGATGTTTGGCCCAAGCTTACTGGTCCATCATCACCGATGAAAATTCCCAATCGCAGTTACCATGCTCTTATTATAGCTGCAACTGCCCTAAATGGTCGAGGTTGCCGACGGTATCATCTTCGCCGGCATCGCAGCCATTTTTGGCGCCGACGGCGCTTTCTGTGCCACCGTCTCGCTTTGCGCGTTCGTCATCGGAATGGTCGGCGCTGACATCGGCCCAGACATCACGCCCTACGGCCTCTCTCTATTGACAGCGATCGGCGCCGCCATTGGGCTAGCCATCGGCGCCGTCGCATGGGTGATCGCTCGGCGATTCCGTGAATGACCTCCACTGCCTGCTTCCGGCGTATGATGCCGCACCCGGCGATAGGTCTACCGCGCCGAATTGTCGCAAGCTACATCCCGCTATTCCCCGCACCGAGTTTCAAGAAGCACAACACCTTGCAGCCCCGGTCGCTCGACGATAGCGTGAGAAGTATGAGCGCGAACTCGAAAACTTACCAATACCTCGTTCGCAAGCCGAAATCGGTATACAAGCAGTTGTTCATCAAGGACCGATGGATTGCCGCGCGGACGTTATACGGCATGTACGCGCGGGAAGAATCGCCCATGACGCCGGAGGAAATCGCTGCTGATTACGATCTGCCCTTGGAATCCGTGCGAGAAGCGATCGCTTATTGTGAATCGAATCCGCCGGAGCTGAAGGAAGACCACGCCCGCGAGGAGGCGGTCATGGAAGCTACCGGCATGAGTGCCCCAGGCTATGACGGCCAACCCAAGGTGCTCACTCCCCAGGAGATGTCCCGGCTGAGACGCCTATGAGGCTCTATTTGGATGACGATAGCGCCTCGGCCCTATTGGTTCGCCTGCTGAGACAAGCCGGTCATGACGTCCGCGTCCCTTCGGAAGTCGGCATGGCTGGCGATGATGACCCGGTGCATCTGGCCCAAGCGATTCGCGAGGATCGAGCTCTTCTATCGCACAATCACCACGACTTCGAAGAGCTGCACAACCTGCTTATGGTGAGCATGGGCCACCATCGAGGAATTCTGGTGGTCCGGAGAGACAACAATCCTAAGCGCGATTTGGACGAAAAAGGTATCGTGCGAGCGATCGGCAAGCTGCTTGCGACCGCAGTTCAGATTGCGGACCATTTCCATATTTTGAACCACTGGCGCTGAGCGTATGACGCTTCCCAGAAGTGCCCTCGGAAAGGCCAAACGCGAGACGCCGTTCGCAGCAGTTTCCGAGGCGATGGCGATCGGCAATACTCATGGCGTCGCCTCGCTGGCGCTTGGGGTTCGTGTGGTTGGGCGGCACGACGAATAAAGGGCGTAGTAAGCCGAAGGCCCGAAGCGTTGCTCATGGAGCAGCAATGGGTTATGCTGAATGTCCCCCCGAAACGTTCCCGCCAACCTATCGTAAAAGCCCGCCGTGTTCCGCCGCACGCTATTCATGACCTGGTGCGCTTTGGCCAGCTTGCTGGCCGCCGGGCGGGCGTTCGCCGCAGAGCCGGCAGATGGGCGGGTGGTGTTTGAATTGGATGTCATGCCGATCTTGACGGCGGCGGGTTGCAATCAAGGCGCCTGCCATGGCAAGGCGCGCGGACAAAACGGGTTTCAACTTTCGCTGCTCGGTTTCGATGCCGAGTTTGACTATGCGCGGATCGTAAAAGACGCCCGGGGGCGGCGTCTGTTTCCGGCCGCCGCCGATCGCAGCCTGCTGCTGCGGAAAGCGTCGGCTGAACTGCCGCACGGCGGTGGCGAACGATTGCAAAAGGGAAGCGAAGAATACGAGTTGGTGCGCCGCTGGATCGAGCAAGGCATGCCGCGGCGCTTGCCTACCGACCCTGAGTTGGTGCGCATTTCGCTCTCGCCCGACGAGCATAAGCTGTCGGCCGGTCAAACCGAACAGCTCACCGTCACCGCTCACTACTCCGACGGTTCGACACGCGATGTGACGCGCAGCAGCACGTTTCAATCGAACGAGAGCGCGATTGTGGGCGTCGACCGGCATGGCCTGGTGAAGGCCGGCATGCTGCCCGGCGAAACCGCGATCATGGCCCGCTACATGAGCCACATCGCCACTTGGAACACGCTGATTCCGCTCGCCGACGCGATCGACCCGGCCGTTTATGCCGCCTTGCCTCGCAACAACTTCATCGACGAGCTTGTCTGGGCGAAGCTGGCGGAGTTGGGCGTCACTCCCAGCGAACCGGCGACCGACAGCACGTTTCTGCGCAGGGCATATCTCGACGTCATCGGCCGCTTGCCGACGCCCGACGAAACCCGCGCGTTTCTGGCCGATCAATCGCCCTCGAAGCGCGAGCGGCTGGTCGATGCGCTGTTGGCCCGCGAGGAGTACGCCGATTTTTGGGCCAATAAGTGGGCCGACCTGCTGCGGCCCAACGCCTATCGCGTGGGAGTCAAAGCCACTTTCAGTCTTGACGCCTGGCTGCGCGAGGCTTTCCGCCGCAACCTGCCTTACGACCAATTTGTGCGCGAGTTGGTGACGGCCCGCGGCAGCACCTGGCGCAACGGCGCCGTCACACTGTTCCGCGACCGCCGCGAGCCGCCCGAAATCGCCACGGCGGTCAGTCAGCTTTTTCTGGGCATCCGCCTGGAATGCGCCAAGTGCCATCATCATCCGTTCGAGGCTTGGGGCCAGGATGATTTTTATGGCTTCGCGGCCTGGTTTTCTCGCATCGGGCATAAGGGCACCGGCCTTTCGCCGCCGATCTCTGGCGGCGAAGAAATGGTGTTCGCCGCGGCCAAGGGAGCGGTGACGCATCCGACCACCGGCGAAACGGTGCCGCCCAAGCCGCTGTTCGGATCGGCCCGCACGCCCGAAACCGACGAAGACCTGCGCGAGGTGCTGGCCGACTGGATGCTCTCGCCCGACAATCCATATTTTGCCAAGGTGGCCGTCAACCGCGTGTGGGCCGAGCTGACGGGCCGCGGGCTGGTCGATCCGGTGGACGACCTGCGCATGACCAACCCCGCCTCAAACGATGCGCTGCTCTCTGCTCTCGCAAAGCATTTCCGCGAGGTGGGCTTCGATATGAAGCAGCTATTGCGGACGATCATGACGTCGCATGTGTATGGCCTGTCGTCGCTGGCCAACGATCGCAACGTGGCCGATACGCGCAACTATTCTCGCCATTATCGGCAGCGGCTGCGGGCTGAGGTGTTGCTTGACGCCATCAGCGACATCACCGACGTGCCCGAGACGTTTTCGGCTCTGCCGGCCGGCTCGCGGGCCACCGAGATTTGGTCGCACCGCGTGGAATCGCTGTTTCTCGATGCCTTTGGGCGGCCTGATCCCAACCAGGACCCGCCCTGCGAGCGGACGCCCGAAACCACAATGGTGCAAACCTTGCACTTGATGAACGCCCCAAATTTGCACCGCAAAGTCACCAGCGACGAGGGGCGGGCGGCCCGGCTGGCGGCCAGCGACGCGGCGGTCGATAAGATCATGGAAGAGCTGTATCTTTTGGTATACTCTCGCATGCCGGCGGGCGAAGAGAGGCAGGTCGGCGCCGAGTGGTTCGCCTCGGCGGCCAATCGGCGCCAGGCGACCGAAGATTTGCTGTGGGCATTGCTGAACACGCCTGAGTTCTTGTTTAAGGATTGAATGATGGGCCGTTACCGCAATTGCGAAGGGGTCACGCGCCGCGACGCGCTGCACTTCGGCCTGGCCGCGATGGGGCTGGGCGGCATGGCCGACTTGCTGCGCCTGCAAGGCCAGGCTGCCGAAGCAAACCCGGCGGCGCGCCGACCGACCTCGTGCATCTTGATCTGGATGGATGGCGGCCCGTCGCATTTCGAAAGCTTCGATCCCAAGCCCGAGGCGCCGGTGGAAATCCGCGGTGACTTGGACGCCATCGACACCAAGATTCCCGGCGTGCAGTTCTCTGAGTGTCTGCCTCGCCTGGCGTCGATTGCCGACAAGTTCGCGGTGGTGCGGTCGGTGCGACACAACCAAGGCAACCACGGGGCCGGCAACCATTATATGATGACCGGCGCCCCGCCGCGCATTCCAGTCGGCTGTGGCGCGTTCGTGAGTTTTCATCCCAGCCTCGGTTCGGTGACCGCTTACGAGCGAGGCGCGCCCAACGGCCTGCCGGCGTATTTCTCGATGCCCAGCATGTCGCGCTCGGGCGGGCCGAATTTTCTGGGGGCCAAGTATGCGCCGTTCGTCGTGGCCGATAATCCTGAGAACGCCAACTTTCGCGTGCGCGATGTCAATCTGCCCCAAGGGTTGGCCGACGACCGCTTTCTCAAACGCCGCGAGTTGCGCTCGCAGGTCGATCGTCTGCAACGCTTGGCCGACAAAGCGGCCGGAGACCCCGTGACCTCGGTCGACGAATACTATCGGCAAGGCTACAACCTGGTGACCAGTCCCGAGGCCCAGCGGGCGTTTGAAATCCAGCAGGAGCCCGACCAAGTACGGGCGGCCTATGGCCGCAACGGCTTCGGCCAGCGAGCGCTGTTGGCGCGGCGACTGGTTGAGGCCGGCGTGCCGTTCATCACGCTCTACGACGGCGGCTGGGACCATCATAGCGACATCTTTGGCGGCTTCCGAAACCGCATGCCGCCCTTTGAAAACTCGATCGCCGCGCTGATCGAAGACCTCGAAGCCCGCGGCCTGCTGGAGACCACCTTGGTCGTCGCGTTGGGCGAGTTTGGCCGCACGCCGAAAATTTCGACGTTGTCCGGGCAGTCGAAGCCCGGCCGCGACCATTGGTCGAACGCCATGTCGATTCTTTTTGCCGGTTGCGGCACGCCCGGCGGGGTGGTGGTCGGCGCGACTGACCGCAACGGGCATGCGGCCGTCGAGCGCGTGCTTTCGCCGGAAAACTTCGTTTCGACCGTTTACCTCAAGCTCGGCATCGAGCCGGGCAAAATCTATTACACGCCGCAGGGCCGTCCCACGCATTTGGTCAGCGACCCCACGCCCATCGCGGAGCTGATGGGGTGAGTGTGTCTGCGATGTCACGGTGGCTGGGGCGGAAGCTGGCTGCGTTCGGCGCAGCAATCGTCAAGGGAATGTCGGCCAGCGATGCCCCGGCGTGTTGCGCTCCCCTTTGGCGCAGGGCAGGTGATTTACCTGCGGTAGCCGATGTCGCCCAAAGTCGCCTTTCGCTCCGCGAAAGTGGCGCTACTTTCGCGGAGCGAAAGGCGACTTTGGTGCGCGCAATATCCGCGCGCGGCTGTTACGGTCTCGTCTTACTCTGCTTGCCGAATCCGGCCGCGTCGGCCGCCGCGCCAGACATAAAGCATCTATTCCCCGCCGGGGCGGCGCGGGGGGCGACCGTGCAAGTCGCCGCCGGCGGAAACACCGGCGGCTGGCCCGCGCAGGTGTGGATAAATCGGCCCGGCGTGCAGGCCGCGGCCGCCGAAGAAAACGGCAAGTTCTCCATCACCGTCGCGGCCGACGCGCCGCCGGGCGTCTACTGGCTGCGCATCCACAACGCCGAAGGCGCCGCCGCTCCGCTGCCGTTCATCGTCGGCACGCTGAGCGAAACCAAGGAACAGGAACCGAACGACAGCCCCAAAAAACCGCAGACGTTGCCCGGCCCAACGTGCGTTGTCAACGGGCGGCTGGAAAAGCGCGGTGATGTCGATACGTTCGCCGTCTCGCTGACCAAGGGCCAGACCTTGCTGGCCGCTGTCACCGCGCACGAGACACTCGGCTCGCCGATGGACGCGGTGCTGCAGATCGTTTCGCCGCGGGGCAGCGTGCTGGCCCAAAGCGATGATGAACGCGGGCTCGATCCGTTGCTTCCGTTCACCGCGCCGGCCGACGGTGTTTATCTGGTGCGAATCTTTTCGTTTCCCGCCACGCCCAACGCTTCGATTTCATTCGCCGGTGGCGAAGCGTTTATTTATCGGCTTACCTTGACAACCGGCGGATTCATCGACGGCGCGTTGCCGCTCTCGGTGTCGCGCGGCAGTCGCACGGAGCTTACCGCGTATGGCTGGAACCTGGCCGAAGCCGAGCGCCACCAGGTTGTTGAGCCGCCCGCCGACGCCGGCAACGCCGAGCTGTTTTCGCCGCAGTGGGCTGGCGAATTGGCGTTGCCGGCGGTGCCGCATCGTTCGCTCGTCGAGGCGGAACCAAACGACTCCGGCCATCCGCAATCGGTTGAATTGCCCGCCGCTTTGAGCGGTCGAATTGGTGAGCCGCGCGACCAGGACGCGCTTCGCTTTCATCTTGCCAAAGGACAGGCCTGGCAGTTCAAGCTCGAAAGTCGTGCCCTGGGCTATCCGCTCGACGCCGTGCTGGAATTGTTCGACGCGTCGGGCAAATCGCTCGTTCGCGCCGACGACGCCGGCAAACACCCCGACGCCGAAATGAAGTACACCGCGGGCGGCGACGGCGACTACACGCTGGTCGTCTCCGATCTTTATGGGCATGGCGGCCCGCGTTATTTCTATCGCCTGACGATGGCGCCGTTGGAGGCCGATTTCGCGCTCGCAGCGCCGCAGCACGCCTATGCGATCGCGGTCGGCAAGCCGCTGGAGATACCCGTCACGATCGACCGCCGCCAGAATTTTGCCGGCGAGATCGATCTGCAAGTCCTTGGTTTGCCCGAAGGCGTGACCGTTTCGCCCGCCAAGTCGCTCGCTCAAGGCGATACCGCCAAGACGGTGAAGCTGATGCTCACGGCGACCGCCGGCCCGTTTTCTGGAGCGATTCGGATTGCCGGCAAATCGACGGAAGGCGGCGAGCGCTCGCGCCTGGCAGAATCGACGGTTCCGGCAGGCGCTCACCTCAGCGATCTTTGGTTGACGGTTACACCATAAAACGGCTGGCGCGAATCGTTAGGCTCGCGACCGCATGAGGCGAGAAATCGAGACGAGATCCCGGCCGGCCTCGACGGATTTTCTTGCGGCGCGGCGCCGCTCGTGTGATAATTCGTGGTTGACGTGCTATGGCTGGCAAGACGGGAGATACGGCGACTCGCTCGACGCATGGCTTTGCCAGGCTTACCGCGAACTATCGGAGGCCGCGGCGATGGTGGGCGATACTGACACCGCGACCGCCGGCCCATTTTCTGGTAAGATGCAGATTGTCGGCAAGTCGGCTGAAGCGGTTGTTGACCAATGACTCGTGGATATTCGATGGAAGAACAGCGAACACGCAACTTTACAGAGAGCGGAACGGGCCTTATCGAGATCGACGGCCTGAAGTTCCACGCCCGGTGGCGAATGACTGGCACTCAGCAATACTTGGCTGGCGCCGGAGCCTCGATCGATGGCCGGCGCACCGATGTTTCGCTTACGGTTTATTTCGACAAGCTGCCCGACGAACGAGCGATTGTCGACGAATTGCTCGGCCGCATTGCGGCCGATCAAGGGCGGGCGCTGGCGGTCGATTTGGGACGCACCGGTCATCCGGCCATGTACTGTCACGAGACGCGGATGGACCAGAGCGGCAACCCGAGCGCGATCACGCTCGCCGAACAGGCCGCCGCGGAAAGTCCGTGAGGCGGATTGGGGAGCTGGCGAAACGATGGACCCAACCGCCGCGATCGCGTCGCCGCAGCCGCCGCGGATTCTCTGAGCGGGAGCCACAAAATGCTTGCCGGCCGCCGCGGTCCTGCCTAAGCTAGAAGGAACTGGCTGAGGGCAGCCTTTTCTAATCCGGGAAATCTTATCTGGTTTGCCCGGTCAGCCAGTGGGGCAGCAAACGGGGCCGCGGGCCAACGGCCACCTCCTAAAATACAGCGAAGTCCGCCGACGGGCTGGGGCTCATTTTTCACAAGGAAACTGTTCTCCATGAAGAGGCGAAATCGTCGTCCCTCGAAATTGCGTCGCAATGCACTCGTCAGGAAAAGCCGCCGCCACGCCTGGCTCGAGCGGCTCGAAGAGCGTCGCCTGCTGACCAGCAGCAATGGTTACCTGCAAGTCGCGCTGGCCGCCGATCAAAGCGGCGCCGCGCTGGTGCAAGACGCCAACGCCCAAAACCCCTGGGGCATCGCGCTGGCGCCCGGAGGCGGGCCGCTCTGGGCCGTCGGCAGCGGCTCGGGGATCGCCACACGCTACCTGGGCGACGTGACGGGCGGCGCGTTCACCGCCGACCCGCCCGACGTGACGGTGCCCGGCACGGCGCCCACCGCCATCGTCTTCAACCCCACGCTCGACTTTGTGGTCGGCAGCGGCAACGATGCCCTGCCCGCCTTGTTCTTGTTTGCATCGCAAGATGGCACGATCAGCGGCTGGGCCTCGACGCCCACGTTTTCCAGCCAGGCTCAAACCGCCGTTACGGTCTCCGGCGCCGAGTTCACCGGCTTGGCGGTGGCGGTGAACGGAACGAACAGCCAGCTCTATGCCGCCGATTTCCATAACGCCAAGATCGACGTCTTCAACGGCAGCTTTCAAGCGGCGACGCTGGCCGCCGGCGCCTTCACCGACCCGAACTTGCCGGCGGGTTATGCGCCGTACAACATCCAGCTCGTCGGCAACCAGCTTTACGTCACCTATGCCCTGCAAAACAACACGCAGACGGCGCCCGAGACCGGCGCCGGCAACGGACTGATCGACATCTACAACACCGACGGAACGTTTGTTAAACGGTTCGTCTCCAACGGCGGCCAACTCAACGCTCCCTGGGGGTTGACCGTTGCGCCGGGCTCGCCCTTCGGCGACTTTGCGGGCGATGTGCTGGTGGCGAACACCGGCGACGGGCATATTCTGGCGTATGATCCAACCAGCGGCAATTTCGTCGGCATGCTCAACAACGGGCCGGGCGCCAGCAATCCGATCACCATCAGCGGGCTGCACGACCTGGCCTTTGGCAACGGTTCGAGCGCGGGCGATACCAGCACACTGTTCTATACCGCCGGCTCGGGCCAGCACGGGCAGATCGGCGAGATCGTCAACGCCTTTGACCGGCCGCTGGTGATCGTGCCGACGCCGGTTTCCACCACCGAGGGCGCCACCTTCTCCGGCACGCTGGCCACGTTTGCCGACAGCAACACCACCGCGGCGGCCGGCAGCTTCACCGCCCTGGTCGATTGGGGCGACGGCACCAGCCAAACCACCGCCACGGTCACGGCCAACAACAACGGCAGCTTCAACATCACCGGCTCGCACCTGTATGCCGAAGATGTCGGCATCGGTCCGGTGAAGATCGTCGTTACCGACGGAACGAACAACATCACCGCCACGGCGGCGGCTACCGTAAGCGAAGCCGATTTCACCGCTTCGTCAACGAGCATTTCGGTGGCCGAAGGCCAAGCGTACAACGGCTCGGTGGGCACGTTCACCGACGCCGACGACGCCGGCAACGCCAACAAGTTTGTGGCCAGCATCAACTGGGGCGATGGCAGCAGCGCGACCACCGGGTCGGTGGTGGTCAACGGCAACGCCTTCAGCGTCACCGGCAGCCACACCTACGCCGATGAAGGAACCTTCACTGTCACGGCAACGATTTCCGAAATCGGCGGCACGAGCGCTTCGCCCACCGCCGGGGCCATTGGCGTCATCACCAGCTCTGCCGTCGTCGCAGATAGCGACGTGTTTACTGGTACGGCCTCGGCCATCAGCGCCACCGAAGGCACGACGTTTTCCGGCAACCTGGCCACCTTTACCGACAGCTATACCGGCACGACCGCCGGCGACCTGACCGCCACCATCGACTGGGGCGATGGCACTTCGGCCAGCACCGGCGTGGTGAGCGGATCGAATGGAAACTTCACCGTAGCGGGCAGCCATGTGTATAGCGACGAAGGGACCTTCAGCGGCGTCGTCGTAACACTCTCGGAAAATTCGCCTGGCACGGCCGCGGCGTCGGTCACCACCACGGCCACCGTGGCGGATAGCGATGTCTTCACCGGCACGGCACAGACGGTCACCGCCAGTGCCTCGGCCACGGTGTCGGGCGGCATCGTCGCCGTCTTTACCGACACCAACACCGCGACCACGGCCAACGACCTCTCGGCAACCATCGACTGGGGCGATGGCACTTCGACCACCATCGGCACCGTGACCGGCTCGGCGGGCACGTTCTCGGTTTCCGGCACGCACACCTACGACGGCGAGTTCACCGCGTTTCCCATTTCAGTAACTTTGAGTGAGAACTTGCCCGGCACCGCCAGCGCCAGCGTCAGCGGCAGCAGCGCGGTGGTGCTCGACAAAGACTTCACCGCAACCGGCGCCACCGTGGCCCAGCCCACCGAGGGCATCGCGATGACAGGCGTCACGCTGGGCAGCTTTGCCGACGCCGATGGCAGCGCCTCGGCATCGGACTATACCGCCATGATCGACTGGGGCGATGGCACGAGCGCCACCACCGGCTCGGTGACGGCCAACGGAAACGGCGGGTTCGACGTTTTGGGCGACCACACTTATACCGACGAAGGCACGTTTACCGCCACCATCATGGTCTCGGAGGCCGGCACGCCCGTCACGTTGGCCGGCGTCTTTTCCACGGCCATCGACGTGGCCGACGCCGATACCACGCTCACCGGAACCGGCGCCACGCTGGCCGCCACCGAACAATCATCGTTCACCGGCCAGATCGCCACCTTCACCGACAACAACGTCAACGCCGACCCCGCCGATTTCATCGCCACGATCGACTGGGGCGATGGCTCTAGCATCGCGACCGCCTCAGTGACGGGTGGCGCGGGAATGCTCACCATCACCGGCAGCCACACTTATGCCGATGAGGGCACGTTTACGCCAATCGTCACGCTCAGCGATCCGGGCGGAACCACGGCCTCGACCACCGCCACGATCCAGGTGGCCGATGCCGATACACTCACGGCCACCGCCGGCACCGTTTCGGCCAGCGAAGGCACGGCGTTCACCGGCAATGTCGCAACTTTTACTGACACGAACACGGGAACGCCCGCCACCGATTTCGTCGCCACGATTGTTTGGGGTGACGGCGCGACGACGACAGGCTCGGTCACCGGTTCGGCGGGCAATTTCACCGTCGGCGGAACTCACACGTATGCCGACGATGGTACCTATGCCGTTAGTGTCACCATCGCCGACGACTCTCCCGGCGCCGCCACCGCGACGGCCACGCTCACCGCGACCGTGGCCGAAGTCGATCTGACCGGCGTCGGCAGCTCGATTACGGTGACCGAACGCCAGACGTTCAGCGGCACGGTGGCCACTTTCACCGACCCCGGCAGCCCCGACACCGGCGCGAACTTCCAAGCGACGAGTATCTGGGGCGACGGCAACACCAGCACCAATGCGTCAATCAGCAGCGCGGGCAACGGCAGTTTTGTCGTGAGCGGCAGCCACGCCTACAGCGACGAGGGTACGTTTACCACCACCGTGCTGCTGACGGAAAACGGCACGACGACTACCGCGACCGCCACCGGCAGCGCCGTGGTGAGCGAGGGCGATGTGCTCACGGCCACCGCCGTCAGCGCGTCGGCCACCGAGGGCGTCACCTTCAGCGGCAACCTGGCCACGTTTACCGACACCGATCTGCAAGCGCCGGCCGCAGACTTCGCGGCCACGATCGTGTGGGGCGACGGGGCGACCAGCTCTGGCACCGTGAGCGGCTCGGCGGGCAGCTTTGTGGTGCAGGGCAGCCATGTCTATGCCGACGAAGGCTCGTTCTCGGCCGTCGTCACCATCAAGGATAAACAAGGCACGGCCGCGGCCACGGTCACCGCCGCCGCCACGGTAGCCGAAGCCGACGTACTCACCGCCGGCACCGCGACGGCGATTGCCGCCACGCAAGGCGCGACCTTCAACGGCGCCGTAGCCACGTTCACCGACACCAATGCCGCCGCGGTGGCCGGCGACTTCACCGCCACAATCAACTGGGGCGACGGCAGCAGTTCCACCGGCTCGGTGACGTTGGCGAGCGGCACGTTCACAGTCGCGGGCACACATGTCTACACTCAAGTTGGCACGCAGTCGATCAGCGTGACGCTGGCCGACGATAGCCCCGGCACCGCCAAGGCCACGGCCACCGCCACGGCCACGGTCACCGCGGCTTCGCTTTCGGCCACCGGCGTGCCCGTCGTGGTTCCGCAAGGCACCAACGTGACCAACGCCACCGTGGCCACCTTCACCGACAGCGGCGGCAATCAGCCGGTGGCCAATTACACCGCCACGATCGACTGGGGCGATGGCACCACCTCGACCGGCGCGATCACGGCGAACAGCGGCGGCAGTGGCTTCACGGTGACAGGCTCGCATGCGTATTTTTCGCCGGGCGACCGGACGTTGAAAGTCACCATCTCGACCACCGGCGGCACGACGACGCAAGCCGTGACCACCGCCACCATCGGCAGCGCCACCGAGCGGTTTGTGGCCCAGGTCTATCGCGATCTGTTGAATCGCGAAGCCGAGCCGCAGGGCGAGCAATACTGGACCAACCTGATCGACAGCGGGCACACGCGCTCGGAAGAAGTCTTCAACATCGAGCGGAGCATCGAGTATCGGCACGACGTGGTGCAAGGCGTCTTTCAGTATTATCTGCACCGTGCGGCGGACCCGACCGCGCTCGACCTGTCGAGCCAGTTGCTGCTGATCGGCACGCCGGAGCAGCTTGCCGAGGCGGTGGTCAGCTCGCCCGAGTATTTCCAGAACCGCGGCGGCGGCACGAGCCAAGGATTTTTGAACGCACTGTATTCCGACGCCTTGAACCGGCCGGCCGACACGGCCGCCCTGGCTGCCACGAGCAACGATGATCTCAGCAATCTCGCCGCCCGCCAGCAGGTGGTGGCAACCGTCTTCGGCGGCAAAGAGTACCTGTCGGGTTTGGTAAGCTCGCCCAATGGCCACGGCAACAATCCGTTCGCCAATCAGATCACTTTTGGTTGGTATCAGGCCTACCTGGGCCGCAACGCCGGCAGCGGCGAAGTTGCGCAGGCGGTGAATTCGCTGCAAACCGGTACGCCCGACTTCCAAGAAGTGGCCAACATCATCGGCTCCGACGAGTTCTTTGCTCAGTTCGGAAGCTGATCGGATTTTGGATTTTCGATTTTGGATTTTCGATTTCATCGGTGGCTGGGGCAGAGCCTTGGCGATGCCCCGGTGTGATCGCCAGACGCGAGGGGCCGCACCGCAAACGGTGGGACCCGCTGCGCTCGGCCCACCCTACTCGCGTCAACGTCATTCATCCCTCATGAGCACCGGGGGCTACCTGGCGATTTCTGCCTTCGCTCGCAGGCCCTGATTTTCAAAGGTAATTCCAAAGCTCGCGCGGTGCAGCTCATTCCAAACGTCAGGCAACGCCGCTTGCGGCTTGGGCTGGCCGGGGTGGCCAAACACGGTCGATTCCATCGTTTGCCACTCGTCGCTCCAGACGTACTTGCCGCCGCCCGGGCAAGTCAGCCGCGTGGCCCACACCTGCTCATGCACCTCAACCGGATCGCGCCGCGGGTAGCGCCGATGCCATTCGTTCAAGATCGGCAAGTTGCTCCACGAACGCTCTTCGAGCGTGCGGCGATAACCGCTGTCGCGGGCTTGCACGAGCATTTGAATCGCCTTGTGGTCAAGCTGCAAACAGAGATTGTCACCCAGCCAGGGTTGGCCCGCGGGCTTCGCGGACGGGTCTTTGGCTTGTTGCCCGTCGGCGGCGGGCCGATCTGAATCGCGGCGCGCCAGCAGGCGGTCGAGATAGCGTTTCAAAAGCGGCTCGCACGGCGTGAGCAACAGTCCGTCAGCCGAAAATGTGTAGTAGAGATAGGGCCGGGCCGCTTCGGGCAGGGCGCCGCGCAAATCGCGCCGCGCCCGCTCTGAGGGGCTGACCCGCACATAAGGCTCGTCGCGAGAGGTCATCGGTTCCCAAAGCGTCATGCCCGGCGCGGTCTGGTCGACCATCGCCCGCACCGCCGTCATCACCGCGGTGAGCTTGACGGCATTGGCCACATCGACGTACAGGGCCACGGGCATTTCGCCCAGATGCTTCCAGGTATACTCGCCGGCGGCCTGGGGCGATTCTTGCTTGGCCAGTTCCGACCAAAATTCGCCGTCGTCGGCATAGACCGATACCGACGAGCCGACCCAGCTCAGCGGATTCACTTGCAAGGTGGCCGACGCCAGGCGACCATAACTCTGCATGATGGGCGACTCGGGATTGAGCGCCAGCGCGATCTGGGCCAGCGACGCGTGGCGATCGGCGCCGTCGGCCCCCATGCTGGCGCCCTGCGAGACATCGACGAGCTGGCGATAATCGCTCCCCCAAATCAAAGGCATCACCGTCAGATCGGCGCCGAGTTGGTGCTCGGCAACGGTGATTCGCAGGCCGATCGGGTCGAAAGCCCAGCGCCAATTGCTCTGGTAGCCGCGCCGCCAGGTCTCGTAGGCGTCGCGCTCGGCCTTGGTGACCCGCTCGAGTGGCAACTCGACAATCGGCGTCTGAAACGCCAAAGTGCCATCGTGCTCTGAAACGACATATCCACTGGCAAGCCGCAGTTCGTCGTCGGCGGCCGCGGGCAAGTCGGTGTGAATCGGTCCCGCCTTGGCCTCGCCCGAAACCAGACCATCCATGAACTCGGCGGTCAGCTCGCTCATGACGGCGGCTTGCCGCAAACGGCGCGAGGCGGCGATTCGCCAGCGCGGGCCACACCAGCGGCGAATGGTCGCGTCGCTCAGAAAGAACAACGCGGTCTCGTCGGCGCCGCCGCGCGGATAGCGCTGGCGGAAAAACTTGTATTCGTCGAGCGACGTGAGCGATGAGGCGGTGCCGCTGCTCACCGCCGCCAGCCGGCTTAACTGCGCCGGAGAGTTGGTCACCACCACCGCTCCTTCAAGTTGGGCAAGGTAACAGCACACGCCGCGGTCGGGCGAGCGAAAACCGGAATAAGCCAGCCCGCCGGCCTCGCCCGAAATGGGCCGGGCGTCGGGCGTGTCTTTGGCCGCCAGCGCCGCTCGGCCCAAGAGCAACGTTTGCAGCGCGGCCGGCTGCTTGCTTTCAAACAGCACGGCCACATCGGCGCCGGTGAATAAATACGGATCGCCGCCGGTGACGGCAACGCTGCCGATCACCTGTGGCCCCAGCAGCCGGGCCAGGTCGGACAGCGGCAGACAAAGCTGCCGCTCATAGCGCTGCCGCACCAACTCGTCTTCCGATCGCGAGACCGCCAGCCGCGTCAGCGGAGTTCCCTGCCGGCCGACTTCGTCGGAAAGCTGAATGGCGGCCGTAAACGACGGAAAGAACAGGGCGTGTTGATCGGCGGGAATCAGCCGAGCGAGCGGATCGAGTTCCGGCTCGGCGCCTTGGAGCAGCGGCTGCCAGTCCATCTCTTTAATGGTGATGCCTTCGATCGACGCGATCTCGACGAGTTCGTTTTCGGCTTTGTCGTCGCGCAGCCAAAGTTGGCGATCGAGCTGCAGGTTTTCGCGCACGGCGCGGCCGCCCGTAAAGAGATCGAAGGTATCGCTCACTTCGCGGTTGCGCCTGGCGCGGAAGGGTGTATTACCACGCGTGGCATCATTCTTTTCGAGCCGATTTCGCGCTTCGCGCGCTTGGTGCCGGAACCATGCGCCTCCGGCAATCTGCCGACCAAGCAGCCACTCGTAGTAGGCTTCCTTCGCCTGGTAGAACGCGCTGGCGTTGGCTTTGCCTTCGCCAGCCGGCAACACGAATTTCAACCGCGCCATGCCGCTTTCGTCTTTCTTAGGCAAAAAAAGATAGCCAGCGATATCTCGTCCAGCCGGCGCGCGAACGACAATGCCATTTTGCAGATCGTTGTTGCCATTTCCGAATCGCCGTCCGTTTTGAAGCTCGACGTAAGCTTCACCCTCGCCTTCTAATACCACTCGAGATTGCAACGACTCTCGCCAGCCCCACATCGCCCAAGAAGAGTAGTCGACGTCTGATTCGGGCAGCGTTCCCTCGGTCAGCTTCAGATTGGCGATCGGAACGCGGAAAAAAGCGTCTTCGGCCTGTGCTGCCGCGGAAATGGCGGCGAACAGCAAACCGCAGGCGAGAAACTGGGTGATGCGGCGGTGCATGGTGGTCTCCTTGAAGTAATGCCCCCCAGGCTTAGGCGAATTCCACGCCGCGGCGCAACGCGCCAATATCCGGCAGGTGTTTTCGGGCGATTCGATCGGCATGGGTTTGAGTCGTCGATCGTCTCAGCCAGGCGCACTGAAACGCCGGCGGGAAAGATCCAACGTCTCACGGCGGTTGCGGACCGGTTACTCGCTTGTTGCTGCGTGGCCCCCCTCGCTGGCTCCAACGGCTCACGGCGGTCGTCGGCGATTGCGGGCAAAGGACGTCGACCGACGATCGCTTGGCCCCGCCCTCA
This sequence comes from Pirellulales bacterium, assembly GCA_025927475.1. GTDB lineage: Bacteria > Planctomycetota > Planctomycetia > Pirellulales > JAICIG01 > JAICLL01. The sequence goes on from JAICLL010000101.1 coordinate 21,739, forward strand.
TCGAGTTGCTTGCGGAAAACCACCACCCACCGCGCCGCGAGCTTACCGCAATCCGCGTCAGCACAAGGCATTGCGGCACGATCCTTATCCATCAATTGTCGTTTATGCAAGCATCTTGACGCTGCCGTATTGCCTGCCTTGGTCGTCTGGCAACTTGCAACGATCGCCCTCTTCCCTCATTCTCTCAAGAAACTGGCTTGGTGGGTTTTCAGGCCAAAAAGTGCGCAACGCCACCATGTCATTTCCTCATCCGAGCTGCTTTCCGAAACCACGGGCGTGCGACGCATGGTCCGCAACCCGCATTATAACAAGCGGGGTGGCTTGGTCGGTTTTCGCCGAACCGCAAACACACCGCCGCCGCGCGTTGCTTGAAGCAGCGGCCTGGCCGGCGGCGCGGAAGAAACCAGGCCGCTATCCCCTTAGACGCCCGCGCGGCTCGATCGGTTCCATTTCGTCGGGAGCTTATCAAATCGGCAAAACATCGCCCGCTACTTGTTTCTACGCGGCTCGCGCCTCTTTGGTTCACCGGTTCGCGCGGCGGGGCGGTTGACCGGGGTTGGCGCGGTCCCTCAAGGTGCGACGCCGCGATGCCTTGTTGGGGCGCCATGGTTCGTTTGGTTTTCCGCCAGAATTCGCTTGCGATCTTATCAATCCCGGCTACACTTGGGGCCGTTGAGTGTTTGTCTCCGGGATCGGAAGAGGCACTTCCTAGCAGGCCACCGGCTTGGATTCGGAGGGCACTCGATGGTTGAATCGCTGGCAGTTTTTCGCCGCGGACGCGGGCTGTCTTACTCCCCGCGCGCTTCCGCGCTTCCGCGCTTCCGCGCTTCCGCGCTTCCGCGCTTCCGCGCTTCCGCGCTTCCGCGCTTCCGCGC
>JAICLL010000256.1 GCA_025927475.1 Pirellulales bacterium
ATACGATCCCGCCAATAAGATATGTGATTGCGCCAGGCACGCAGGGATACATCACGTTGTGAAACTTGAACGAGCCGCCGCACAGCCAGGATATGATAAAGCCGGCAGATCCAGCCGAAAAGCCGACAAAAGCACCGAGCAGAAGGAATGTCATCAACCACCAAGCGTTCAATTTGCAGAGCTTGGCTACGAGCCTCGCTCTGCGAATTCTCGTTTTGTGGCTCGCCGGTCGTAGCAACATGTGCGGGAGGTGATTCTGTCCAAGAGCAGAAAATCAGAGGGATTTAATCAAAAACTTCTGAGCCGTCGTTGTGCCCGATGCACAATCGACAAATACGATTCTACCTTACGACTCCGGTTTTGTGGATGTCATGAAGTCAGCAAAGATTGATCACTCAGACACCGATCCTTTCAGTTCGCCGGTATTTGATGCGCACGAAAAAAATCGGGGCAGCGAAAGCGGACTGGTCTTCCGGCGCTTCCCGCGAGAATGATTGTTGGTCTCGCACCGTGGCCGGACAATCGCGTCTTATCCGGCGCGGATGCGATTCACCGCGCGAGCACGGACGCATTATGTCCTGCGGCATCTGGGAGAGCGGCTTTCGACGACTGGCAGGCGTGCTCACCAAGCGCGTGCATTATGTCTATGGGGTGTTCGACCACTTGATTGCGACCGAGGTGGACAGCACCGGCAGCGGCACGTATAACAAAATTGAGCATTACGTGCTCGACGTACAACCCGAGGCGCCGCGGGCGCAGCGCTGGGAGCAGCGGGCGTGATTCTCATCGGGGCGGCCCTGGCCGGTACTGCGCCTATATGGGCTGGCGTCGGCACCGTAATTCTTGCCGGCGCACTTGGCGGCGCGATTATCGGCGGAGCCACGGGTGTTGCGCCATTCATCTGGGGACTTGGCACCGGAGTCTTTGGGAGTCTGTCACAAAACCCACCGCCGGGCGGCCCCCCTGATTTACAGGTTTTCGACCTGACAATTGGCTCGGCGACCTTCCGGCTGGCCCGCCGTTCCCAGGTCTTCCGGGCCAAGGCCCCGGCCTGTATTACAGTAACGGGACGGCGACCAGCGCATCGAGCAAATAGCGATCACGGCGACCCCGCAAAGTCTTGCCCTCCCGTGTGAGTGGAAGACTAGCAAGGCTGCACAAACTGCAACGCTAAGATTACCACCGCCTTTGGTTGCTATCGAATGATGCGATTTCACGTGCTCAAGGCGAAAACCGCATTTGCCACGGGCGACCGAAAGCACCCGCGGCATTGAATACTCTGAAGTCGAGGTTTCGATGGTGAACCCGTATCAAGCGCCGAGGGGTAGACATGATACACGGGTGAGAGCATACTCCGCCAACCCGCCGGCATGGATGATGTTGAGCTACGCGGCTTGCCTCGCCGCATCGAATTGCGCGATCATGGCTGCGAGCGTCACGAATGTGTCGGCCGGACGGCGGGATGCGCTGTTCCGCTTGTCGTGGGCTTTACTCTGCGTCGTAATTATTCTCTATTCGTTCCGCATAGCGGGGTGTCCCAAAACGGTTGTCGCTGCGCAGGCGATCTTTTTGTCGATAACGACTGTTACTGTCAGAATCGTTCGAACTTGTCTGGGCCTCCCTGATTCGCCGGGGGTTTTCGCCATTGTGATTTGGTTTGAGCTTTTCTGCGCCTCCTGCGCGGCGTGCGCGCTCGTCATGCTCGCGGCTACCGCCTGCGTTCGGCTCGGACGAGATGGGCAGCCAAAGAACGCGGAATTAAAACGTCTTCGAGGTTAGACGGCCGGCACCGGCCTGGCGGGCGCCGTCGGGCTCACGGCTTATGCCGGCGCCGCGCTCAAAGACGAACAAAGACGAACAAAGACACCCAGCCTTCGGGCCGGCTCGGCGGCCAAAAATCGGCAGCCAAAGTGCTTGACAGAAAAGTGGCCATATGTATACTGACAGCGGTTTCCGTTCAGGGAGGCTGTCATGCCCGCTTATGCTCGCCGCCAGATTGTCGATGAGGCCGTCGTGGGGGTCCTAGCACTGCGTCGCCCGCTGCGTGCGACGCGCGTTTCTCTGTGGCGTGGACCGCTATAGCGGTCAAAACTTCGATCACCGTAAAAACTGGATTCGCCAGCGGTTGGAAGAACTGGCCGGTATTGTGGCGGTCGACGTGCTCGGCTTTTCGGTGATGGCGAATCACCTACACCTATTGCTGCGCATCCGCCCCGACCTTGCCGCCGCGTGGAGCGACGAAGAAGTCGCCCGCCGCTGGTGGCGGCTGCACCCCGGCCGCCGCAACGAAGACGGCAGGCCCGCCGAACCTGAGCCACAGGAACTGGCGGTGCTGCTGGCCGACGCCGACGCGCTGGCCAAACGTGGCCGGCGGCTGTCCAGTCCCTCGTGGTTCATGGCTGCGTTGTGTGAGCCGATCGCGCGACGCGCCAAATCGGGAAGACCGCGTGACCGGGCGTTTTTGGGAAGGCCGCTTCATCACAGGCGGTCCTCGATGAGCCAGCGGCCCTGGCGTGCAGCGTGTAGATCGACTTGAATCCGATCCGCGCGGGTGTGGCGCAGACGCCCGAGACCTCGGAGTTTACGGGGGCTTTTGAGCGCATCGAATCGCGGCGGCAGCGGTGCGAGTCTGTCGTCGATGCGAGTTTGCCGACGCTCGAGGGATTATCCTGCGCCGCGATGGGCGCCGTCGCGGAACCGTCTCGCGCGGCCGACGACTGGCTCAGCTCGATTCCGGCGTCGGGTCTCCGACTGATTGCACTTGCTCGCGACCACGCCTCGCGCGACAATAAGACCTCGCCCGGAAAGGATGGATGTCTTTGTTCCTACACGCGCTTGCCCGACACTTCGTAGTTCCACACCGGGGGCGGCACATTCTCGATGAAACCCTTGCCGACGAGCAAGCGGCGCCGGGATCCGTCGTATCCAATTTCATCGGGCATCGAATCGGCATCGCCGCGAATCTCGCCCTCCGTCGGGAGGAGAGGCGCCCGCCCCTTCGGCAGCCGGGGCGGCCCCGGCGGGCGACCGGCTTTCGCGTCGACAAAGCGCTCGCCGAAGGTGTGCAGCCAAATCACGCGCCGGCCCAACTCGACCGCCTCATTGAACAATTCGGGCTTGGCCGTGAGCGGAATGACTGTGAATAGTCTGGCCGAGTCTTGAGCGTCGAGAGCGATGATTCGCCGACCGCTGTGAGCCACTCTCGTTTGAAGCCGCAAAGTTCCGCCAGATCGACGAACAGCGCTTCCGGCGGGGCGCGAAGCTGGTCCTCGGGCTCGCCCGTGGCGCTAGGGTTTGCGAGTTTTGCCTTCGCCTCGGCGCCAAATCTCGCAACGGCCTGATTCAAGTCGATCATTTCGCGGCACTGATTGCTTCGTTGGCTGACGTGGCGGCGCGCTGACAAGGAACGCGCCTTCGCATTTGGGCGCTAATGTACGGACGTTCCCAACCTTGTCAAGCACCGCCAATGCGCCCGCGAGCCACGCCCCAACCGAGTTTTTTTCTCGCCGCGCCATCCGCGTTTGACCACAAGCATCCGTCCGCCCGCGCTTTACACTGCGCGGGATCCAAACGATGGGCACCCCGCCGCAGCTCGAACGCCCGCGGTTCAGTGCCCAACCGCGCGCCTCACGGTCCCGGCACCGAGACCGCCTGCACTTCGCGATTGAGCGTGATCGTCGCAGAGATCACGCTGCCCGAGTTGAAGAATCTCAGGAACCAACCGTTCGTGGCGGGTGTGGTCGACACCGTGACGCTGACCGTCGGGCTGGTGTAGGTTAGCGGGTTGGGGACCACGGTGATCGTCGGGTTTCGGATCGACGCGCAATTCGTGATGGCCGTGGCCGCGGTGGTTACATCCGAAGTCGCGGCATCGAGTGCAATGCCGGCCCGCGCGCCCTCGAAGGCGGCCTCGCGCACCGTTTGGTGAAGCTGTAAATTGCGCGAGAATTCCAGGATGGCGAAGACAAAGGTAATCAGCACGGGCAGGCAAATGGCCAGCTCGACCGTTGCCGCACCGCGCCGCTTCGGCGCACCCCGCTGCCTGCGAACCATGCGACGCTCCTATTTGAGCAGAACCGCCGGCAGGCAGTCGGCGATGGTTTGAAACGCCTGTTGCAACTGCGCCGCGGTGGGCGCGTTGAAGAACATGCCGTTGCCGTTCGACGCCGCCTGCGTCATTTGCGCCTGAACCGAACCGGAGGCCGCCTCGGCGCCGAAGGTGATCACATGCGTGACAATTTGCGAATTCGCGCGATCGGCCAGCGTCAAGCTGGGAATATCGGTGTTGCCGGAAGTGGCCACCCCGTCGGTCAGCAGAATGATGGTGCGGTCGGCGTTGCCGCTTGCGCGTGGCCCGGTCAATTCGGCCTGAGCCAACGCCAGCCCGGCTTCGATGTTGGTGTTGCCGAGCAACGGCTGTTGTCCCCAGGCGGTCATGGCCGCGGTGATCTGGCTGTAATTTGACGTCAATGGCACGTCGAGCGAGGCCTCGGTGGCAGCATAGGTGCCAAAGGAGTACGTCTCGGCATAGGTGACCAGGGCCACGTTCACGTCGAGGTTCCTGGCCTGCAGCGTGCTGACGAAGTCGTTGACGGCGACCGTCAGCGCTTGCCAGCGGCTCGCCGTCGGGCTGGGCGGCGAAAAATAGACCTGGAGCGGGTTCTTGCCGGTGCTCACGTCGGCGGGATAGCTGAACTCGTTGCTGCTCAGATCAAAGGCCATCGATGCCGAGCGATCGAGTACCAGGCAAATGTCGTGGCTGGGACGGGTCGCGAGCGACGATTCCGAAAGGCTGAACGAGTCGGTCGACAAAAAGGTCTGCAAGAACAAGGGCGGGTTGACGCTGGCCGAGATCTGCACGGCGTTCATCGGCGATCCGCCGGCGGTGAACGAGTAAATGCCGCCCGAACTCCGCTTGGCGTTGCCGAAGACGATGTTGCTGGCCGAAAGATTGAGCGGTTTGCCCGCCACCAGGTTGTTGTTCGAGACGGTCCGGGCAAAGGTCGTGGCCGAGGTCTGGCTCTGCGTCGCGCCGTAGTTGACCAGCGCCGCTTTCGAGGCGGAGTCGCAGGCAATGCGGAGCTGTTGACGCACAAACTGCATGTAGGCGACGTTGACGGTGAACGCCGTCAAAATCAGCAGCATGCCGATGGTGGCGGCGACGAGCACCGAGATGGCCCCGCGCCGCGGATGTCGGCGGCGGTGTTTTCTGTGGCGCGTTGGCATAGGCGGCTATTCGACGATTAACGTGGCTTGCGAAGACAGGCTCAGCGAGCTCGGCACAAGAAACGAGGTGGGCGAATTCTGCTTCCAAGGCGCGCTGATCGCCACCGTGACGATGGTCTGCGGCGGGGCGGCCGTCAGATCGCTCGGGGTCAGTGTGACAGAGCCGCCGCTGATGCCCAACTGCGTCAGCAGCCCTTGGCAGTAGGCTTTCACCTGGGCGCTCGTGGCGGCGGTGGCGCTCGACGTGGTGGGGCGAGTCGCCAGCCGTGTCGATTCATAGGCCGCGGCCTGCAAGCGCGCCTGCACCGAAACGAGGTTAACAATTTCGATCAGGGCCAGGCCGGTGGTGAGCAACACCGGCAGGCAAAGGGCCAGCTCGACCGTGGCCGCCCCGCGGCGGTTGTGCCGCCGGTGGGCGCGCCGCCCGGTCGCACGGTCGATCGCTTCGCGAGCGCCTCGCTCTGGCATGAAGGGCTTCTCCTGGAACTGGGCGCCGCGTCGACTCATTGAGGCAGCAAAACGGGGGACCGCAGCAGCATGGCGTTTTGCGGCCCGATGTCGACGACGAACATCAGGTCGTTGCAGTCGCGGTCGCCGCCGTTGAGCATGTCCTCGAAACCGATGATCAGGTATTGGCTTTCGCTGGGAAAGAAGCAGACCAGGTGCTGGAAGTTATCAGGATTATTGCCGTTGCCGTTGTAGTAGACGTCGGCCGGGTTCGAGTGGCTGTCCATCTCGGCCATCAAGAAAAACGCCAGTTGCTGACCTGCCGTGACCAGGGGCAGTTGCACAAAATCGCCGGGCAGCAGCGGTTCGCTCTTCGAGCGCTTGCCGGAGCCGCTGGCGCACGCCGGGCTGATGCTCGAGTGCCCAAACGGAAACACGGTGTAGCTGGTGCCCGTCGTCGGTTTATTCGTGGGCGCGCTCACGGTGGCGATGGTCACCCCCAGGGCGTTGTCGTAGCAGGCGCCCTCATAGATGTAATACACGCGCGGCGCGTAATCGAACATGAAGTACAGCCGCGTCGGGTCTAGTTGGTTCAGGCTTTCGCCGCTGAAGGCCACGGCTTCGGGCAGATTCGCGGTAATGACGTCCAGGAAGCTTTGCTTGTAGTTGTCAAACGACTGCGAGGCCGCGTCGCTACCGTCGAGGTACGTTGGGCCGACCAAGGGCAAACCCAGCGGACGGTTCGCCGGCTGAAACGGAGAGAGCGTCTGGGCCGAGGCCGACAGGGCAAGGCCGTTCAGGCAAAGCAGGGCCGCGAAGAGTTTGGTTTGCCATCGCATGGTTGTGCCTCTGATTGACAACTTGGATCGAGATGGGGAACTACGCCGGTGGAAATGAACGCCTTCCCGGCCTGGCCGGCGGAAATGTGCCGGTTTACGGAAACGTAGCTCACCTTGGGGGGATGTCAAATCTTCGGGGTGTGCCGCGCACGATCGCGGCGGCGCCGTCGGTTCCGGGTTCAGGAATGCGTCTGCGCCGCGAATTTTATGATGCTCTGTAGGGAACGCCCTCCGTGGCAATCCCGTTCGGCACGAATTTTGCGCCATTTAGTTAATCAGTATTTGGCTTGGTCCACCAACATGGTTTGGCATAGTTTTTGCGCCACGGGGCCTGGGAACTTAGTCTCCGGTCAT
>JAICLL010000026.1 GCA_025927475.1 Pirellulales bacterium
GGTCGCCCCAACCACTTGCCGCCTGGCCAGAAGCCGCCTGGCCCGCTGCCGCCCGATCCGCCCGGCGGACCGCCTTGCATGCCTGGCATCATTCCGCCTGGCCCGCCCGGTGGTCCGCCCAACATCATTCCGCCTGGCCCACTGCCGCCTGGCCCGCTGCCACCCGATCCGCTGCCCCCCGATCCGCCCGGCGGACCGCCTTGCATGCCTGGCATCATTCCGCCAGGTCCGCTGCCGCCTGGCCCGCCCGGTGGTCCGCCCAACATCATTCCGCCTGGCCCGCTGCCGCTTGGCCCGCTGCCCCCCGATCCGCCCGGCGGACCGCCTTGCATGCCTGGCATCATTCCGCCTGGTCCGCTGCCGCCTGGACCGCCCGGTCCCAGACCGCCGCCCGGCGGACCGCCAAGCTGTGCTCCATTCATCGGGTCTTGAGACGGTTGAACGTTTTGCGAGGCGGGCGATGCCGCAGACGATGCGTCGGCGGGTGGATTCTCGCCCGATGCCTGGGGCGACTGGGCCGGCGCCGCTGGCAAGGCATTTTCGGAGGGCGCGATTGAAGCATCGCCGCTCGGGGTAGCACTGCTCGGGGGGAGCGCGGCTGGCGGAGGCGCAATGCTCGCCACTTGGGTGCTTGAGTCATCGCCGCCGCAACCCGCCAAGGCAATCGCGAGGACTCCCACGGCTAGCATCCACGGTCTACTCCAGGCGCAGTTCGACATGGTTGGTCCTCGCAAAGTAAACCGCTGCTGCCACGGCGCGTATCGCCCGGGCTCGCTGCAAACGGTCGTCATTCTCGCACCAAACGGTGCTCGAAGCAAGCGCCGAGGCCGACCGGAACTGCCGCGATCACTTGTCAGCCGCGCCGATGGGGCGCCATCCCGGCCCGCGCACAAATCGTCCAGGCATCTCGCCGGTGTGTTCGCCATCGCTAAGCACCTGCTGGCCATTGACCCACACGTGCCGGACGCCGGTGGCATACTGCTGCGGCTTTTCGTAGGTGGCATGGTCGATGATCGTCTTGGCGTCAAACACCACGACGTCGGCATAATAGCCCGGCGCCAGCCGGCCCCGCCGCGAGATCCGCAAGTTTTCAGCAGGCAGCGAAGTCAGCCGGCGGATGGCTTCTTCCAGAGGCACAATTTTTTCCTCGCGCACGTACCTGCCCAACAGCTTGGCAAAGTTGCCATAGGCGCGGGGATGCGGATGCAGCCGGGCAAACGGCCCTTCCGGCGCCAAAGAGCCGGCGTCGGAACCAAAGCTCACCCAAGGCAACGCCACCTTCCGCCGCACATTTGCGTCGTTCATGAAAAAATAAATGGCCTCCACGCGGCTGCCGTCTTCGATCACCAGGTCCATCGCGGTTTCTTCGGGCGAAGAGCCGCGCTCGGCCGCCACCGCCGCCAGCGAGCGGCCCGACAGCGGCTTGAGCGCCTCGTTCTTGAACCCCACCAGCAAAACCCGCTCAGGCGAGCCGGCCGCCAACAGCAGATTCTCCCACTCGTCGGTGCGCGTTTTCATTTCGCGCAGCACGCGGGCTCGCGTGCTCGGCTCGCGCAGCCGTTCGATCCACCGCTCCAGACCGCCTTCTTGCACCCAAGGCGGCATGGCAGCGTTCAGCCCCGTGCCGCCGGCTGTATAGGTATACATATCGGCGGTGATCTTGAGGCCTGCTTCACGCGCATGTTCAACCTTTTCAATCACGCGATCGAGCTTGGGCCAATTGGCTTCGCCGGCCGCCTTGAGATGATAGATTTCGGCGCGAATGCCCGACTCGCGGGCAATCTTGAGCAGTTCGTCAACCGACTCCAAAAGCTGATTGCCTTCGCTGCGAAGGTGCGAGATGTAGAGCCCGTCGAACTCGGCGGCTGCGCGGCACAGCGCAATCAGTTCGTCGGTGTCGGCATAAAAGGCCGGAGCGTAGATCAGCGACGACCCCACGCCCAGCGCCCCGACTCGCATTTCGCCGCGCACCAGGTCGCACATTCGCCGCAATTCCGCCGCGCTGGGGCGGCGATTGGCATAGCCCAGCTCGTGAATGCGCACCGTCGTCGCGCCGACGAACGAAGCCACATTGGTCGATACGCCACGGCGTTCAAGATGCTCGAGATACTCGGCCAGCGTGGTCCAGGCGACATCGTATTTCAGATCGCCCTGAGCCTGTTTCATGTCGACTTTCATCGACTCGGAAAGCGGACCCATGGACCACCCTTCGCCGAAGACTTCGAGCGTTACTCCTTGGCGCAGATCGCTCTGCGAACGGCCATCGACGAGCAAATCGTCGGTGGCCCAGCTCAGCATATTGATAAAGCCCGGCGCGACGGCCAGCCCCTGCGCGTCGATTTCGCGTTTGCCCTTGGCGGACTCCAAATCGCCGATCTTTTGAATCCGTTCGGCGTCGATGCCGACATCCGCGACCACCGGCGGCCCGCCCCGGCCGTCGTAGACCATGCCGCCGCGGATGAGGACGTCGAACGTTTGCGGCTCGGCGGCGCGGGCCGAGGCAAACAGATACACAAAGACAATTGCCGCGAGCAGGCAACGCCCGCGAATCGCAGTCGGCGGCATCGTTGAAATCATGATGAACCTGAGAGGCCGTCCTGAAGAAAGAAGGCAAGGGATGGCCGCTCATCATTCTTCCGTCAAATACGGCGGCGTCTCGCCGTTCAACTCGCTCAGCGCGTTTTGCGCGGCGCGTTGCTCGGCTTCTTTTTTGTTCCGGCCCCAGGCGGCCTGGTAACGCGTGCGGCCGATTTGAGCGGCAATTTTGAAGCACTTGCTATGGTCGGGGCCCTTCTGATCGAGCAAGGCATAGGTCGGCGTGTGTCCGTGCTCGCGCTGGGCCAGTTGCTGCAACAGCGACTTGTAGTTGCCCGAATGGTCGCCGTCGGCGGCCAGCTCGATTTCGGGCGCCATGTAGTTTTCGATGAAGGCTCGTGCCGGCGGGTCGCCGCCGTCCAGATAGATGGCGGCGATCATCGACTCAAACACGTCGGCCAACAGCGAAGGCGGCACGGTCGGACTGGTGCTCATTCCCTTGCCCAGCAAGAGAAACTTTTCCAGGCCCAACGCCTCGCTGATTTTGGCGCACGTTTGGCGGCTGACCACCACCGACTTGATTTTGGTGAGGTCGCCTTCCAGATGCTCCGGATATTGTCGATAGAGAATTTCGCAGACGACCGCGCCCAGAATGGCGTCTCCCAAAAACTCCAGCCGCTCGTTGGAGTGTAGGCGGTGCGATGCGCCCGAGGCGTGCGTGAGCGCCGCGCGCAGCAACGCCTTATCATGAAAGGTATAACCGATGCGTCGTTCGAGCCGCTCCAGATCCTTGATCCAATCGGCGGCAGACTCGCTTTCCAGCGTGTGACTCATGTGAAGACCTTGCCCTGACGGCCCGCCACGAAACCAGCGGCCGGCAATCAGCGCAAGTCTAGCTATGTACAGTGTTTTTGTCAATCTTGCAAGAAAGTTGCGATTGTGGCAACCATATCTAAGAACCACCGAGCGGTACCCTTTCCAAAGCGGTATCCTTTCAAAGAGGCAACCAGTGAACGCGAAGGAGATCCACATGCAAACAACCCGTTTTCGCGCCAGCCGCAAATCGCTGGCCATCGCTTTCTTGCTGGCCATGACCACGGCCGGTGTCGGTGTTTGGCAGACCCGCGGCACCGCACAAGACGACTCGGACCGCGGGCCATCGGCCGCGCCCGAGCACGCTCGGCGGCAGGCCGACAGTCTATCGCAGGCTTTCCGCAAAGCGGCGGAAGTCGCCATTCCCACGGTCGTGACCATCGAAACCAACAGCAAGCCACAGGCGGTGCAGATGGAAGGACGCGGCTCGCGGCGCGGGGAAAGCCCGTTCAAGGGCGAGAACCCCTTCAAGGGTACGCCATTCGAAGATTTCTTTAACGACGACGGCGGACCGTATCAGTTTCATTTCGGTCCCAACGGGCGGATGCCGCAGAAGCACGGCATGGGTTCGGGCGTGATCGTCGACAAAAGCGGCATCGTGCTCACCAACAACCACGTGGTCGAAGGCGCCGACGAGGTCTTGGTGCGGCTCTCCGATGGCCGCCAGTTTGAAGCCTCCGACATCAAGACCGATCCGGCCACCGACCTGGCTGTGCTCCGCATCAAGACCGACAGCTCGTTGCCGGCCGCCAAGCTGGGCGATTCCGACAAGCTGCAAATCGGTGACTGGGTGATCGCGGTCGGAAACCCCTTCGGCTTCGATTCGACGGTCAGCGCCGGCATCATCAGCGGCATGCGCCGCGAGCTGGAGCCGGGCAACCCCGACAAGCGGACTAGCTATTTACAGACCGACGCCGCGATTAATCCCGGCAATTCGGGCGGTCCGCTGATGAACTTGGAAGGCGAAGTGATCGGCATTAATACTGCCATCGCTTCGAACAACGGCGGCTATCAGGGACTCGGCTTTGCGATTCCCAGCACCGTGGCCAAGTGGGTCATGCGGCAGTTGGTCGACAACGGCGTGGTGCAACGCGGCTACTTGGGCGTCGGCATTAGCGAAGTGAAGGGCAAGCTGGCCGACAAGCTGGGCGTAACGCACCGGGGCGGCGTGGTCGTGGGCGAGGTCTATCCGAATTCGCCCGCCGCCGAGGCTGGCTTCGAACCGGAGGACGTGATCACCTCGTATGGCGGCAAAAAGATTCGCACGCCGCGCGATCTGCAAGAGCTGGTCGAGCGCACGCCCGCCGGCGCCAAGCAGGCCGTCGAAGTGCTGCGCGACGGCAAGACCGTTGAACTGCAAGTGGCGGTGAAGCCGCTGCCGAAGGACTTTGCCGATTTGCACTCGGGCAAGGGCCGCCGCGGCGCCGATCAGCACTCGGGCTTCAAAAGCGACGAAATTGGAATCGAGGTTGCCGAGCTCAACGAGAACAATGCCGAGAAGCTGGGTTTCAAAGATTTCCAAGGCGTCGTGGTGACCGAGGTGATGCAAGGCAGTGTGGCCGCCGAGGCCGGCCTGCGTGAAGGCATGCTGATCATGCGGGTCGAGAAGCAACCGGTGCACAATGTCGATGAATTCAAGGCGGCCATGAAAGGCGCCTCGTTGGAAAACGGCATTCTGCTCTGGGTCCGCACTGAGGGCGGCAACCGCTTTGTGGTGCTCGAGAAGAAATAGTCGAGTCGCTGCCGATCGGCGCGGTAGTCCCGGCCCTTGTGGCCGGCCCTAATGGCGCGGTAGCCCCGGCCCTGGTGGCCTGCCCGCCGCGCCGATGGGGTGAGCGCGACTGGAATGTCTGGTCTAAACCCTCGGGCCTTTCCGCCGTGCGGAAGGGCCCGTTTTTTGCGCTGGACCACAGCCGGCCACAAGGGCCGCGGCTACCGTCATCGGCCCCCAGTTATCGCGCCCCCCCCGCGCCGTCAGCTTGACTCCCTCTCTGACCGGGCTAAGAATGCAATAGAACCGGTTGGCTTATTGCCGCTGTCCCGCCGACCATGCGACTCCAAAGGCCTCGGCACGAATGTTACACCTGCCACGCGTTGCTCTGGGCGCTATCCAGCCGGCCACCGATCGCCAGGCCATTTGCTGGGCCATGCTCGAAGCGCTCGTGCAGTCTGGCTGCCAGGTGCAGCACTTTCTGGCCCACGCTTGCTTCACTCCGCGCAACGCCGCCTTGGCGATCACCGGTGTCGCTTCGCGCCATTTAGACACTTGGCTGATGCCCAAGGCCGTCTGCCGCGAAATCTTTGTTCACGGCTGCGCGGGACGCGACCTGGCCGTGGTCGAAGGAGAGTTCACCGCGTCTGACGCTGATGACCCGCCAGCGGGCAGCCGGCTCGACATGCTCTGCGACTGGCTCGATCTGCCGCGGCTGGTGGTCCTCGACGCCAGCAAGTTGCACGACTGCCAATGGCCCGACAGGCCGAATCAGATCGACGGGGTGCTCTTAGACCGGGTCCGAAATGCCGCCGAAGCGTTTCAATTGCAAACGGCGCTGGAAGCGTTGTGGGATGTGCCGGTGTTGGGCATGCTCGAAGAGCTGCCCCGGTTGCGCGCGGGCTTGGCTCAGTTGCCGTGCGGCGCGGCGCCCTCGCGCGAGATGTGTGCAGAGCTGGGCGAAGCGTTCCTCCGTTTCAGTCGGCCCGATCGCATCCGCGAGCTGTCCGGCCGCCGCGACTTGCCGCCGATCGCCCCGGCGGTGTTTCCGATTCCCGAACAAGAGCCGAGCCAGCCGAGCCTGACGGTGGCCGTGGCGTATGACGCCGCCTTCAACTGCTATTTTCCCGACGCGCTCGACCTGCTCGAGCTGCACGGGGCGAAGATCGTCGATTTCTCTCCGCTGCGCGACGAAGTGCTGCCCGACGCTGACGTGGTCTATTTGGGCTGCGGCCATCCTGACCGTTACGCCGAAGCACTCAGCGGCAACCATTGCATGCTGCTGGCGCTGCGCAACCACATTCGCGGCGGGCGGCGGGTGTATGCCGAGGGCGGCGGGCTGGCCTATCTCTGCCAGAAGCTGCAAACGCCGCGGGGCGAGTGGGTGCCGATGGTCGGCGCGTTGCCGGCCTACGCCCGTGCCAACCCGCAGGGGGCCCCGCCGGTGCCCGTCGAGTTGACCTTCGCGCAGGGCAATTGGCTAGGATCGGCGGGCAGTCGAGTTCGCGGCTATCTCAACACCCATTGGCTTCTCGACCCTTCGGGCCCGCTGACCGGTCTGCTGGGCGAGCCAGGGCACGAGTTCGATCTGGTCGGGCAATATCAAGTGATCGGCAGCCGCTTGCACTTGAACTTCGCGGCCCAAGCCGACTTCTTGCAGGCATTCTTCCAGCCGCATTGCCCGACGCTGGCGTATTCGGGCGCTGAGTGAGGCGAGGGATCCTCACGCGTTGGTAGCACTCGAAGATCGAGTTGGCCGCCCATACTATTATAATCCGAAGCGTTAGCGAGGAGATGGCCGGATCTTGCCTCGCTGACGCTTCGGGTTTGTGTGTTCGATGCCCTCCCGCTCGATTCTAGGACGTTACTCGTGCCTTCGCCCCGGTTGCACGACTGAGCCTTCCCGATATACTATTAGTTTCCATTTGACCGGCAAAGCAAAAGAAGAGCGGCGGAGAAGCGTATCATGGGCAAGGCGTGCGATTGTTGCGGCAAAGCGCCGCAAATGGGCAACTCGATCACCACCCGCGGCAAGGCCAAATACCTGGGCGGCGTGGGCACCAAGATCACCGGCATCACCAAGCGGCAGTTCAAGCCCAACCTGCAGCGCGTGCGCGTCACCGTGCGCGGCGCCAACAAAACGGTGCGCGTCTGCACCCAGTGCCTGCGCAGCGGGGCCGTGACCAAGCTGGTGCGGGCCGCCCCTTTTAAGCTGCCCACCACCGAAGCCGTCAAAGCCAAGGGAGAAAAGCCCAAGGCCGAAAAACCCAAGACCGCCAAGGCCAAGACCGCCGCAAAGTCGTAAGCTCGCCGCAGCCTGCGTCGCCATCCAGCATACACACGGCTAGTTCGATCTTGTAGAAGAGTTTAAGTTTGCTACCCGTGCGGCTCGTGATACCGCCACGATCCGGGCTTGTCCCGGTCGGGCGATGATTGAAAGCTAGATCGCGTGGCATCGATTTGCAACCGGTTTTGATTCTCACGATCTGACCAGACGCTCCAGCGTCCACCGAGCATGAGTCTCTCCCGCGCCGATGTCGAAAAGGTCTCGCTCTTGGCCCGGCTGCAATTAACCGACGCCGAGCTCACCACCATGACCGAACAATTGGGGCAAGTGGTCGGCTACATCGAACTGCTTTCAGAGCTGGATACCGAAGACGTTGAGCCGATGGCCCACGCCGTCGAACTCAGCAACGTGTTTCGCGCCGACGAACTGCGGCCCAGTTTCGACCGGGCAGAAATGCTCGCCCGTGCCCCACACGCCGACGGCGAGTTTTACCTGGTGCCGGCGGTGCTGGGAGACTAAAGTCGCTTTTCGCTCCGCGAAAGTAGCGTGGTTCCGCTCTCAACGAATAGCAATTTGAGGCGCTGCTTTCGCGGAGCGAAAGGCGACTCTGGAACAAGTATGATGTCGCTCGTCGAATTGACCGCCACCGAACTGCTGGCCGAGCTCGAATCGGGCCGGGCCAGCGCGGTCGAAGCCACGCAAGCCTACGTCGAACGTATCAAAGCCGGTGACGAGCACGTCGGCGCGTTTCTGCGGTTCGATCCGCAGCCGGCGCTCGAACAAGCACGGCAGATCGACCAGCGGCGAAAAAAGGGCGAGCGGTTGGGGCGGCTGGCTGGCCTGCCCGTGGCGGTGAAAGATCTGCTGTGCAGCCGCGGCGAACGCACGACCTGCGCCTCGCGGATTTTGGAAAACTTTGTTGCGCCGTACGACGCCACGGTGGTCGCGCGGCTCAAGGCCGCCGACGCGGTGTTGATTGGCCGCACCAATCTCGACGAGTTCGCCATGGGCGGCTCGACCGAGAACTCGGCCTTTCAAAAGACGCGCAATCCCTGGAACCTGGCTTGCATTCCGGGCGGATCGAGCGGCGGGGCAGCCGCCTGCGTGGCCGCCTCGATGGCGCCGCTCTCGATCGGCACCGATACCGGGGGCTCGATTCGCCAGCCCGCCGCGCTGTGTGGCGTCACCGGCCTCAAGCCGACGTATGGCCGCGTCAGCCGCTTCGGGCTGGTGGCCTTTGCCAGCAGTCTCGATCAGATCGGGCCGATTGCCCGCACCGCGCAAGACGCCGCCTTGCTGTTGGAAGTGATCGCCGGACATGATCCGCTCGACTCGACCTCGGTCAACCGCCCGGCGCCACGGTATTCGCAGACCGTGATTGAACCGCTGTCCGGGCTGACGCTGGGCCTGGTGCGCGAGCACTTTGGCGAAGGTCTGGAAAGCGAAGTCGAGACCGCCGTGCGGCAGGCCGTCGCGGTGTATGAGTCGCTGGGGGCGAAGGTTAAAGAGATCTCGCTGCCGCACAGCAAATACGGCGTGGCAGCGTATTACATCATCGCGCCCAGCGAGGCCTCGAGCAATCTCGCCCGGTACGATGGCGTTCATTATGGCTATCGCACCGACGAAAAAGCGATGCAAGCTGAATTGGCGGCCGAGCGAGCGAGCGCATCGTCGGGCGGCGGCGCCCAGGCGGTCGAGGCGCTCGATTCGCCGCTGGTCCGGCTCTATCGCCGCAGCCGGGCCGAAGGGTTTGGCCCCGAAGTCAAGCGCCGCATCATTCTGGGCACCTACGCGCTGAGCGCCGGCTACAGCGACAAATATTATCTCAAGGCGCTCAAAGTGCGGCGGCTCATCCGCCAGGACTTCGATCGGGCGTTTCAACAGGTCGACCTGATCGTCGGGCCGGTGACCGCCAGCCCCGCCTTCAAGGTCGGCGAGAAAGTCAACGACCCCTTGGCCATGTACCTGGTCGATCTTTACACGGTGAGCGCCAACCTGGCGGGCATCGGCGGCATCGCGTTCCCCTGCGGATTCAGTTCGTCCGGGCTGCCCATCGGTCTGCAACTGCAAGCCCCGCCGTTGGAAGAGGACCGGCTGTTGCGCGCCTGCCACATGTATCAGCAGGCGACCGATTGGCATCAGCGACGGCCCGATTTTGGATTTTAGATTTTGGACTTTGGATTGCACGCTCCACCCTACACCACCGTCGTCGGTTTGGAAGTTCACGTCCAACTGCTGACGCAAACGAAGCTGTTCTGCGGATGCAGCACGCGGTTTGGCGCGCCGCCGAATACGCAGACCTGTCCGATCTGCGTCGGCATGCCGGGCACGCTTCCGGTGATGAACCGCCGGGCCTTTGAGCTGGCCCTGCGGACCGCCGTGGCGCTGAACTGCGAGATCGCCCCGTTCACCAAGTGGGACCGCAAGCAGTATTACTACCCCGATCTGCCCAAGGGCTACCAGATCAGCCAGTTTGACCTGCCGTTCAGCTTCGACGGATTCTTGGAAATCAACGACGCCAAGGGGCGGTTTGAGCCAAAGCGTGTGGGCATCATCCGCGCTCACCTGGAAGAAGACGCCGGCAAAAGCATGCACGACGAGCAGGCCGGCGAAGCCGACAGCAAGATCGACCTGAACCGGGCGGGCACGCCGCTGTTGGAAATTGTCTCGCAGCCCGATATGCGTTCGCCGCTGGAGGCCGCCGCCTATCTCGACGCCCTCAAGCTGCTGCTCACCTACCTGGGCGTCAGCGATTGCAACATGCAAGAGGGCAGTTTGCGGGTCGATGCCAATGTGAACCTACACATCAACACGTCCGACGGGCATGTGGCGCCGACGCCGATCGTCGAAATCAAAAACATGAACAGCTTTCGGGCGGTCGAACGGGCCTTGGCTTACGAAGCCCAGCGGCAGTACGAGGTGTGGACCGAAACCGGCCAGCGATTGGGCGATGTGCCGAAGCAAACCCGCGGCTGGGACGATGTCGAAAACATCACGCGGGCGCAGCGGCATAAGGAAGAATCGAGCGATTATCGCTATTTCCCCGACCCCGACTTGGCGCCCGTGACCGTGGCGGCCGAGCAGATTGAGGCGGTGCGGGCCGCCTTGGGCGAGCTGCCGGCCGACCTGCGGCATCGCCTGGAGCTGACGTACAATATCACGCCCTACGACAGCGACGTGATTGTCAATCGCGGACGCCGGCTGGTCGATTATTATCTCGAAGTGGCCGAACTTTCGGGCGACGGCAAGCTGGCCAGCAACTGGGTCACGCAAGACGTGCTGCGCGAGCTGAAAGAGCGCAAGCTGGCGATCGACGAGTTTCCGCTGCGTCCGCCGGCGCTGGCCGAATTGCTCAAAAAAGTGCAGGCCGGCGAGCTCGACACCACCCGCGCCCGCGAGGTCTTTTTGAAGATGGTCGACGGCGGGAAATCCGCCGAAGCGGTGATGGCCGAAATGGGCATCGAGAAGGTCGACGAGTCGGCCTTGGTGGCGCTCTGCCAGGAGTTGGTGGCGGCCAATCCCAAGCTGGTGGCCGATGTGAAGGCGGGCAAGCTGCAAGCCGCTGGCGCTTTTGTCGGCCAGGCCAAGAAGAAAAACCCCAACGTCAACCCCGCCCGCGTGCGCGAGATCTGTTTGGAATTGATCGAGCGGATGTAGCATCCTCCTCACCACCTTAGCCGCGAATGATCTGTGCCATCGCATCGGCCAGCTTTTCGGGCGTACACGAGAGGATGTCCATGCCTGCCTTGCGGCATTTCGTGGCGGTGGTTTTGTTGAACTCCGGTCGCGCGTCGTAGCCGAGCGCACCGAGTCCGACCAAGCGAATTCCGGCCTGGGCCATTTCTTTCACCTGGTTGATCAACTCGCGTTCGGGGCGGCCCTCATAGAAATCGGTGACGAGCACGACGATCGTCCGCGCCGGCTGACGGACAAGCTGATAGGCATACTGCAGGGCCTTGGTGATATCGGTGCCGCCGCCAAGCTGGATCGACAGCAGCACGTCGACCGGCTGGCCAACCTGGTCGGTCAGGTCGGCAACCTCGGTGTCGAACAGGAAAAAGCTGGTGCGCACCGATGGCAGTTCGACGAAGATCGAGGCCATCACGGCCGAGTAGATGGCCGAGTCGAGCATCGAGCCCGACTGATCGACCGCCACGATGATGTGCCAGGGCCGGCTTTTGCGCTCGGCGGCGTGAAAATAGAGCCGGTCGACCAGCAATTTTTGTGACTGGGCGTCAAAATGCTGCAAGTTGCGGCGCACCGTGCGCCGCAGATCGAGATTGCGATAGACTCGCCGCGGCGAGTGCTTGTCACGACGAATCGCACCGGTAATGGCCGGCTCGATCTGCACCTTCAGCTTGCTCTTTAATTCTTCGACGACCCGGTCGATGATTTTTCGGGCCAGTGCCCGCGTCTTTTCGTTCATCAGATCGCGATGGGTGAGCAGCGTCTTTACCAACTCCTGGTTCGGTTCGATGCGTTCCAGAATCTCCGGCTTCTCCATCAGCTCGCGCAGACCGCGGCGGTTGATCAACTCGCGCTCCATGACCTCCTTGGCCTCGCGCGGAAAAAGCTGGCCCACCTCGTCAACCCAACGCGGAACATTCATCGCGTGGCCGGGGCCGAGGCCTCCCTGGCGGTCTTTGCTTTGGCCCTGGCCCGTTGCATCCTCAAACAGGTATCCAACCAAGGCTTCGACCCGAGCGGCTTCCTCATGGCCATCGCCACCGATGCAAATGCCGTGCTGCTCGGCGGATTTTCCAAGCACGAGCCGCCAACGGGTGAGCGTTTGGCGATCCTCGTTGGTCAGCTCACGCATGGCTGGAATTCCATTTAGTGCGTGCGGATCGGTGATCGGCGGCTGACGAGGAAAGTTATCTCCAAAGCCGGCGCAGCGCCGCCGGGCTTTCGGCTTGCGTGACCGCGCCGAGTATTCTTTCCAAGAGGCCGACGTCTTCAATCTGTCGAATCTCGTGCAAGAGCGCTTCATCCGGCGCGGCGAATTTCAACTCCAGGGCCACTTTGATGCCGGCGATCAAACTCTGCCGCGCGCCGATCGCCAGGCCCTCTTGCCGGCCTTCCTGCCGGCCTTCCTCGCGGCCTTTGGCGAGGCCCTCGGCTAGTCCCTCTTCGCGGCCGACAAGCTCGGCACCCGTGATGTAAGCCATGTTCTTCTCCTTTACAAAGTCGCGAATCTCTTTCCAGGCAAGCTTTGTCAGCGGCTCCGGCAGACTCATCATGCTTTCGATCACGCGATACAAGTTGCGAATCTGCTCTGCCGTCAACCCTCGTGTGTACAGCCCTTTGATCATCCGAACCAGCGAGATACGCCTTGCTTCCACGTCGTGCAAGGTCTCCAGAGTTTTCAAATGCGCCAGCACCACCGGGGCAAAGAGGCTGGAATTTGATTCCAGCGACTCTTCGTCGGCGGCTGGCCACCTTTCGATTATACCGATCAAACAGACGGTAGTTGTAGACAAACATCCGTTCCGCGAAGTCTTTTTCCTGCTGGCTTTGGACCTCGACATGAACTAGCACCCATTCGTCTTGGCCGTTGGTCCGCCAGACCTTGACGAGCCAACCCACTCACTCAAAATCGCGGCCGCCTCGGCATCCAGCTCGGCCATCAACCGCGCCGCTCCAAAGCTCGTGGCCAGCGTGCGCGGCGAGTCGCTTTCTTTCAGCCCGTAAAGTTCGGCGACATGCGCGGCCAGGCCGTCGCGCTGCCGTTGGTGCAGCGTTTCGAAGGCCGCGCGCAGCCGCGGCACCAGATTAAGAAACGTCTCGCCTTGAGCGGCGCGCAACAATTCATCGACCGCGCGCACCAGCGGCGCCGCACCTAGCAGAATCGCCGTTTTCGAAACGCGCAAGACGCCTTGCAGAAAATCGCCCGCCACCACTTGCTGCTCGACTCCCCCGCGGGCGTAAGCCGTCAGCTCGGCGGCCAGCGCCTCGGGCTTGCTGCGCCGCATTTCAGTGAGCACGCCCAGGAATGCGCCTCGCAAAAAGGGCATCGTCGAAATCTTCGCCGCCCGCTCGACGTGGGCCGCAAACAGCTCGGCGTCCAGATCGCTGCGCTGCATCACCGGCTCCGCCAGAGCCAGCAGCCCCTGGATGACGTGTTCCCAGTCCTCTGGCGGCACCGAGGCCACTTCGGGCACCGCAAAACAAGCACGGTCGAAGCATCGCCGCAAAAGATCGTCCAGTTTCTGCTTGCCCAAGCTTCGATAGGCGGCATAGCGCTCCAAAAGCAGCAGCGAAGTCAGCGCCTCGGCGAGCGAGTGAAACCGGTCGTCGTGGTCGATGGCGTGGCCGGTCATCGGTTCGGCTTGGGCAACCAGCTCTGGCAGATCCATATCGACGGCCTGCACCAGCCGGCGGCACGCCGACCCGGCCTCGTGCGCGTTGGCGCCCAGACTCTCGGCCAAGAGCGTCGTGGCCGCCGTCTCAATCGTATCGCCGTGAAGATTGCGTTCGATGAGCGCCGCTTCGAGCTTGGGGTCCCATTTTAGCCGCCAATGCTCCTTGAAGATCGATTGTCCGAAGGGCGCCGCCTCGCGCTGAAGCGAGCCGATTTCGACTCCTAAAAACACCAGCCGATGCAGAAACGCCGAGCGCGCCGCGTCTTCGCTCTGCCGCTTGTCGAGCGTGTAGTTGCAGGTTTTTTCGCGCGCGACGACTTCATCAAGTCGCAGCCGATCGAGCTGCTCATAAAAATCGCTGACCAGCGGCAAACGGCCGATGCGGTCGGTTACGCGGCCCAGCCGCGTGCCAATGTTCACTTCGTCGATCGCCTCCTTCAGGTGCGCGGCTTCCGTCCGCGGATTGCCTTTGCAACAGCAGGTGATGAGTGCGTCAACCATATCGTCGAGCAGCGGTTCGCGGCGGCCGCGCAACCGGGCGAGCATCAGGGCGTGTTGAGTGGCGCCGATGCAGTCGGCCGGTGATAGCCGCTCGCCGCGCCGGCGGGCCTGGCCGACGACCTCGATCACATAATCGACGAGCACTTGCTCGTGGCCGCCCGTCGCGGCCTGGGCCTCGAAACACATTTCGTAATATCGCGGCGCGCGATTGCCGGCGCCGTAGCCCGAAAGCTGCGAAATGCGGAAATACGAGTAGGGGGCGACCGTGACGCTGACGGTTCCCTCGGGCACGGGCGGCGGCGGCTCGCGATCGTGCTGGTCGAGAAAGATGTGGAAGCCGCCGCAGACAACCAACGCCTCGCGCGGGTGCACGCGGCGGTCGGCCAGCGTTTCGCGAATGGTCTTCCACATGAAACGTTCGCGGGCCAGCGTGCCGTCGTCCACCAGTGACTGAGGATTGACCGTGGCGCGAACCGCCGCGCAGAACAGCGCCACATCGCGCCGCAGGTCCTCGGGCGTGCGCCCGGCTCTGGGCGTTTCAAACAGCGCGTCCCAGGTTTCGTTCCAGTTGCGGTATCCGGCGGCCCGTGTAAGCGAGCGATAAAAATCGCTCTCCGGCGCGATTTCCGCCAGATCGCGCCGCCGGCGTGCGGGCGACGGCGCGACCATCGGAGCGAGATCGTCCAACTCGGGAGGCTCGATGGCGTAATGCGGCAGGTCGATGAACAGCGCCTCTGCGCCGATCTCCTTGGCCGTGCGCAGGGCGATCAGTTCGGGTGAATAACTCACCACGGGATACCACACCGAATAGCGTGGCGGTGTGGCGGCCCCGTCGATGGCGCCCACCATAGCATGACGAAAGCTGGAATAAATCGCCACGGGCGGGCGCGTTTTCGAGTCGATCAGGAACTCGATCATCTGCTGGGCTTCGTGCGGACCCTCGATGAACACGATTTTAGGCTGGCGCTGGCGAAGGCACTCGCCCACCTGCCGCGCGATCGCCGGCGAATGATGCCGCACGGGCAGCCAATAAAGTTCGTCGGCCAGAACTTGATCGACACGCCCGACGAGCGCATTCAGATCGAGCGCGGCCGAGCGCACCGCGTCAACCACCGGCGGATTGCGCAATATGCTTTGCTTCATCAGCGACTTCGGTGAGGACCATCCTGCGCTTGCCGCGCACCCGGCTCGGGAGTTCCCCTCGGATTCGATATACTTCACCTAGCCCTGCGAAATGTTCGGACCGGATGGCCTCCCCTCGGCGCGATAGAATCGTTGGGAAGCATTTTAGTTTGGATAATGCAAAATGTCGACTTTGCCTCATCATACACCGGACGCCGCCAACACCCGCTGCCCGGCCCAGGCGCCACCCCCGGCGGTGCCACACCAGCTTGATGCGGCAGTGCGCCATTTTGTATCCACGGCCGACGGCTTGGGAGTCCCACGGCCCGCATCGGACGAGATGTTCAGATGGACCCAACAAGTCGCTGCTCTTACGGCGGAGTTGTTCTCCGGCAAGCTGGCCGTTGAGACAGGCGTCGACCCGGAAATTCGCGACGATGTTTGCATGCTGTTTCAGGTTGAGGCCAGCGGTAGCGTGGAAGCTATTGTGGCTCTCAACAATGCATGGCACCGACGCGTGGTATCTGTCGCTCCGCAATGGCCGGGACTTTTCTGCCTATCGAAGCATCTTCTGTGCTTCGTCGTGAAACCCTTGCCAGTGCTTGTCGGAAACGCCGCGTTTTTTGGCGACGATCGAGACGTACTCCTTCAAAGCGGCCTGGTCTTGCGGGTCTTCTTTGACGATCGAACTGACGAGGTTCCGCGCCACCGCGCCACTGGTCACTTTGCCGTCGCCGAAGTAACGGCAGTGCAACACCGCATCGACCGCCGTGCCGATCGCCTCGGCGGTCGAAAGCGTGCTGCTGGGCGACTTGATGCTGACGCCCTCGCCCGTGCGGCCCTCGCGCAGCTCGCGGAAGGCGGTAGCCAGCAGTTCCAGAATGGCCGGCTCGATGGCTGCGGGAATCTCGTACCGCGACAGCAGATCGGCCGACCGCTGGCGGACGATCTCGATTTCGGTCTTTTTGTCCGCCACGATCGGAATGTGTACGTAATTGAACCGGCGCTTGAGGGCCGACGACAGATCGTTGACGCCCTGATCGCGCGAATTGGCCGTGGCAATGATGTTGAAACCCGGCTTGGCGAAGATGGTGTTGGCGTCGGGCAGCTCGGGAATCGCAATGTTTTTATCGGAAAGGATCGACACCAGGGCGTCCTGCACGTCGGGCACGCAGCGCGTGATTTCCTCGAACCGCAGCAGGGCGCCGGTTCGCATCGCCACCATCGTCGGCGAAGGAATCAGGTTGCTGGAATTCGGACCTTCGGCGATCACGCGCGCGATGTTCCAAGAATACTTGATATGCTCTTCGGTGGTGCCGGCGGTGCCTTGAATGGCCAAGGTCGAATTGCCGCAGATGGCCGCGGCCAGATGCTCGCTCAGCCAGCTCTTGCCCGTGCCGGGGTCGCCAATCAAGAGCAGCGCCCGGTCGGAGGCCAGCGTGACAATCGCTCGTTCGACGATGGCCGTGTCGCCGAAAAACTTTCGGGTGACCTCGATTTTCTGCTTTTTGCCGCCGAGGTTGGCCTCGAGCGTCTTGCCCCCGACGATATAGGCCAGCACGGTGCGAGGCGCCAATTTCCACGACAGCGGCGGCGTGTCGGTCTCGTTCTGCCGCAGCGCTTCGAGCTGATCGGCAAACAGCACCTCGGCCGGCAGCCGCAACACTTCGGCGGCGCCGTTGACCGCAGTTGCCGTCGCGGCTGGCGCTTCGAGTGGGGAGTCTTTTTTCTTGGCCATGACATTGCGGATGTGGTGTTGACTGGCGTAACTCAGAAACCCCGGCCAAAATACCGGGCAATTGGCGATTTGATGATTCCACCGAATCGATTATTGTATTCAGGCCAGGTTACTGCGATAGCCTCATCGGCGAACAAAAAACGGCGCAAATGCAGAGCGATCATGACGCGTAGCCATCGCAAGCGTCGGCTCACGGCCGACGAAGCCGCCAAATATCGAGCGATTCGAGAGCTGGTCGAGGCCGACCTGCCGGAATTGATCGCCCGTCACCAGCAGCGCGTTTCAGCATTAGATAGAACTGGCGGCCTCCGTCCGCCCCGAAGGGGCAAACCTACGTAAACTTCATCGCCTTGACCAATTCGGCCTGGCTGATCTTGTCGGGCGAGACGGTCAGATATTCAACGCCGTCTTTGCCGAGTGCTGACAAAGGTTGCAGCACAATGCGGCACGATTCGTAATGGGCGATGCCGTAAATCGGCGGACGGCGTTTTTTCTGAGCCAGCTTGGTGATCACGCCGCGCACCGGCATGCCCGACGGACCGCGATCGAGACGCATTTCCAACGGCAGGAAATTGGTCTCGATTGGCAACAAATCGTAGCCCTCGTCGGTCTCCCGTGGTTCGCCGGGCTGCCAATCGGCAAGAAAGACCTCTTCTTGAAGCTCGATTTCCAAATCCATCGGCGTCGGGCGATGTTGCGCCAGCCGCTCTGCGGCTTGGGCCAGGTTCCAATCGAGCAGCGACGGCCAATCGTCAAACGCTTCGCACGCCGTGAGCGCGCTGGCATCGGTCAGGGTCAGCCGAGTGCAGGCGCCGGGTTGCACACTCACGGCGCAGTTCGTGACTTCGACGGTTTTTTTGTCCAGCAGAATCGACGGCTTGAACTTTTGCTTTTGTGGCAAATGCAAAAACGCCTCGGCCGGCAGCTCCAGGTCTTTCCGCAACGGAAACACGCACGACCAGACGAGCGGCTCATGGTTCGCCACGTCGCCCGCGGCGCCAACTGCCCGCAATCGAAAATCAAAACTTGCGAAGGCGCCGGGCACAACGCGCTTGGCCACCCCCAGGGTGACCAAGCGCAGCTTTTCGACGGGCTGCGCGGGAGGCGTGGCCTGCAAGCGGCTCAGCGATTGCTCGTCGCCGGCGTCGATAGCCCGCCGCATGGCCGAGGCCAACAACCACGCCCGGCTAAGAAAGAATGCCAGCCGCCGAGCGGAGAACTGCGGCGAGCCGCCGGTGAAACGGGCGATTTCTTCATTGGCAATGCGGAGCGTCGAACCCAGCCGCAGCAGCTTCATCCGCGACGCTTCTTTGAACGTCACGTCGAGCCGCTCGACCGTCGATTTCGACGCCGCCGTTAATCCGGCCTGCAGCAACTCCTCGATGGCCTGGCCCAACTCATCGAGCAGCGAAATCAATTGCCGTTTTTCGCCGGGTTGCATCGTCAAAACCGATCACTCATCGCCATCGCTATCCGCGTCAACCCCGCCGGCGCCGACTGCGGCATCGCCATACTGCCGCGCCTCAATCGCCGCGGCGTATTGTCCTTGGACCACGCGCAAGGTGAGCAGCCGCTCGAGCAGCCGCACGTTGGTCTGCGCCTCGAGCAGCTTTCGGGCACTCGCTCGATCGTCGCGCTCAATGTGGTCACGCAGCTCCGAAAGCAGCGCCGCCAGATTCCCGGCTCCGGTCTGCCCCAAATGCTCGGCGAACGAGGCGATTTGCGCCAGCTCGTCCGGCCCGCAGGCCCGCAACCCTCGCACGACAAGACTTTCGAGCAACGCCCGGAGGCGTTCCAGGTAAACACGCAGCTCTTCCAGCTCGTCGGTCGGCTGCATCGCGGCCTCACAGGGCATAGTAATCTTCGGGCACGGTTTCGGTGGGCCGCCAATCGACTTCGCCCGCCTCAGCGCCTTTGTACTTGAGGAAGATCGCGCCCATGATCTCCTTGTCGAGCTCGGGTTTGACGCTGTGCGTCTTGGCGATCCAGGCGTCGATGGTCGTGGGGTCGAGCTCGCCGGCCTGCACCAGCCCGATGATCAGCACCAGCAAATGCTTGCAGATCGATCCGCGCAAGCCGCCGCAGATGTTCAGATTCTGCGTGCAGCAGGCATAGTGGCCATCGTGCGCCACGCGGCAGGCATACACCAGATCGGCGTCGGTCTGGCTTTTGACCACGCCGCAGACCTGTTCGTCGGTGACATCGTTGAACAGTTTGAAGCCCGACGCCTGGAGCATCTTGGTGGCCTTGTCGATCTTCGGCTTTTCGATGCGCAGTTCGAGGGCTTTGAGAAACGAGGCCACGTCGCTCACCTTGCCCACGGCTTTTTCGATCTTTTTGGCGATCTGCTTCGTGGCCTTGGCTTGTGCCTTTTCCGCTTCGGCTTTGGCTTGCGCGCGGCGCTCGCGCTCGGCAAGGGCGATCTCGCGCTGTTTCGCGCGATACTCGGCAGCGCCCGCGGCATCAGCTTCATCAGGACTCGTCTGCAGAAATGCCTCGGCGATTCCCTTGGTCACCAACTCGCGCAATGCGCGACCGCTTGTCGGTGCTTTTGTGCTTTTGATCGCGATCGTCTCAAATCGTACGCGCAAATGTCCGAAGACGCGTCCAAGTTGCAGAATTACCTGGGAGAACGCCGACGAGCCATTTGGCAGAAGCGAGACTTTCTCATGCAGATCCGGCAACCATTCATAGGAGTAGTTTTTTTCGGAAGCGGTGATCTGTAATTCGTGGCCCACGTCGTCGGGATGCTTTCCCACCCGAAAAGAAACGACGACCTTCGTGGCTTTTTGGAAGATCGAATCGAGCTCGGTCAGTGCCGGGCCGACGGTGCCAAGAGCGGTCGAATTGGAAGTGACGCCTTTTGCTTTCTTGATCGTACCGGCCTGAATCTTCGCACCCCGCAAATTCGCGTCAGTCAAGTCAGCGCCGGCGAGCTTTGCCCCGGTGAGCTCCGCCTCAGCGAAGTTAGCCCCCACCAGCAACGCATCGGAGAGGTCGGCGTTACGCAAGTAATTCGCCACGAAGAGTGCATCATGAACCACGGCATTGCGGAAGCTTGCTCCGTCGAGACGGCAACTTCGGAAGGCGGCGTTACATAGGTCGGCGTCTTGAAAGTTCGCGCCATCGATCCATGCATGCTCGAACAGGCAGCCGCGCAAGCTCGCCCGACGAAAAGAGGGCCCGATTTGAGAGGGACGCTTTGTCACTCCCGAGGACCAAAAACTTTCCGAGAACGTGCTGTTGTCAAGCTTGGCCGCGGTAAAATCGCTGCCTTGGAGATGGCTGTAAAACTCGGCTAGTGGCAATTTCGCATTCGCGAAGCGGCTACAATTAATTTTGCCGAAGCGAGGCGAGCTGCCAGTTGCCTCGCTGAAATCGCACTCGACGGCTTCGGCGATGCGTGCGTTGTCAAGTTTTGCCCCGACGAAGGTGCATCTTTCGAATGCTACCCCTCTCAAATCGAAGCCGGATAAATCCACTCCGTCGAGGCAAGCCCCGATGAGCCGCGGCGATCCTGGCGCAGCTCCGTCGGGCTGCCCGCGATAGGACGGATACTCGACGGGAGGTGAGACGCTCGCGAGGGCCTTTGCCCCGCGGTTGCCGTCTCTGAGCAGCGCCAGCAACTCATCGTGCGTGGGGTTAACCAAGTCGCGAAATGTAGCGGCGTCCATGACCTGGATCGCCGCGCCGCTCTTGCGGAGAGTCTCCGCCCTCTTCCGCACGGTCGCGCCGGACGCGGCATCTGGCAGCACAAGATGGGTGACCTTCGCGTCCAGTTCCGTGGTCACGGCGCCGCCCTGCGCCTTGGTCATACCGGAAAGCCGTTCGCGTTCACCGGGGTTGAACTTGCCGTGAAAAACAACGCGGGTGCCTTTGAGCCGAACCAGCGTTGGATGCACTGATTTTCCCATGCCTATGGTCTCCGCGCTCAGCTTCCGGATCAATTTGGCAGTTGTGTTGAGTGGCGCGCGAAAATCATACCATCCAGGAAGCCGAGAAAGAAATGGATTTCCGGAAACCGAGTAGCTCATGGCTGCCGCCCAGCTCGAACACGGAAATCAGCTTCCCCGCTTGCCGCAGCAGAACTTGTATTTCTTGCCGCTGTTGCAGGGGCAAGGCGCGTATCGGTCGGTGCCGGGATATTTGTCAACCGCCTTCGCTCCGAGGCTTTCGATCGAGGTGGCGACTTCCGCAGGCCGAGGCGAGACCCGGCGGTGAATCAACGGAAACATCTGCTTGTGGCGGAGAATCATGGGATCGATGATGGAACGCCGAAAGTCGGCGAATTCGTCGTCGCCTAAATTAAGGTTTTGCTGCATTTCCAGGATCACGAACTCCCGCTCGCTTTCCGGCAACAGGGCGAGATTCCAGCAGGCTTGGCTAATCGAAAGTGCCTTTTCCAACTGTTCCGGAGAACCATCGGTCTGGTCAATCAGTGTCTGCGCATAGGCAATGATTCCTTCTGCAATGGCGCCCATCCGTCAGCCCTTCCTTGTGTTGTAGCGATGAACGGTCGTTGAGCCGCGGAGAAGGAAGGCCCGCCCGTGGGCGTGGCCGTCCCGCGCCGCGCTTCACGATTTTATCGCCGCACAGAGTGGAAGTAAACTGCGGGGGCCTCGCCCGAGTGCCGCACCAAGTCGCGAGCAGCCGACACGCAACTGTCACGCTTCCGGATTGCGGTTGAACTTCTGATACGGCAATCGCACGCCGCGGACAAAGACGTCGTCGGCGCGCGGCGTGGTGGCGGGCACGTCGTAGCCCACCGCCGCAAACGCTGTCACCACGTCGTCCTGATCCACGCCGTCGCCGCTGACGCCCAGCCCGCCCACCAACACGCCGTTTTTGTAAATCGGCGCGCTGCCGGGGAAGAACACCACGCCGTTCTGGTTGGCCAGATTGCGCGGATCACGGAAGTTCGTGCCCGGATGGAAGGCGTCGTAACCTAGCACCGACTGGAACGCCGACGCCGGCACGGGATGATTCGGATCGGTGTCTTCGCCGTTGGCCGGATTGACGCCGGGATCCCACAGAATTGAGAACGGTCCCGGCGGTGTGCCATCGACGCCGTCGGGAAAGCGCGGATCGGCCAAGAAGCGGAACGTGCGGTTGGTGTAGGCCGCGCCCGGCGGCAACACCAGCGTGTTGGTGAGCGGGTCGAGCTCGTCGATCGGCTGCAGCACGCTGGGGTCGCTGAAATACGACACATTGCGGGCCTTGGCCACCGCCACGTCGAACGAAAACACCGCGGAGTCGGGCATGCGATACAGCCCCAGCACGTTGCCGTCTTTGTCGGTCACCGAAAAGATCATCCGCGTGCGCGGTCCGGGCGAAAGATTCAGCCCGCCGGGGTTCGGCATTTCGCGGATCGCCGCGCGCACCTGGTCGGCCTCGACGATGCCCTGCGTAATCATGGTGAACACGTCCGAGCCCTTCAATTCGCCGGTGGGCGAATCGTGCGGCACCACAATCCAGCCGTCGGGAACGGCCCGGCTGGCGGCAAAATCGCGCGTGCCGCTGTTGTCGATGGGCTGATCGGTGCCTTCGGTCGGGCTGCCGCGACCCACCTGGGCGCCCACGATCAGCAGCTCTTGAATGCCGCCCACCTGAATCGGCGTGGGGTTCGGCCCAAACACCTCCACCTGAATGCCCACCAGGTTGATTTGCTCTTGATAGAGAATGCCGTAGCCAACGCCGGGCACCGGACCCACGCCGCCTACCACGGCGGTGGTGACCATGTCGTCGGCAGCCGCCGCAAACGCCATCCACTCGGCCTGCAACACCAGCGGCGCGTTGGTAAGCTGCTGCGTGGTCTGCCCCATGCCCGGCACAAAGCCCTCTTCGTAGGAAGCGAATCCGTTGGGACCGGGGAAGAACACGCCGATGCCGCCCACCAGCACGCCGTTTTTGTAAATCGGCACGCCGCCGGGCAGCGTGGCGATGCCCCGCGACTGGGCATAAATGTTCTCGCCGGTCACGTAGCCATACGATTCGGGCGCATCGATGTTCTGGCCAGGCGGAACGTATGCCGGATCGATGTTGAAACGATCCGATAGCGGAATGACATCGCCGGGGGCCTTCACGCCGTTGGCGTCGGGATGCAAGATGCTGTCGCGGTTGGTGTCTTCGATGCCGAACAGATCGACCGGCGGCGTATGGGCGATGTCGGGCGGGAAGTGCGCGCCCAGGCCGATGGGGGCCACAAAGCCCGGCCCGCGAACGGGCGAGTTCACATCGGTGACGTTCGGGTTCGAATCGACCTCGCGTTCGGTGATGGTCGACTGGCTAAGGAACCGCACGGTGCGCGAGGTGAGCGCGCCGGCGTCGCTCGAAAAGAACGCGGCGGTGCGGGCCAGTGAAACCGCCCCATCGATGGCGAAGATCAGATCATTGGTGCGGCCGGCGTACGTGGCATCGACGCCCGCCTCGGTGCGCACGCCCAGAATATGCCCGCCGCGATCGACCACGGCAATGATGGCGTCTTGCGTCGACGAGGCCGCCGCGGCGCGCTGGATCAATTGCTGCACATCGGCTGCCGAGAGACCGCCGTCTTGCGGAAACGCATAGTGGTAAACTTCCGGTCCTAAACGGGCCAGCAGCAGCGATTGCTCGAACGATTCGACGCTGCCGCCGGTGGCCAGAAAGCCTTCCCAATAATTTAGCGCCCCCGGATCGGCGCCGCGGCCCAGAAAGTCGTGATAAAAGCTGTCGATGACGGCGGCGCGGTGTTCGGGGCTGTTCAAAAAGTCGGCGGCCACGGCCTGGCGGCTCTCGCCGCCGGCCAGGCGCGAATCCCAAAAGCTGAGATCGGCGGCCGAGGCGGTGCGGCCCAGCACGTCGTTATAGAGCCCGCTAATGAAGCCCGACGCCGTGCCGCCCTGATCAGCATAATACTCTTGC
The DNA here is from genome assembly GCA_025927475.1 of Pirellulales bacterium. GTDB lineage: Bacteria > Planctomycetota > Planctomycetia > Pirellulales > JAICIG01 > JAICLL01. Next base: position 24,030 of record JAICLL010000026.1, read on the forward strand.
GAGCCGAGCAGGCTGGCGTCGAATTGCGCTTCGGAAACGCCCGCGTTAAGCTGCGCGAGCCAATACGCGGCGCCGTCGGCATCGGGCGCGCGGTGCAAATACTGATTGTAATCGGCGGCGATCTGATCGGCGTGGTATTCGCTCGAAGTGAGAAACTGGTTGATGACGGTGGCGAACGGCACACCCTGATCGACTTCGTTCAGGAAGTAGCTGGTCTCGGCGCTGCTAGGCGTGCGGTGCAGCACCTCCTGAAACAGGTCGTCAACGAATTGCATTTCGACCGAGCCGGGCGTATTGGCGCCGGCGACCAACAGGCGGCGGGCTTCGAGCGGCTCGATGCCGCGCCGCGGCGGTTTGGCGATACGGCGCGGCCGCGGGCCGAACACCGTGCGAAATTTTGAAAACCAGCGCATTTCGATTTTCGATTTTAGATTTTGGATTTTCGATTTGGCCAGTGGCGGCTTGGGGAGCTTGGATTTTGGATTTTAGATTTTAGATTTTCGATTTCGCCCGGTGGCTGGGGCTTGCGATTTTAGATTTTCGATTTTCGATTTAACTCGGTGGCTGGAGCAGAGCCTTGGCGATGCCCCGGAGTGATTGAGGACGGCTTGTTAAGTTTTTTGCGCGTCGTGTGAGACAACGCCAACGGTGGGACTCGCTCCGCTCGGCCCACCCTACGGACCCAAGCGAAAGTCCAAAATCTAAAATCCAAAATTTCCATTCCGCACTTCATCATACTCACCTACTCCTTCCGTGGCGCGCCGCGATAGGCCCCGCGCCACCAGGCCGGATCGTCGCTCACTTTCCAAACGCGCGCTTGATGCAGATAAAAACGCCGCTGCTCAAGCAGATTCAAAGGCCGCGCCCCCAGCCGGCCAAACACGCCGATCTGGTTGCCCGACTCATCGACCGCCCGATCGCGGTCGACCCCCTTCGAGATGCACAGCGCCTCGCCGTGGCGCGGTAGTGGATAGCTCGCAACGAGCCTCGGCTGCGGGCGAGGACTAAAACCGGCGTTGGCTAGCATTTCGGCCGAGGTGAGCTGCACCACCAGCAGCCCCTGTTCGCCGGCGGCCAGATAGGCAAACTCGCTGGCGTAGGTGATGCCCAGTTTCACGTCGTGCAGATCGTGAATGCAGCCGCCTGCATCGTATTCCTGGTCGATCCGCGGCTGCTCGGGATTCTTCACATCGACAATCACCAGCCCTTGTCGCCCACCGGCCACATAAGCGTAGGTGCGGGCCACATAGACGTTCTGGGCGTCTTCCAGCGGCAACGACGCCACCGGCACCGGCCGCTCGAGCTGCGTGACGTCGAGCACCTTCAGCCCGTCGGCATCGCATACAAAGGCATAGCGAAATTGCACCTGCACGGCGCGCGGCTGGTTGAGCACATCGGCGCCGACGACTCCGGCCACGCACGGATGCTTAGGATCGGCCAACGAGACGACGACCAGCCCGGCATTGGCGCAAATGTAAGCATAGTTGCCGACGATCGTAATGTTGCGGGCGCCGTTCAAAATGCCTTGCGGATTGAAGGTCAACTCTCGCCGCAGGAAGTTATTGGTCGGATCGCCGTCGAGCAAGGTGCCGGCGCCCACCAGAATCAATCCCTCATATCGATCGGTCACATACACATAACCGAACAGCGGGTGAATCGGTTGCTCCATATTTTGCGGATTGGCAATGCGGACCGGGTCGACGGCGGGCGTGCAAGGCGCGGCCACCGAGGTGGCAAACCGGCTGGGCACAAAAAACCGCTGTCCTAGCGGCGACACCGGCGACGAGATGATCCGCTCAGAGAAACCCTTGTGATCGACAAACGCGATGTCGAATACCCGCAGCCCGCCCGGCCCGCAGGCCGCATACAAAAACTCGCCGCGGGCCAACATCGCCAGAATCTGATCTTTGCGGAACGGATGAATGTATTCGTCGCCCACCGCCTTGGCGGCGTGATGATGCGAGTGTTCGAGCCGGCCGCCGTTCTGTTGGTGTTCCGCAAAGCGCTCGGAAAAGGCCAGCCGGTGCAAGTCGCTGCCGATCACGGCTTGCGGCTCGTCGTGCTCAGTGACGGCCACGGCATAGAGGCCGTGATCGCCCGCCCCCACCCAGCAATAGTTGCCGATGAAGTTGACAAAATTGGTGCCGTGCATCAATAGTTGAGCCATGATGGCGTTGTTGTCGTTGTCTTTCGAGATGTGGCAATCGGTGCATTGCTTCGTGCCGTCGCGGCCGCGCACGGTGTGCGGCACGTTGGTGCTGAAGGCGATGCCGCTATGGCCGTCGGCCGAGATGGTTTGCTGTTGAATGTAAATGGCCTCGCGGTTCAGGTTATACGAGGTGACGTGAATGGCGCACGACGACCGCGCAGGCCCGATGCGATTGTGCGTGGCGTTGCCGTCGCGGGCAAGCATGTACACATCGTCGCGCAGCGTCTGAAAGTTGTAAGACACATAGTTGCGCGAGACATCGCCCTCGTAGTGCAGCGACGGCAACTTCATATTGGCTTTCTGTGGCAGATGGCAGCCATAGCAGCTTGGGTTCCAGGCCGAATGGCAGGCGATGCAACTCATGTTCTGATTGGCATGAGCGCATTGCTGGCCGGCCGGCGGTCGTTCGCCCCAGACAATCTGCCCGGTGGCATCGAACCGCACGGTCTTGGCCAGTTGCGCCTTGGCGTTGTAATGCCGATGGCCGGGGTCGATGGTATCGATCACCTGTTTGACTTCCCAGGAAAGATCTTTTTCGACCATCGAGTTTTGAATCAACCGATCGCCGCGGGTCTCGAATCGCGGTTTGCCAAACGGCGTGAAGAAAGTGCGCAAGTTTGTGCCGCCGTCGGGCGCCGCCGGCCCCGAGGTGCGCAGCTTGCTCGGACCGTCGATCGTGCCGTGGCAGTCTTCGCAGCCGATCTCGATGGCCGCCCGGACTTCGCCATACAGCTTGGTGTTGCCGTGTACGTCTTGGCGAAAGTGGCAGTCGACGCAGTGCATGCCTTTTTCCAGATGAAGGTCCATATAGTGCAGCGGCACGCCCTCGCGGCGCTTGCCGTGGACGCGCTCTTCGGGCGTGGGCGGCGCCATGGCGGCCTGCAACTTGGCCGGCGTCACGTCGTCGATCGGCTGGCCGCGATAGTCGAGCATCCGGCCTTCGCGGTCTTTGCGAAACACCGCTCTGAAGACCCAGCCGTGCCCGTGAAAGTCGGCAAACTGCGTGCGGGTCGCCTGCGGATTCAACTCCGACACGCGATCGAGAAACTGCGGGTCAGACCAGAGGCCGCGGACCGCCGCTTCTTCGGGATTGGCAATCAGGGCCTGCATGGCTTCCTCGGCGGTGGGATGTCGTTCTTCGCGCGGATAGAGCAGCCGCCCATCGGTTTCCTGATCCCACCACATGAAGCCCAGGTAGCTGTTCATCACGTTCGTGCCGGGATGCACGTGGCACACAATGCACTGGCTCGAGGGAATGGCCCGCGTGAACTTGTGGTCGATGGGATGCCCCGGCTCATTCTTGGGAATCATCGGATCGGCGGAAAAGCTCAGCCCGCCGTGCCCCATTGCGGCGTACGGTCCCGAGTTGACCGGCGAACGATCGTTGGCATACACCACATGGCAAGCCGTGCAGCCGCTGGAACGGTAATCGCCGGCGTGATCGTTGGTGCCGAGGAAGTTGAGCGTGGGGTCGAACAACCGCGTTTTGGTGAGGCTGACGTAAACCGGATCGACGCGGTTGAGCGTGCCCAAGCCGCGGATGCTGACGCGCGTACGCGGGCGGCCGTTTTCTTCGATGCGTTCGGGGTTGCCCGAGTCGGGAATAAACCGTCCGCCGCGCTCGAAGATGCGCAGCACATTGCCGGGATGCCCCACTTCGAATCGCGGCAGCGGATCGAGATACGGCACGATGCCTTTGTAAAGGATGTCGTGTTCGCTGGGCGCGGGCACGGTCTGCAAGCGCTGCGGCGCGCCGTTCATGCTGTAGCTTTCGCCGAAGCGGGCCGACTTGAGCGGGAACGAGCCGTTGTTATAGATGGCCGCGCCCCAGAGCATGGCGCCGTGGGTCATCATGCTCTTGCGGACCTGCAAAACTTCTTTCGGGTGGCAGTTGCCGCAGCTTATATGGGCCACGCGCAAGTCGCCGGGATTGACAAAACGCACAAACTGCGGCGATTCGTGGTTGAGCAGCGTGTACGACCGCACCGGATTGCCCGAGCTGGTCCAGGCATTCGGAAAGCGCGGCAGCACGTGGGCTTTGTGCTTATCGACCACGGCGGGATTGCCGCCGTGGCAGTCGGTGCAACCCAGCCGCACGGTGGGCGTCTGGTGCATGTCGCCCACGTGCTCGTGGCATTGCACGCAGCCGTAGCTTTTGGCGGCGGCCTCGGCGGGCGTCTGCCGCATCAGGTCGACGCCTTGCAGTTCGGGCGGAAGGGGATACGGTTCTTCGATGATTTCTCCCGGCGAGATTTGCCCGGCGGCCGGTTCCGGCAGCGGATCGGCAGTTCGCCGCGAGGTGCGCAGGGCGATGTGCGGAGCGGGTGCTTCGGGACGAGGTTGCGCGGCAGACGAGTAGGTGGATCGCAGACAGAGAATACATATCGCGGCGAATGCCAACAGCGCAGTAGGGTGGGCCGAGCGCAGCGAGTCCCATCTTCTCGCGGGAACATGACCTGCGGCGCCGCGCCGCCGCAAATGGTGGGACTCGCAAGCTCGTCCCACCCTACGGCGTTTAGGCTCGCGCACCACGGAACGGCACGGAGTCCGTTCCCTACAGACCGTTTTGCAGATCAATCTCATCAATACACCAACGCCATATCAAAGAACCCCATGGCCATTGCGTGAGCGGTGCCGCCCAGCGGGTTATACAAATCCTTGAATCCCTGACCGGGCAGCAACCCGGCGATGCCGCCGATCATCACCACGTTGTTGCTCAAGAAAGGCCGATACTCGACGCCCGCGCTCAAATCGACCCCGATAAAGTGCCGGATGTTCTCCTGAAACGTGAACTGCTCCAGCGTCTGCGTCTTGTCGAACCACAGAAAATTGCAGTTGTTGATCAGCTTCAGCTTAGGCGTCAGGTCGAAGTCGACGCCCAGGTTGAACAGATACAATCCGGGGTTCACAAAGTTGCTCTGCCCCTGGAACTTGCTCGACCGCAAGTCGGGCACCAGGCTGAGGCGGTTGGTCAGGTTCACGCCTTGCAGCGGAATGGCCTGCCGCAACCAATAGCTGAACTGCCCGCCGGCGAATTGCGGATTGTCGAGAATCGTGTCGAAGCCGCGGGCTTTGCCGTCTTTGGGGTTGCCGTCGCCCGAGGCGAAGAAGAATGATGTGCGGTAGCGCACCCAATCTTGGTCGTAGGAAAGCTCGACGGCCGCCATATAGGCGTCGATGAGCTGGCTGCGTCCGGCCAGCGGGTTGAGGCTGTCAGCGCCGGTCACATAGTAAAACTGGTGCGAGATGTTGAATCGGTTGATATGCCCGTCGCCGCCCCAGCCAAAATAATACGCTTGCACCTGGTGCGGCGAGTACACGCCCACCGGATCGGGGCGCACCAGAAAATTGTTCCGGTCGAACAAAAAGCTCGGCCCGTCGTCGTTGAAGAGAAAGCTCAACTGCGAGTTGTAGCCGGGAAACAGAAAATCCTGCCGCGTGTAGTTGGCGATCACCGACAGTTCATGCCGGTCGTGAAACGTATTCAAAAAGCTGTTGGTGTCCTTTTCGACTTGCTTCACCCAGATCAGGTTAAATTGCTCGCGGTTCGACAGCCGGGTGCCAAACAGCCGTACCATGCGGTTGACGTCGCTAAACACAAAGCCGCGGAAATCGCTGGTGAATGGCTGCGCGCCCGCTCGAACCGAGACAAAGTCGTAATTTGGGCCGTAGTCGGCCAGCTTGCCTTCGAAGAACCACTCTTGCAGGGCGACAAAGCTGCGCGGGCGGCGCGTGCCTTGCCGCACGTCGGGGTTGGTGATGCCCAGCTCGTGCACCGCCAGGTAGTTTTCGTTGAAGATCGGCGTGGCCTTGATCTGCCAATCGGGCGGCTTGAAGGCGGCGTCGCCATGCAGAATGTTGATGGGCAGCGCCGTGTCGTTCAAGAAGAAGAACTGGTTCGGGTTTCCAAAGAAGTTCTCGTGATGTGGACGGCGCGTGCTCTCGAAGGGCGTCGTGGCCGTCGGCAACTGCCGCCCCTCGAAGAGCGTGCTGTTGACCACCGAAAAATTCAAGAACGTATGCTGTCCGTAGATCGGGTAATCGCCCTTCAGCACGTTCTGCCGGTAGGGATTGATCAAGGCCCCGCTGGCAAACGTGGTGTCGATCGGCAGCGCCGTGCCGCGGCCATATCGGTCCCAGCTTGGCGAACCGATCCGCCAGCGATCTTCCATGGGCACGAAGTGCGGACTGGTCTGCCGTTCGGTGGGCAAAACCCGCGACCGTCCCGCAAAACCCGTCGGGCGCAAGAACGAGGGAAACACCCAGGGTTCGGCTTCCGGCCCGCGGAAGTCATAGCTTTCCGGCGCCAGCCCCTCGTCGGGTTGCCGCAGCCAGCGCGGTTCCGGCTCCCGGCCGCCTTCATCGAGCAGCGAAGGCGGCGGCTGGTTGAAGAAGCTGAGCCGGCTTGTGGTTCGAGCGCTGCCTTGATCGCGGAAATACGTGTCCGAGGCGCGCGGTAGCGGCACAAAGTGCTCGTCGCCAATGTTCGTTTGAAAACGATGACGGTCCACCGGTTCCTCGGGTTGTACTGCCTGTCTAGAGCCGTTGCTGGAATCTGCGAATGCGGGCCGCTGGCCACCAGGCGCTCGCTGGACCGGCGGTTGAGCCCGCAATTCGGGCGCACGGCCCACCAGCGCCACCGCCGCAAGCAAACAGGCGGCGCACATTCTCATTGCGGCAAGTTGAGAGCGGCGCACGACTTTTCCGGCAGTAGCGATTGGAGCGGAAAAAACGATTATTCCGGGCACACTTTTTCGTTATCGGAAGCATGCCCCGCCGTATTTGCGCAAAATCTGCCGATTATTTCGGTGGCTGGAAAAACTGCACAGGCTGGGATAGGACAATCGCTGATGGCGGTCGTGGGGGAGGCAAGCTTCGCAATGTAGCGGCGATGCCGCAATCTCCGAACGATGCGGTAGAGAACTGCGAGTGAGGAGTTTCCGCTCGCACTTGGTGGCTGGGGCAGAGCCTTGGCGATGCCCCGGCGAAGCAGGCGCCGGACAGACATTCAAGAGCCGCAGAGAGCAATGACGAGACGATTAAAAGCTGTCACTGCCATGCTCGCCGTGGTCGCCTGCGCATGGGCCGATTACGCCTCGGCGAACAACGCCGCTCAACCCATGTCGAGCCGGCGCACCGCGGCGCCGGCGCGCAATGCGCGGCCTTCGCCGGTTCCCTATGTGGTGGGACGGATCGCCAAACCGACCTATGGTCCCGCTTACGGGTATGGCTGGGTGGGCGGCGGCGCGCCAAGTTGGCGAGGCCAGCCGCGCAGGCCCGACGAGGGCGTGTGGGGCCGCGATTGTGTCGGCGTGTTTTACCTGCGCCGCGTCTGGCCCAACTGGTGGCACGGAGCGCGCGAGCAAGGCGGCGCCGGCGCCTATAAGCCCGACGGACCGAAGCTCTTTGGTCATTAAATGCCTTGCCGCAAGCCATCGCGGCAGCCTATGATCGGCGCTATGTCCGCTTCCGCCGTCGACCATCCGTGCCCCCGCCCTCGCCTTGTTGTGCTCGGCTCGACCGATCGTGCGCTGGTCGGCGGCCAAGCCGACCGATTGCGGAAGGTGATGGACGATCACGCCGAAATCGTCGTTTGGGACGAAGATTACCAGGTTGATTTATCGCAGCTCGAAGCCGATTACGCGGTCGTGCTGGGAGGCGATGGGTCGATCTTGCGCGCCGCTCGGCAAATGGGCTATCGCCAATTGCCGGTAATCGGGGTCAACCTGGGAAAACTGGGTTTTCTGGCCGACCTGTCGCCCGAGGAGTTCATCGCCAGCTTTCCTCGTATTTGCGCCGCCCAGCCGCGAATTGTCGAACACCTGATGTTCGAGTGTCATCACGATTCGGTCCAGGGCGGGGCGGCGGCCGCATCTTCGCGTTCCCTGGGGCCGTCGTGCCAACTCGGCTTGAACGAAGTGGCCATCCTGGGCGGACCGCCCTTTGCCATCCTTGAAGTGCATCTCTACGTTGACGCAGAATTGGTAACCACCTATAGTTGCGACGGCCTGATTGTCAGCACGCCGGTCGGTTCGACGGCCCATAGCCTGTCTGCCGGGGGACCGATCTTGCGGAAAGACCTGCAAGCGTTCGTCATCTCGCCGATCAGCCCTCATACGCTTACCAATCGTCCCGTGGTCGATTCGGCCGACCGGGTGTACGAGTTGGTCGTGCCGCGTCCGCACGAGGGCACCTCGGTGGTGGTCGATGGCCGCGTGCTGGGCGCGTTGGCGGCGGGCGACCGCGTAAGAATCCGGCGGGCGGCGCCGCGCTTCATGCTGGTCGAAGCGGCCGGCCATGCCTATTACCGCACACTTCGTCAGAAACTAGGTTGGAGCGGCAGCCTGTTCGGCGGCGAGCCGTCACGACCGCGCTAACCCACTCGAAAGGATGCGAGGAGCGATGATGATCCGACTTTCGCTAGCGCTGGTGCTGGGCGCATGCTTGGCGACCACGCCCGTAATGAGCGCCTCTGCCGGCGACAAGCCCGCCGCGGGGACCAAAACGTATGAATTGAAATACAAATTCCAGCCAGGCGAAACGCTCCGCTGGGAAGTCGAGCACCGCGCCAAGGTGCGCAGCACCATCCAAGGCACCACGCAAACTGCCGATACGCTGAGCTTGTCGGTCAAGGTCTGGAAGATCGACTCGGTCGATGAACAGGGAAACGCCGAGCTGGTTCACTCCGTCGAGAGCGTCGACATGCGGCAGAAGTTCGACGGCCGTCAGGAGGTGCGCTACAACAGCCAGACCGACAAAACGCCGCCGGCGGGTTTCGATGGCGTGGCCAAGGCAGTCGGCGTGCCACTGGCCACCCTGACGCTCGACCCGCGCGGCACGGTGACCAAGCGCGAAGAAAAATATGTGCAGGCCACTCCGATGCAAGAGAACGTGACGCTGCCCTTGCCTGAAAAGGCGGTTGCGGTCGGCGAGCGGTGGTACATGCCCGCCGATATCACGGTCACACTCCAGCAAGGCGGCAGCAAAAAAATCAAGGCCCGGCAGCGGTTTCGGCTGGAAGAAGTGAAAGACGGCGTGGCGGCGATCACCATCGAGACGCAGGTGCTCACGCCGGTGAACGACCCAGCCCTCGAAGCCCAGATTGTGCAGAGCAAAGCGAACGGCACGGTGCGGTTCGATCTTGACCTGGGGCGCGTGGTGGGTCAAGAGAGCGAAGTCGACGAACAGGTGCAGGGCTTTCAAGGACCGGGCAGCAGCCTGCATTATGTAACTCGGCTCACCGAGAAGCTCTTGCCCGAGTCGGCCAAGACGGCCTTTGGGCCGCGGGCCAACGTGTTGCGTCAATAGAACTTGAACCCTGAGCTGGTTTTTATTGATGCGCCGACGTTCGGTCGTGCGATGGCTGTGGTGTTGCCTGGCGTGGCAGTGTTGCGCGCACGCTTGCCAAGCGCAGCTTGTGTCGCTCTCGGACGACATCATTATCATCGCTCAGGGCAAGGAGAACGCCGAGCGCAGCCAAAAAACGCAGCTCGGCAGAATTCCCGGCACCGCGGCCAGCCCCTACCGCCGCCGCCCCGGCTCGAATGACATCCTGCTCGGCCAAGACCCGAACCGGCGATTGGCGCCGCTGCGCGAGTTGACGCGTCGGCCTTACAATGCTTCGGCCTTTCGGCCTCCGCTGCAAGCCCAAGACCGCTTTGCGCACGGCCTGGCGCCAGCCATCGAGCGACTGCAAGTGCCCTCGGTGTCCAGCGCCGAGTTGGTCGAGCCTTCAGGCGGTGCCCGCGCCGATGTGGCCGAAGATGCGTCGCCGGCCACCGGCCTGAGCCTCGACGACGCCATCAACCGGCTGGTCCGCGTCAACCGGGATCTGCGCACCAAGTCGTTCGAGATTCCCCAGGCCGAAGCCGACGTGCTCACCGCCGGGCTGCGCTCCAACCCACTCTTCTTCTACTCGGCCGATGATGTTCCCTATGGATCGTATTCGCAGCGGCGGCCCGGCGAAATCAGCCACGACCTGAGCATCGTCTACCCGATCGATTATTCGGGCAAGCGACGCTCGCGCATCGCCGTCGCCGAAGCCGAGCAGCGCATTTTGCGGGCGCAATATCAAGACGCCGTGCGGCAGGCGATCGACGATCTTTATACGGCCTATGTCGATGCTCTGGCCGCGCGGCAGGCCGTGCGCGCCGCCGAGCGAAGCCTGGGCCTCATCGACGAGCTGCTGCGGTCGGCCCCCGCGGGCAATCGCCGCAGGACGCTGGAAGAACAGGACGATCTGACCATCGAGCGCGACTTGGCCGCCATGTCGATCGGCGATGCGCGCCAACAATCTTGGAAAGCCAAGCTGCGTTTGGGCACCTTGCTCGACCTGCCCATCGGCGAAATCGAGCGACTCGAGCTGCGCGGCTCGGTCCGCGAGCTGCAAAGGCAGCCGCCGCCGGTGCAAAGACTTATTGAATTGGCGGTGCGGAACCGGCCCGATCTGGCCGCCCACCGGCTAGGCGTTGAACGGGCCCGCGCCGAGCTCAGGCAGGAAAGAGCCGAGGTCTTCTCCGACGCCTATCTGCTCTATTCGCCGTTCGAGTACCACAACAACTCGTTTATCGGCGGGCGAAACACGCAGTCGTGGGGCGCTGGCGTCTTCGCTTCGGCGCCGCTGTTCAATCGCAATCAAGGCAACTTGCAACGCGCGAATCTCAATATCGCCCAAAGCCAAAGCGAAGCCGCCGCGCGCGAGCAACAAATCGTGGCAGAGGTGCGGCAAGCCGCCCACGACTTCGAAAACACCCGCGGCGACTTGCAGCGGCTGGAGCAGGTGACGCTGCCCGCCATCCGCCGCAAGCGCGACGCCGCCTGGTCGCGGCTGCGCGCGGGCGAGATCAACGTCGATGCTTTCCTGGCCGTACAGCGAAACACCACGTCGCTGGTACACTACTATCGCGAGACGCTGGTGCGGCACCGCCGCCACTCGTTGAGACTGAACACCGCAGTGGGTTTGCGCATTTTGCCGTGAGATGGCGATCTCCGCATTCCGCACGTTGCTCATTCGCCGAGCAGTTTCACAAACTGAAAGCGCCCCTCACGCACCACGCTGCCGCTGAGGGTGCGCAGCGTGCTGTCGCCGTTGGCGTCGAACGACCACTTGCCCAAAGCGCCGCCATCGAAATCGCGCATCGAAAGGCAGGCCTCGATGATCGCCGCGCGATCTTTGCGGCCGGCGCGCTCGATGGCCGCCAGTGCCATCTTGCCCGCCTCGTAGCCATAAATGGCGTAGGCTTCCGGCGTCACGCCGAAGCGGCGGCGATAAGATTCGACGAATTCGCGGCCTTTGCCCGTCAGGTGCTCAGGCGGCAGGCCGCCAAACGTCACGTAACAACGATCGTTAAGATTGGCCACGCCCGCCGCCCGGAGGAAGGCCTCTTCCATGCAGGCGTCGGGCACCATGAGCTTGCAGGTCAGCCCCACGGCGGCCATGTCTTTGGCAATCTGGCCGGCCTTGCTTTGGGCGGTGCCGCCGAAGTACACCAGGTCGGGCCGCAACGCCTTGATGGAGGTCATCAGCGATTTGAATTCCTGGGCTTTGGCGTCGATGCTTTCGTGCCCCAACACCGTCAACCCGATCTCGCGCGAGCGCTCGGCAAACAACGTGGCGATGCCGCGGCCATAGACCTCCATGTCGTCGAGCACATAGACGCGTCGCGCGCCGAGCTCTTTAGCCCACTCGGCGCCCAGCGGACCTTGCAGATCGTCGGTGGGAGCCACGCGAGCAAACGTCACCCGCCCGGTCGGACGATAGATGTCGGGTTCTCCCGGATCGCCTTGTTCGGGTTTGGTGAGCCCCGGCCAGGTGTTGACAGGGCTGAGCATGAGCAGGCCGGCTCGATTGAGCGTGGGCATCGAGATTTTCGCCGCGCCGGAGTTATACGTGCCCAGATAGATCATCACGTCGGGGTCGCGCACGGCCCGCTGGGCATTGGCGATTTCGGCCTCGGCGGTCCATTGTCCGGCGGCGGCGGTGGCATCGTCCCAGTCGGCGTAGACCATTTGAAAACCGCCGGCCCGCCAGTGCGCTTCTTCCATCGCCAGGCGAATGCCGCCGACGATCGAATCGGTCTGCGCTTTCACGCTGCCTGTGCGCGGCAGGCTGGAGACGATTTTGATGATTCCCGGCGTACTTGGCTGGGTGATTCGGCCGCGCAGCAACGGCGCCAGCACGAATGCGGCAAGAATCAGCCAACGGGCGCGGCAGTGGTTCACGGTTCCGGGCTAGAGTTTCGGCAAGTTCTCTTCGGTGGGCTTGGCAAGCTTACGGGGCTGCTCGGTGCGGCGCTGATTCGCGGAGGCCGGCGGGGGCGGCGCAGGCTTGCCCGGCTTCTTCTTGGGGGGCGGGGGCGGGGCGACGTATTTCTCTTCGACACGGAATCCGAACGGGTCTTTCAACTCGCGCTCGGCCAGCAGCGCCCAAGGTGTGCCGGCGTTTTCTTTCGCGCAACGCGTCAGCAATCGCGTCGCTTCCTTGGCCGCGCGCTGGCTTTGGCTGCCATAGTGCAGCGTCGGGTCGGGCTTGAATTCCCAGCGGTTCGATTTCTTGTCGACAAAATCGGCGCCCTTGGCTTTCATCACTGCGCAGGCCCAGTTGTATTCATAACAGCGAACGGTCATGGCCAGCAGCCGGCCATAGGTCAGGTCGTACCACGCTCGCCAGCGGCGCGAGTGTTCCTTGGCGTAGGCGGCTTCCAGGCCGCGGGCGCCAAACGGGGCCAACGCTTGTTGCAACACCGCGGTGTCGTAAGCCGCCGTCTCTTGGGCCTCGCGCATCTCGCTGAAGTAGGTGTTCCCATTGGGGGCGAACGACAATCGCGGCGTGCCTTTCACTTTCCGCTGATTGGTGATATCGACGGCGGCCAGCACCGCCCGCCGCAAGGGACTGGCCGCCGACTGCCGCAAATAAATGTCGGGCGATTCATAGTCTGGCGTGTAATGCCGCATCACGTCCATATCGAACGGCGTGCGGTCCGCCGCATGGTCTTTGATGAAATAAGCGCCGCCGGTTTCGTGCGCCAGCCGCGTGAGGGCGAACGGCCCCAGCCCCGAAACCATCGACTCGTATTGATTGCCGCCAAACCAATAGGGCAAACGCAGCCGCTCTTCGCGCACCGTGTCGGGGCCGCGGTCGACCGGCAATGGATACGTTTTGCCGTCGGTGTGCTTGTAAGACATCGTGCCTTGCTGCTTGCCGAACATCGACGACGGGCCGACGATGTACACCGGAATGGCATTGTTGCGGCAGAACTGGACGGCGTTTTCCAGCCGGTCGGCGTCGTTGCCCGACTCGTCGGTCCAGACGACCACCAGCATGCGGCGGTGTTCGTTGTGGCGCTCGCGCTGATATTGCGCCACACAGCCTAGCACGGCCGAAAAGACATTCTCGACGCCGGAGGTGTCGGTGGGCACTCCGCGAATCGCGTTGACCACGGCCGCGGTGTCGGTGGTGGGCGGAGCCATCTCTTGCATCTGCTGCCCGAAGGCCACGACCGCGCTTTTCAGCGCCTCATCGCGCATGCCGCCCAGCGCGTCAATCTCGTGGTAGATGCGTTCCAGCCGCTCGGCAACTTCGTTCCGATCGCCCGCCAGGCTGATCGAGGCGTCCATCAGCCAGACCACCAACAAGCGGTTTTCTTCCAAGTGGCTCATGATCTCGTCGGTCAGACGGTCGATGGCGCCTTCCACCTCGCGCACCTCGACACCCACCGTGCCGGTCTGCACCACGACGTCGCTCATGTCAAATCCACTGACGTCGGGCAGCGGCAAGTCGATTTCCAGCGGTGCGGAAAAATCGAGCGGCTGATCGACGCTTTCGAGCAAGGCGTTGTCGGCCATCGTCAAGGCCAGCGACTCGCTGGCGGCGGCCAGCGGGCTATCGGCCGGTTCGTCGCTGACATCGGCCACGGTGAGTTCCGGCTCGGCCAGTTCCAACTCTTCTTCGGGTTTGAAGGCGGTAACGGCCAACTGCGTCGGCGGCTCGGACCGCTGCTCCTCATGCACGACGCGGCCCAGCACGACGAGCACGACCGCATGCACCACCGCGCTGATGGCGGCGGCCCAAACGAACCGCCCCCAGTGCGACATGCCGGAATCGGCAGTGCGATAGGCATTGTCCAGTTCGTCCGCAGGATCAATCCACGGCTCGACCAGCAGTTCGGCGAGTTGATTCAAGAAGGCGCGCATTTGCCAAGCTTCCGCGGTGGCCGCCAGGTGCCCCGAACGATTGACTTTATTCTATCCTGCCATGACTACTGCCGGAAAGAGTGAACGCCGTTCTACAAGGCGCTCAACAGCGCGGCCACATACTCGCCCACTTCGCGCAGCACTTCCGCCCGTGGGCGGTTCTCTGCGGTGGCGATCCGCCGCACAATCGCCGAGCCGACAATCAGGCCATCGGCCACGGGCGAAAGCAGCCGCACATGCTCAGGCTGGCTGATGCCAAAGCCGATGCAAATGGGCGTGGCGGTTTGCTCGCGGAGCCAGGAAACACTGTCGAGCAATTGCTGCGGCAAGGCCGTTCGCTCGCCGGTGATGCCGGTGACCGATACATAATACAAGAAGCCCGTCGAATTTTCGGCGATGCGTAAGGCCCGCTCGCGCGGCGTGGTGGGCGTGACGAGCTGAATGAGACTGAAATCGGCCGCCCGACAAATGCCCGCCAACTCGGCCGATTCTTCGACCAGCAGGTCGGGCACGATGGCCCCCGCCAGGCCCGCCGCTTGCGCCTCGTCGACATATCGGGCCAGCCCATGGCGATGGATGACGGCGTAGCTGACCATGGTCAGCAGCGGGGCAGCAAGCCGAGGGCAGGTTCGTCCGAGCATTTGAAAGATTTCGGCCAGCTTGATTCGCCTGGCCAAAGCGCGCGTATACGAAGCTTGAATCACTGGGCCGTCGGCGATGGGGTCGCTATAGGGAATGCCGACCTCGCAGAGATGCGCGCCGCGGCGAACCAATTCGGCCAGCACATCGGCCGTGAAGTCCAAATCGGGGTCGCCGGCCGTGATGAACGGCATGAGCGCCTTTTGATGTTGGGCCTTCAGGCGTTGAAAGAGTTGGTCGATCGCCGACATCAAATCGAAAATCCAAAATCGAAAATCCAAAATCCGGACGCCGGGGCATCGTCAAGCCTCTGCCTCAGCCACCGGCCCCGCGCCATCCGTTGCCTATTCGATCGTTTCCCCCCGCAACCGCGCCACCTCGAAGGCGTCTTTATCGCCGCGGCCCGATAAGCAAACCACGATTGTCTGCTCCTTGGAAAGCCCGCGGGCCAGCTCCAACGCCTTGGCCACCGCGTGCGAACTTTCCAGGGCGGGCAAAATGCCCTCGTTGCGAGCCACCAGGTCAAATGCCGCCAGGGCATCGTCGTCGCGGCAAGATTCATAGCGCACGCGGCCCGTGTCTTTCCAATAGCTGTGCTCCGGGCCTACGCCCGGATAATCCAGCCCAGCGGAAATCGAATGCACATCGCACGTCTGGCCGTCTTCATCTTGCATCACATAGCTGTAGCTGCCGTGCAGCACGCCGGGCGAACCGAACGACAGCGGCGAGGCATGGTCGCCGGGCCGTGGCGATCGTCCGCCCGCCTCAACGCCGACCAACTCGACCTCATCCAGCTCGACAAACGGATAAAACATGCCCGCCGCGTTGCTGCCCCCACCGACGCAAGCCACCACCGCGTCGGGCAGGCGGCCAAGTTGCCGCCGGCATTGCTCGATGGTTTCGCGGCCAATGACCGATTGAAAATCGCGCACGATCATGGGAAACGGATGCGGGCCGACCACCGAGCCGATGATGTAATGCGTGTGCTCGACGCTGCTCATCCAATCGCGCAGCGCTTCGTTGATCGCGTCGCGCAGCGTGCGCGAGCCGCTGCTGACCGGCCGCACCTCAGCCCCCATCATCCGCATATTGAACACGTTCAGCTTCTGCCGGCGGATGTCTTCCTCGCCCATGTAGACCACGCACTCCAGGCCGAAATGGGCGCAGGCGGTCGCGGTGGCCACGCCGTGCTGGCCGGCGCCGGTCTCGGCAATCACCCGCGGCTTGCCCATGCGCAAGGTCAACAGGGCCTGGCCGAGCGTGTTGTTGATCTTATGGGCGCCGGTGTGGTTCAGGTCTTCGCGCTTGAAGTAAATCTGTGCCCCGCCACAGTGGCGGCTGAGGCGCTGGGCGTGGTAAAGCGGCGAAGGCCGGCCCACGTAGTGCTGCCAGAGCTGTTGCAGTTCGGCCTCAAACTCCGCGTCTCGCCGGGCCGAGTCGTAGGCGGCCACCAGTTCATCCAACCCCCGCGTCAGGGTTTCGGGCACATAGCGCCCGCCAAAAGGGCCGAACCGTCCGGCGGCGTTGGGCAGCGGGCTGGAAGAAGGCATGGGGGAGCAAGAATTGGGCAAAGACCGCCCGCCGGGTTCGTCACTGGGGCAGAATCTTTCATCTTGGTAAACTCGGGCTACGCGGTCAAGGGCGCGGGTGGTAAGATGACCACCAGTCCGCGACAACGACCGCAAAAAGGGGCGTCGTAAGAGACGCCGAACGAAATCGGGGCGGAGCATGAAAGCCAAGCTCATCAGCTTGAATCCGGCGGCGCCACAAGTGGTGATGTTGGACAGACTACCGGTAGTGTTGGGCCGCGGCGCCAAAGCCGACATTCGGTTGTCCGATCGGACGCTCAGCCGCCGCCATTGCGAGATTGACCGCGTCAGCGCGACGCTCGTCGTGCGCGACCTCGGCTCGAAGAACGGCACGCGCGTCAACCGCGCTGCTGTGAGCGAAGCGGTGCTGATGCCGGGCGACAAACTGACGCTGGGGGCCTGCACGTTCGTGGTGAGTTACGAACAACATCCCGGCGAGCTTCCGCCGGTGGTGAATCAGACCACCGAGTCATCGCCCGATAATTCCGACGATTCGAACACCACCTCGATGGCCACCGGCATTGGCGGGTCCGGCGATGATTCTCGCTGAATCATCCGTGTTGCATCCGTGCATTGTCCTTGGCTGTCGCGTCCTCCGGGCATGAGCTACTTCTTCCCCAGCGCCCGCTTTTGCTGGAAGAACTGCGTGAGCAGCCCGCCACACGAATCGGCCAGAATTCCGCTGACGGTTTGACAGCGATGATTCAACCGCGGATCGGCCAAGAGCTGATACAGCGTATGCACCGCTCCCGCCTTGGGATCGGCGGCTCCATAGATCACCCACGGAATGCGCGCCTGAATGATCGCCCCGGCGCACATCGGGCAAGGTTCCAGCGTGACGTACAACAGGCACTCATCGAGCCGCCAGCTCTCCAGCGCCCCAGCCGCCTGAGTGATGGCGATCATCTCGGCGTGCGCGGTGGGGTCGCGGAGCTGCTCGCGTTGGTTGTGGGCCGCCGCAATCACCCGCTCTTCGTGCACGATGACCGCGCCGATGGGCACTTCGTCTTCCATTATGGCCCGCTGGGCTTCTTGCAGGGCCAGACGCATAAAGTGCTCGTGCATGGGATTTTCGTTGAGCTCCGTGACAGCGGAATTCGGTGAGGGTTGAATGGCGGATGCCTGGATTCTAGGCTGGCACGGGGTAGTATGTCCAAGATGGATTATCAATACGCCGCATTACACCATGAGGAACGCCATGCCGCCCCTAGATCGCCGCACGCTCTTGAAATCGACCGCCGCCTCCTTGGCCCTGCCGCTGGCGGCTGCGCCAATGGCGGTGACCGCCGATGACGAAGACACCGGCCGGCTGGGCCGTACGCCGCACACCCGGTTCGCGGTGAACGTCGAAATGTGGTGGACCAAGCTGCCGTTTCTCGATCGCGTTCGCGCGGCTGCCAGTTTCGGCTTTCCGGCCATCGAGTTCTGGCCGTGGCGGGGTCGCGATGTCGACGCAGTCGCCGCGCTGGCCAAGGAGTTGAAGATCGAGATCGCCCAGTTCACCGCCTGGCCCTTCGAGCCGGGCATGAACGATCCCAAGAATCACGCCGCCGTCGAGAAAGAGATTGAGGCAAGCTGCCAAGTCGCCAAAAAGCTCGACTGCCGAAAGATGTGCGTCGTGGGCGGAAACGACCAGCCCGGCATGACGCAGCCGCAGATGCACGAAAATATTATCACGGCGCTGAAGCGCGTGGCGCCCATCGCCGAGCAATACGAAGTGATGTTGATCCTGGAACCGATGAACATCCGCGTCGATCACAAGGGGCACTGCCTCTATGGCAGCCCAGCCGCCGTGCGCATCTGCCGCGAAGTCGATTCAAAATACGTCAAAATCAACTGGGACCTATACCACATGCAGATCAGCGAGGGCGATTTGTGCGGGCATCTGAAAGAAGGCTTCGATCAGGTCGGCTATTTGCAGTTGGCCGATCACCCCGGCCGCAATGAACCGGGCACGGGCGAAGTGCACTACAACCGCGTGCTACGACAGGCCCACGAGCTGGGCTATCGCGATTTTGTTGGCTTGGAATGCCGGCCCAAGACCACCGAGTTGGCTGCGGCGAAAGGCGTGGCCGCTGCGGATGTCTGGTAGTGACTGGTGGTTGGTGACTGGTGACTGGTGACTGGTGATTGGTGCTTGGTGGCTAGTGGCTGGGAAAAGAGCCGTGGCGATGCCCAGGCGTGTTTGCGTCATCGCTTGGCTCGGGCGTGCACCGCGAAGACCCGTGATAAGCAGGATTATTAAGATGTCCAGCATGCTCCTGATGCTT
Organism: Pirellulales bacterium; assembly: GCA_025927475.1. Lineage (GTDB taxonomy): Bacteria > Planctomycetota > Planctomycetia > Pirellulales > JAICIG01 > JAICLL01. Next base: position 42,929 of record JAICLL010000026.1, read on the forward strand.
GAATTTCACGATGCCAACTTCGAGGGAATTACCATCGATTGCGCCTTTGCGGTACGAATCAGCTTTTCATCGCTAAACTGCTTTTACGCAACCGGCAGTGACAGTGTCGCCGAAGTTTGGACCTGCTCCGCTGAGTTGCTAATCGATGGTCCTCAAAAGGTCGTTGTGAAGCGCCCCGTGCACGAGTGCAAGTCGGTCAGCGATTTTGAAATAACTCCATACGGCGCCGCCACGGATGACCTGTATAATTTGACACTATTGGGAGGCGCGCGCTTGGCGTCGGCGCGGCTCCTGTTGGAGGGCGATGCTTCGATCGACGTTGAGGGCGGCGTCGCCCGAATTACGCTCGGTGACCATCGCGAATTCCTCGAAACAACGGAATGGCCTTAGCATCCTCCGTTGCAGGCGTGGATGCCGGCTGGCGGAGGGTTCATGTCCTGATGGCTGCTGGCGGAGCCTTGGCGATTCCCCAGCGTTAGGCGACCGGCTACCGCGTTTCAGAAATCTGGAGTGCGCCCCAGATGATTAGTGCGAGGACGCCAACAACAAAGACGCCGAAACTCAACGGCCGCTGGGCGGCTCGCGATGAACGAAGCGCCCACAGCAAGAATGCCACTGCACTGCGGCGTTAAGCCAAAACACGCATCCCAGCCGGAATTGGGGCCAGCGACTCATAATGGGCAATCCAAAATCCAAAATCCCATCGCCCACCGGTCTATGCAATCAGCTCTTGCACCACATGCCCTTCGACGTCGGTCAGCCGCATCTCGCGGCTGTTGTGAAAGTAGGTCAACAGCTCGTGGTTAAGGCCCATCAGGTGCAAGATGGTGGCGTGCAAGTCGTGAACGTGAACTTTGTTCTCCACCGCGGCGAAGCCGAATTCGTCGGTGGCGCCATAGGCCTGACCGCCGCGCACGCCGCCGCCGGCTAGCCAGGTGCTGAAGCCGCGCGGATTGTGGTCGCGGCCCTTGCCGTTCTGGGCGGTGGGCGTGCGACCGAACTCGCCGCCCCACACCACCAGCGTCTCGTCGAGCAGCCCGCGTTGCTTCAGATCAGCCAAGAGCGCCGCCATCGGCCGATCGGTCTCGCGGCAGTGCAGCTCGTGGTTGGCCTTCACGTCGCCATGGGCGTCCCAGTTCTGGTCGTTATGTCCGCCGCCAGAATAAATCTGCACGAACCGCACGCCGCGCTCGACCAGCCGCCGGGCCATCAAGCACTGTGTGCCGAAACGCTGGGTGTCGGGATGGTCGAGGCCGTACATCGCCCGAGTGGCCGCGGTCTCGCGCGACAGATCGACCGCTTCGGGCGCCTCGGCCTGCATGCGATAGGCCAGCTCGTAGGTGGCCAGCCGGGCTTGCAACTCTGAGCCGCGCGACAGGTCGGCGGGCTGCAAGCCGTCCAAGCGCGCGAGCAGGTCGAGCTGTTGCCGCTGCTGGGCACGCGTGATGCCGGCGGGCGGATGCAGGTCGATCAGCGGATCGCCCGAGGTGCGAAACTGTGTGCCTTGATAAGTGGCGGGCATGAAGCCCGAACTCCAGTTGGGCGCGCCGCCGATCGGTCCGCCGCGATGATCGAGAAACACGACAAACGCCGGCAGGTCTTGGTTGATCGTGCCCAGGCCATAGGTGACCCAAGAGCCGAGACTGGGATAACCCTGCCGCACGAAGCCGGTGTTCATTTGCAACAGCCCCGAGCCGTGCGCGAAGCTATCGGCGTAGCACGAACGGACGATCGCCATTTCATCGGCCATGCCGCCAAGCTGCGGGTAAAGCTCGGAGATTTCGATGCCCGACTGCCCGCACTTGCGAAAGCCGTGGGCGTTGGGCAACAGCAAACCGGGGTTGCGCACCTTGAAGAGCGGATCGCTTTCGACATTGGGAATTGGCTGCCCCTGTCGCTTGGCTAGCTCCGGTTTGGGATCAAACAAATCGACCTGACTGGGGCCGCCATACATGAAGAGCGAGATACACGCCTTTGCCTTGGGGGCGAAGTGCGACGGTTTGGGTGATAGCGGAGAAACGATCGCCGGCAGCTCGTTGGCGGCGGCACTCGAGAAAAAGCCATCGCGGGCCAGCAGCCAGGTCAGCGCCGTGCCGACGAACCCGCCGCCCGCCTGCCAAAGGAATTCGCGGCGGGTGCGGTGGCAGGCTCGCGTAGGTTCAATCGAGATGCGATCCGCTGGTCTGCCAGGCATCGGTTCGTCCATTAAGTGTAGTTGTAGAGGTGCGACGGTGGCGCGCTCATTTGCCCCTCAGCCCCAGCTTACCACGGGGCATTTGTTGTGGGAATCGGCGCGGCGTTTATCCGCCCGGGGAAATAGACATTGAGGGCCGTCGCCGATCCCTTCACGACGCTCGGGTCAGTTTCAAAAGCAGCGGCAGCACGACCAGGTTGCCGAGCAAGCCGCCGAGCATGGTCAGCCCGACCAAAACGCCAAAATAAATCGTGGGCACAAAGCGGCTGAGCGCCAAGGCGCTAAAGCCGACCATCAAGGCCAATGTTGAAAACACCATCGCCCGGCCGACGCTCTGATGGACGGCGTGCAGGGCCTCGCCGGTGCTCAAACCGGCTGCGCGGTGCCGGCGAAAAGCGGTCAGATAATGGATCGACGAATCGACGGCCAAGCCCATCGAGACGCTGGCGATCATGGCCGCGCCCATGTTGATCCGCAGATCGAGCCAGCCCAGCAGCCCGGTGACAATCAGAATCGGCAGCGCGTTGGGCACCAGCGAGATCAACGCCAGAGACACGCTGCGAAACGCCAAAAGCACCATCAGAAAGATGCCCGCCGTGGCCACGCCGAACGTTAGCCATTGATCGCGCGTCGTGCTCTCGATGATCTTGGTCAGCAGCACAAAGATGCCGGTTACTTCCGACTGTGGCAGCTCTTCGCGGCTGATTTGCCGCACCTGCTCGATCAGCCGGTGCTTTTGTTGCGAAGGCTGTCGTTCACGGGCGCGCAACATGATGCGCAGATAGAGGCGGTTGGCATCGTGCGGATCATGGCCATAAAGCGCGCTGACCATCGGCACCGCCTCACTCACCAGGTCGAGCGTTGGCTCCAGCCGCAGCGCCGCCTGAATGCGCCCCAGCGGCACCATGTCCAGCGCGTCGACGGGGCTGAGCACTTTGGTCAGTCCGGGCTGAAGACCGCCGTCGGCGGTCTCGATCATCACTTCCGTTCGCAACCGCTCTTCGAGCCGCGCGATGCGGTTCAAAAATTCCTTGATGTCGCGATCGGGCACCGGCGCCATAATGTCCCACACGCCCGCCCCGCCCAATCGCGACTCGACAAACTCATAGGCATGCACGATGGGACTGCCGCGGCGAAAGTTTTTGGTGAAGTCTGTCTCGACTTCCAGATTGAACATTCCCAGACAGCAGACTGCCGACGCGACCGCAATGCCCAGCGCCAGCCAACGCGGATGCCGTTCGATGGCCGCCGCCAATCGTTCGAGCCCCAGATCAAGCCGGCCCTCGCCCCAAGCCCGCCGCGGATCGGCGTCGAACCGCCCCCAGAGAGACAAGCCCGGCACGAACACGGCAATGCCCACCAGCGTGAGCAAGGAACCCACCAGCATCATCAGCCCGAAATCGTGTACCGGGCCGACGCGCGAAACCATCAACGACGCGAAACCGGCGGCGTCGGTCATGCAGGCCCAGAAGATGGGCGCGCCCAGTTGCTCGCCGGCCAGCGTCAGCGCCGCTCGGGGCGTCATGCCGGCGGCGCGATGGCTGCGGAAAGCCACGACCAAATGCACCACCGTGGCAATACCGATCACCGTGACAATCGCCCACAGCATCGAGCTGACCAGGCTGAGACGCAGATGGCTTTCGACCAGCACCGCCTGCGTCCAAACCAGCGTGGCGCCGACCACCGCCATCGGCACCAGCACCCATCGCAGGCTGCGAAAGCACGCCACGATGGTCAACATCAACAGCCCGGTCGAGACGGCGCCCAGCAGCCGGCCATCGAGTTCCAAAAAGCGAAAGCCATCGACAATCATCACCGGCTCGCCGGTGAGCACGCCGCTGGGGTCGTGCAGTTCGATCCGCCGGCGCAACTCGTCGATGGTTTGTAGTCGCGGCACGGTCGCCTGATGTTCAGGCACGAGCACGCAGATGACGCCGGCGGTTTGATGGTCTGCGCCAATCGTGTAGCCTTCGCTCAACTGGAGCACGCGGCGGCGGAACAGCGGAGTCCGCAGGAAGCGCCCGACGGTGGCCAGGCTATAAACTTTTTGCACGCCCGCCACGCCGGCCAGGCGGTCGGCGAGTTGCCTCACCCGTTCGAGCCCGCCGGGCGTAAGCAAGTCGCCATCGATATACGCGGCCAGGGCCACCTCGTCTCCGCCGAAGGTGCGCTTCAACTGTCGAAACGGCCCCAGCACCGGGTCGTCGGGGGCGAACATGTTTTCGATCGACCGGTCGAAGGCCAGCCGTTGCGAGGGGCCGAGGGCGGCCAAGGCGACCGCCAGGCCGACACCGAGCAGCGGCCAACGCCAAGCGACCAAAAAAGATGCAATCTGACCGACAAAGGATGAAGGCTGCGGCAGATTCATCCGTGGTCCTTGGTTTGATCTGATTCCAGATGAATCCTCGCTTACGCGTCGGGCTTTCAGCGTCTGACTGAATTATCCGGGCTAAGTCGCCGCATTGTACACGCCGGACGCCGTGTTCATAATTGCGAACGATGCAATTCTGTCGCCAATTCTCCGCTTTCGCCAGCCACCCTGTCGCGCTGCTCTTGGCCTTCTGCCTGATCCGTGGCGGCGCCATCTGGCTGCGAGCGGATCAGCTTGCCAGAGATCCCGATGGCTATCGGGCCTTGGCCGACAACTTGCTCACAAGCGGCGTCTTCGGGCACGACCAGATCGCGACCGCCTATCGCCCGCCGCTGTATCCGTTGCTGTTGGCCGGCTGCCTGAAGCTTAGCGATTCCATGTTTGCCGTGGCCCTGTTGCACTGGGTGCTCGGTGTGGCAACGGCGTGGTTCACGGTGGTGCTGGCGCGCCAATGGCGACTGGCAGACCTTGCGCCGCTGGCGGGTCTGCTGGTGGCGTGCGATCCAATTTTGCTGAACCAATCGACGCTGGTCATGACCGAAACCCTGGCCGCGTTTTTGTCGGTCTTGGCACTGGCGCTCACGACCGCCGCCGGCGAACGCCAAAGCGGCCTGCTTGCGGCACTGTCGGGCGTGGCCATCGGTCTGGCCGCGCTTTGCCGGCCAACCTTTTTGCTGTGGTTAATAACGCTAGCTGTTGGCTGGGCTTGGCGGGCTGATCACTGGCGGCTGCGATTGCGGCTAGCCGGCTCGCTGCTGTTGGCGGCGACGATCACGCTGCTGCCTTGGGCCGCGCGCAATCAGATACAGTTCGGCCAGCCGATCATTACCACCACACACGGCGGATACACCTTGCTGTTGGGCAACAACGCTGATTATTACCGGCATCTGGCCGAGGATCGTTTCGGCGCGGTGTGGCAAGCAGACCTTCTCGACAAGCGACTATGGAAAACCCGCTCGCCTGACGAGTTGGCCAATGACCGCCGAGAATATGGACTGGCCTGGCAGGCCATTCGCCGGCAGCCCGGCATGTTTGCGTATGCCTGCCTGGTGCGCATCGGGCGATTTTGGGGCGTGCTGCCCCACCACGTCGCCGCTGGGGGAACATCGCAAGCCGAACCGGCCTCAGTGCGCGGCGCACGCTATGCAATCGCTGTATGGTATGTGTGCGTGTTTCTCTTCGCGTTGATGGCGATGGCCGAGCTGCGCATGGCACTTGTCCGCCCTCCGTGGTTGTGGGCCTTGTTGCTGGCGATCAGTTTTACGGCGGCGCACGCCATCTTTTGGAGCGATCTGCGCATGCGCGCCCCGCTGGCGCCGGCGATCAGCCTGCTGGCAGCCCGCGGCGCGCGCAAGATTCTCAGTCGAATGAAACGGCGGTAGGAATCGGTGCGCCGCTCGTAGGGTGGGCCGAGCGCAGCGAGTCCCACCATCGGCCGTATTGAACCCTTCATCGCCGCGCCGAAAAGCGCGGCTGGGGGCAGAGGCTTGCCGATGCCCCGGATCTGAACAGCCGGGGCATCGCTTAGGCCCTGCCCCAGCCACCGGGGCGTTTGCCGAATTCGCCGGTCAAAACCGATCAGACCTCGGAATTCCCCATCTACGCTACCGCGCGGTGGCGGTTTGCAGCGTGCCGAGCACCGCGTGCTGCCAACGAGCGCAACGCACGTAAAGCTGCTTGAGCAATGTCAGCAGATCGTTCTGGTCGACCGGCTTGAGCAGATAATCGCTCGCGCCGTATTCGACCGCCTCGGCAATGCGGTCCCAGGTGGAGTGCCCCGTGATGAAAATCACTTGCGTCCAGGCGTTGCGGGCCTTGGCAAAGCGGAGCATTTCCAGCCCGTCGGTGTCGGGCATGTTGATGTCGGAAATCAGAATGTCGCAACAGTGCTGGTCGAGCCAGCGCAGCGCCTCGTTCGAGTCGGACAGTCCGTGCACGGCCATCGTGTCAGACAAGTTCCGCTGGACGATTTGCGTGAGCAGTCGCACGATGCTCGGGTCGTCGTCGACAATCAGCAGATTCAATTTGCGCGCCATGGCATTGTTCATCGCCGATTCCTCGTTGCCTTTTTTTTCAGAAATGCCCCTGAAAAATCGTAGGCCACGTTCCGAAGGCGGGCAGAAGAAGGCGGCGGGCTTTTCCGGCAGTGCCGATTTTTCCGACCGGGACGAGAGGGGCGTTTTGGATTTTCGACTTTGGATTTTCGATTGGGACGGCCGCGGGCAAATCAAGGGCGAATGAGCCGCCTGTGACGCCCCGGCGGCGGGCGGCAACTAACACTTGGAGAGATTTCGGGATACTCGACGTGGGAGCTTGGCTTGACGCCTCTCCAAGCGAAAATCCAAAATCGAAAATCCAAAATCGCCACCGCCGTGCCTCTCACCGACCATACCGACGAGGAGTTGGCTGCCGACGCCGCCCGCGAAGGGTCCGACGGACCGGCCTTCGTCGCGTTGCTCGGTCGCTATCGCGATCGCGTGTGGCGGATTTGCTACCGGCTGCTGGGACACGCCGAAGACGCGCACGACGCGGCCCAGGAAGTCTTTGTGCGGCTGTTTTTGCATCGGCAGAAATTCGACGGCCGCTCGAAATACAGCACCTGGGTGCATTCGATCGCGGTGCGCACCTGCCTGACGTTGCGGCGCGGACGCGGCCGCCGCCGCCGACACGAAGCCACCGCCGCGGCGGAGCACCCCACGGCGTCGGCAGGCGCGGCCCCCGCGCTGTCGCTCGACCTGGAAACGATGCTCGAATGCCTCGATGAAGAAGACCGGGCGATGGTGATCCTGAAATACGCCGAAAACTACAGCTACCAGGAATTAGCCGAAATTTTTGGCCTGTCGGAAAGCGCCTGCAAGATGCGGGTCAGCCGAGCCAGGGAAAAAATCCAAGGCCGCTATGGAAAAAGCGTGTGACTGCCCGCCGCTCGCCGGCAATGAACCTTTTAGGAAGGACCGATGGCGATGAACCACGACATTCTGGACCGGCTGGCCGAGCGCGAGGTGCCGCCTTTGCCCGCCCATTTCGACCGCTCGGTGCATCAGCGGCTGAACCAGGTGTTGCTGGTGGGTCAGTTCGCCGATTTGCTGTTCCGCACCTTGCCTTACGCTTTGGCTCATTTTGCCCAGGGCGTGGTGGGCGCGGTGGTGTTTACCTTGTCGGGGCAATTCCCCGTGTCACGTCCAAAAGATTCAACCGATTCTAGGGAGAACCCTCATGGAAACGTTTAACGTACAACATCTCGAAACCTGGCAGGAAGCCGTCCGAATGAGCTTTCACCGAGCGTTTGGCGATATCGTCGGGCTGCTGCCCAACGTGGTGGGCATGCTCGCGGTGCTGGTCGTGGGCTACATCGTGGCCCGCGTCCTGGACAAGTTTGCCACGGCCCTCAGCCAGTCGCTGGGCCTGCAAACCGCCGCCGAACGCAGCGGCCTGGCCGCCTCGATGAAGCAAGCCGGCATACAGCACAGCGTGCCCGCCATTGTCGGGCAGATTGTCTTCTGGCTGACGATGTGCGTGTTTCTGGCCGCGGCCTTCAACATTCTGCGGCTCGACGCGGTGAGCGTGGCCATGGAAAAAATCGTCGGCTACATTCCCAATTTGCTGGTGGCCACGGTAGTAGTGGTGGTGGGTTTGCTCGTGGCCGGTTTCCTGCGCGGCGTGATCGCCACCAGTGCCGACCGCGTGGGCATCAGCTATGCCGAGAATCTGGCCAACGCCGTCTATTATGTGCTGGCCCTGATGACCTTCATCGGCGCCTTCGACCAACTGCACATCGAGTTCGGCATTTTGAAAGAGCTGATCCTGATTGCCGCCGGCGGGCTGGCCTTGGGCTTTGGCCTGGCGTTCGGCCTGGGCGGACGCGACGTGATGGGCGGCATTCTGGCCGGCTATTACCTGCGGCAGCGGATGCACGCCGGCGACCGGATTCACGTGGCGGGCATGGACGGCACCGTCCGCGATGTCGGCCCGGTGGCCACAGTGATCGAGACCGAGGAAGACGGCCTCTTGAATCGCCACAGCGTGCCCAACACCAAGATGCTGAACGAGGCGGTGCGCTAACCCGGCCCTTGTGGCTGCCCGTCTCACGCGCGGTAGCCCCGGCCCTTGTGGCCGGCTTCGGGATATCGCGGTAGCTCCGACCCTTGCGGCCGGCTTCGGGCGAAGGCTCAGATCAGGCTTCCCAACCTTGTGTTGGGAAGCCTGATTGCATTTGCGATGCACGCCTACGTCGGCTAGGCTGGCTCACGCACAAGTGGGTAAGGGGGAGGTCGTGAGACCTCCCCCTCCCCGTTGTCGCTACGAGGTTGGTTCCTCGCATTTACCGGCGTGCGGATTTCCCGCACCGGGCGGCCCCGTGGAAATCGCTCCTTGAGGAGAATGTGGGTTA